>JBBARD010000037.1:0-23597 GCA_040399965.1 Methylocystis sp. | reverse complement strand
CCTCGCCGGCCGCCGACGCCGAAATCTGCATGATGGCCGCCGACGCGCTGGAGAAGCTCGGGATCGCGCGCGGCGATTACGTCATCAAGGTCAATAGCCGCAAGGTGCTCGACGGATTAATGGAGGCAATTGGTCTCAGTGGAAAGGAAAACGCTGGTCGAAGACTCACCGTTCTTAGAGCCTTAGACAAATACGATCGCTTGGGTAAGGACGGAGTAAGATCTCTACTCGGTCAAGGCAGGAAAGATGAAAGTGGTGATTTTACAAAAGGTGCAAATCTTCAAGAACATCAAATAGATCGCTTGATATGGTTTTTGGAGTTACGAAAAAATACTGATTTTGACCGAGGCAGAAAATCTAGTGATATAAATCCCCTAATTAAGCTTTTGGGTAGTGATGGTTCATATACACAAGATATGCTATCGGCAATGGAAAATGCTTATGGTGAGAGTGTAGAATTCAAAGAGGGAATTTTAGAGCTTCGCCAAATAAGCTTGTTAGCTGATGCTGCCGGTTACAATGACGGTCGAATTCAAATTGACCCTTCCGTCGTGCGCGGTCTCGAATATTACACCGGTCCGGTCTTCGAAGCCGATCTCACCTTCGAGACGCGGGACGAAAAGGGTCATCCGGTGCGCTTCGGCTCGGTGGGCGGGGGCGGGCGCTACGATGGTCTTGTCGGACGATTCCGCAGCGAGAATACGCCCGCAACCGGTTTCTCCATTGGCGTGTCAAGACTGTTTGCGGCGCTGAAACTGGTCGACAGTCCAATCGTCACCGCGCGCCCGCATGTCGGGCCGGTCGTGGTTCTGGTGCTCGATCGCGAGCGTCTCGCCGATTATCAACGCATGGTCGCGCGCCTGCGCGGCGCCGGCGTCGCCGCCGAACTCTACCTTGGCGCCGCCGGCATGAAGGCGCAGATGAAATACGCCGACCGCCGCAACAGTCCGCTCGTGGTGATTCAGGGATCTGACGAAAAGGCGCGCGGCGAGATCCAGATCAAGGATCTCGTCGCCGGCGCAAAAGCCGCCGGAGAGATCGCCACCAACGAAGAATGGAAGGCGGCGCGTCCGGCGCAGGTTTCCGTCCCCGAGAGCGAAATGGTCGATCGCGTCATGGCCGCCCTCGCCGACAGGCCGGCGGAGCGCCGGTCGTAAAAACAAAAAAGCGGGCGTCGTTGCGCCCGCTCTCGATTTTCGCCCGGAAAAATCCGGGGGGTTCCGCCTGGGGTTCCTACAGCCCGCGCTGGAAGCGCAGGCTCGCGCCGCCCTTGGGCGCCTTAAAGGTCAGATCGTCGCCTTTGGTGCTCCAGAACGGCCCCTGGATCATCACGTTCCAGAAATCGCGCTCGAAAGCGGCCAGCGCCGGATCGCATTTGGCGTCTTTCATCGCCGGCATGGATTTGGGACCAAGACGATCGCCGCCAATCACGAAGACGGCGTTCCAGTTCTTGCAGCCGTCAAACCCGGCGGCGTGGCCGTTCTGATCGATGTTGATCCATACGTCGACGGGGGGAGCCTTGCCGTTGATCTCGACGAGATTGAAATTCCGCGAGTGCGGAAAAGGCTGATATTTCGGGATGCCGCCGCTCTCGGCGCTTGGATCGGCCTCGCCGCCGGACTGTTGACCGCCCTCCGGCTGGTTCGCGGCGGCGGGGGCCGGTTTTTTCTTCGCCTCGGCGACCCCGACGCATGCAAAAGCGCCCAGAGCGGTTGCGGTCAAAAGGGTGGCGATGGTCCTGTTCATGCGGGTCCTCCCGATTGGACGTGCTGTTTCTCGTCCGGGAACATGCTTCTAGGCGCCGTCCTGCGGCAAAAGCGTGGCCGCGGACCGCCATGCGGCGATCACAACATGCTGGGCAGAACGCGATCAGGCGGACGATGACCGTCCATAAAAGTCCGGATGTTGATAATGACCTTCTCGCCCATATCGAAGCGGCTTTCGTTCGTCGCCGAGCCCATATGGGGCAGCAGCGTCACCTTGCCCGACTGGGCGAGTTTGAGGAGCTTCGGCGACACCGCCGGTTCGTGCTCGAAGACGTCGAGGCCGGCGCCAGCCATCTCGTCGGACTCCAGCATCCGGACGAGCGCGTTTTCGTCGACAATCTCGCCACGCGCCGTATTCACCAGAATGGCGTGCGAACGCAAATGGCTCAAGCGGCGCGCCGACAACAAATGATAAGTGGCGGGCGTGTGCGGGCAATGGATCGAGACGATGTCGACCCGCGCCAGCATCTGATCCAGCGACTCCCAATAGGTCGCCTCGAGTTGCTCCTCGATCTCGGTCTGAACGCGGCGGCGGTTGTGATAATGGATTGAAAGACCGAAGGCCCTGGCGCGTCTGGCCAGAGCCTGACCGATGCGGCCCATGCCGACGATGCCAAGACGTTTGCCGGTAATCCGATGTCCGAGCATCCAGGTGGGCGACCAGCCGGCCCAGGAGCCCTCCGGGATCGCTCGGGCGCCCTCGACAAGGCGTCGGGCCACGGCGAGAATCAGCGCCATGGTCATATCGGCGGTGTCCTCGGTCAGGACGCCCGGGGTATTGGTGACGGTGATCGAGCGGCCCAGCGCCGACGCGACGTCGATATTGTCGACGCCATTGCCAAAATTGGCGATCAGTTTCATATTTTCGCCAGCCTGCGCAATCAGATGCGCGTCGATCCTGTCAGTGATGGTTGGCACCAGCACATCGGCTACGCGCATTGCTTCGGCCAGTTCCTCCTGGCTCAGCGGCTTGTCGGATTCGTTGAGACGCACATCGAAAAGCTCGCACATGCGGGTCTCGATCTCCTCGGGGAGCCGACGCGTGACGACGACAAGCGGCTTTCTTTTGGGCATTTTGCGGCTTCTGTCCTCGACAGGCCTTCGGCAGGATGGCGAAGGCGGATAAGAGAAGATCTTCCATCACGCTCCGGGGAGCTCAAAACACGGCGCGAGGGGCTTAAACCCGGTTTTAACGCCGATGCACGACAAAACAACTACATGGTTTCCGCTCCGGGTCGCCGACTAGGTAGCAGATGACGGGCCAAAGACAAGACGAGCACCTCTTTCATCATGCCGCATCGCATTATCACACGCCTCTCCCGTTTCTCCGGCCTGCTGGCCAGCTGCGTGGTTTGTTTCGCCATGCTCCATGCAAATGACGCGCCGGCCCAGGAGCCCCAGAAAGGATCGGTCAGCGGTCTTCCCCTGCCCCGCTACGTCAGTCTCAAATCCGACCGGGTGAATGTCCGGGAAGGTCCGAGCAAGGAGCACCGGACCGTCTGGATCTACACCCGCGCCGCGCTGCCTGTAGAGATCACAGCCGAATTCGAAACCTGGAGAAAAATTCGCGACTGGGAGGGCGCGGAAGGCTGGGTGCTGCATTCCCTGCTCTCGGGACGTCGGACCGCCCTTGCGGCGCCATCGAAAAAAGAGCCGCTACTGCTCACCGACAAGGATCGTCGGACCCCTGTCGTGAAACTCGCGCCCGGGGTCATCGGCGCGCTGCGCAGTTGCGACGGCAAATGGTGCCGGCTCACCGGAAAGGATTTCGACGGCTATATCCAGCAAGAGAATCTCTGGGGGGTGTATCCGGGCGAAAAGATCGAGTGAAGGTCAGCCCGGCGCCCGGCGCAACCGGACGACCACATCGATGCGATCGACGCGCAAGCCTTCGGGCGGAGCGGGCAAAGCGCCAAGAGAGACCGTCGCGCCGTGAATGTCCTGCAACTCGCCGCTGTCCTCGATCAGGAAATGGTGATGGTCGCTGACGTTGGTGTCGAAATAGACGCGCGCCCCGTCCACGGCGATTTCCCGCAGCAGGCCGACGGCGGTGAATTGATGGAGGGTATTGTAGACGGTGGCGAGAGAAACCGGAAGATTGGCCGCCCGGGCCTCTTCATAGAGACGTTCCGCCGTCACGTGCCGGTCCTTGCCGGAGAAAAGCAGCTCGGCAAGCGCAATGCGCTGACGCGTCGGCCGTAACCCGGCGGCGCTAAGTTTCCGCGGCGCAAGCAAGCGCCCCTCCCTCGACCCTGTGTCTTCCATCAAGTTTGAAATATATCAAAAAAACCGCTGAACTCAACGGAGCCGGCGCATTGACGCTCATCCGCGCTTTCGGCGCAGGCAAGCCTATGTTACGAAAAAAAGCCGATAAGTTGTCACGGCCGGGCGCCGGCGTCGATCGCCCGCAGCCGGGACAAGCGGCAAAACGAACGCGACCGGAAAACCGGCGCACAATAACAGGGAGCCTTTCAGGCTCGCAGGGGAGGCGGTGTCATTATGAGCGAACGTCGCTCGTCTTTCGGCTATGAGGATTTGCTGGCGTGCGGCCGCGAAGAGCTGTTTGGTCCCGGCAACGCGCAATTACCCCTGCCGCCGATGCTGATGTTCGATCGCATCACCGAGATTTTTGAAGAAGGCGGCGAGCACGGCAAGGGCTACATGCGGGCCGAGTTCGACATCAAGCCAAGCCTGTGGTTCTTCGACTGCCACTTCAAGGGCAATCCGGTCATGCCGGGCTGTCTCGGTCTCGACGCTGTCTGGCAGATGCTCGGCTTTTATCTCGCCTGGCTCGGCAATCCGGGACGCGGGATGGCGCTGGGCGTCGGCGAGGTGAAATTGTTCGGTCAGGTGCGCCCGACGGCGAAGCTTGTCACTTATGGCGTCGACATCAAACGCGTGCGCGCCGGCAAGCTGGTTCTGGGCCTCGCGGACGGCTGGGTCTCGTGCGATGGCGAACGCATCTACGAGGCCAAGGACCTGAAAGTGGGCCTCGCCAACGCGCCGGCCTGATAAAGTCCAATCAACAAAGCCAGGCGCCAGGGGAGAAAAAAATGAGACGAGTCGTCGTCACCGGCATGGGGATCGTGTCCTCGATCGGCAACACCACGCAGGAAGTGGTGGCGTCGCTGCGCGAGGCGAAATCGGGCATCGTTCGCGCCGATAAATACGCCGAACTGGGATTTCGCTCGCAGGTCCATGGCATGCCGACACTCGACGCCGCGCAAGTTGTGGATCGCCGCGCCATGCGCTTCCATGCCGCCGGAACCGCCTGGAACCACGTCGCCATGGAGCAGGCAATTCTGGACGCAGGCCTCAGCGAAGCCGAGGTCTCCAACGAACGCACCGGCATCATCATGGGTTCGGGCGGACCCTCGGCGCATATGATCGTCGAATCCGCCGATATCACCCGCACCAAGGGGCCCAAACGCGTCGGCCCCTTCGCCGTGCCCAAGGCCATGTCCTCGACCGCCTCGGCGACGCTCGCCGTGTGGTTCAAGATCAAGGGCGTCAATTATTCGATCTCTTCGGCCTGCGCGACCTCAAACCATTGTATCGGCAACGCCTACGAACAGATTCAATACGGCAAGCAAGACATGATTTTCGCCGGCGGCTGCGAAGAGCTGGAATGGGAATTGTCGGTCCTCTTTGACGCCATGGGCGCGATGTCCTCCGCCTATAACGACCGTCCAGGGACAGCCTCGCGCGCCTACGACAAAAATCGCGACGGCTTCGTCATCGCCGGCGGCGCCGGCGTGCTGGTGCTTGAGGAATACGAACACGCCAGGGCGCGCGGCGCAAAAATTTACGCCGAAGTCGCCGGCTATGGCGCGACCTCCGACGGCCACGACATGGTCGCGCCCTCGGGCGAAGGCGCCGTGCGCTGCATGCGTCAGGCGCTCGCAACGGTGAAATGCCCGATCGATTACATCAATCCGCACGCCACTTCGACGCCGGTCGGCGACGTCAAGGAAATCGAGGCGCTCCGCGAAGTCTTCGGCGCCGGCGACAAATGCCCGCCGATCTCGGCGACAAAATCGCTCACCGGCCACTCGCTGGGCGCGACTGGCGTTCAGGAAGCAATTTATTCGCTGTTGATGATGCAAAACGGCTTCATCTGCGAAAGCGCCAATATCGAAGAGCTGGATCCGGAATTCGCCGATATGCCAATTCTGCGCGAGCGTCGCGACAATGTGAAGCTCGGCGCCGTTTTGTCGAACTCCTTCGGCTTCGGCGGCACCAACGCGACGCTGGTGTTCAAACATCCCGACGCCTGAGACGCGGCGAAGCCCCGGCGCAGTTTCCGTCCGCGAATGCAAGACAAGCGTCGGCGCGGGCGGGCGCAAAGGCCAATAAACGATCAAGGACAGTTGCCGAGATGACCGTTTCCTCGACTTTGATGAAGGGCAAGCGCGGATTGGTGATGGGCGTCGCCAATGATCATTCGATCGCCTACGGGATCGCCCGGGCGCTGGCGCGCCATGGCGCAACGCTCGCCTTCACCTATCAGGGCGAGGCGCTCGGCAAGCGCGTCAAGCCGCTCGCCGAGGAGCTTGGCTCGAGTCTGGTTCTGCCCTGCGACGTCGAGGACCTCGCCACTGTCGACGACGTCTTCGGGCGGCTGAAGCAAGAGTGGGGCGAGATGGACTTTCTCGTCCACTCCATCGCCTACTCCGACAAGGGCGAACTCAAGGGACTTTACGCCGACACCTCGCGGGAAAATTTTACGCGCACGCTCGTGATTTCCTGCTTCTCCTTCACCGAAGCGGCGCGTCGCGCCGCCGCGATGATGAAGAAGGGCGGCTCAATGATCACCGTCAGTTTCGCCGGCGGCACGCATGTGATGCCAAATTATAACGTGATGGGGGTCGCCAAGGCGGCGCTGGACTCCTCGGTGCGCTATCTCGCCGCTGATTATGGCCCGCGCGGGATTCGCGTTAATGCGCTCTCGCCCGGACCGGTGCGCACCATGGCCGGCGCCGGCATCACCGGCGCGCGCGCAATGGGCGCTTTCCAGAAAAAGCACTGCCCGCTGCGCCGCATGATCACGCTGGACGAAATCGGCGGTTCGGCGCTTTATTTTCTCTCCGAACTCTCCGGCGGCGTGACCGGCGAAGTGCATGTCGTCGACGCCGGCTACAACATCATGCTGCAACCGCGACCGGAAGATCTGGCCGACGACGAATAGATTGAAAGGCGGGGGACGATGAAAACGACGCGTGTCGCGACGATTCTTATCGCGTTCTTCCTGTGCGCGCAGGCGCAGGCGCAAAATGGCGCGGCCGGCGCGCAACTCGTCAAAAGCGAATGCGCGGCCTGTCACGCCATCGGCGAGGAGACAAAGAGTCCGGAACCGAAGGCGCCGCGTTTCGCCGATGTCGCCGCCCTGCCCTCGACGACCGAACTCTCGTTGAAAGTCTTCCTGCGCTCGTCGCACAAAAATATGCCCAACATCATGCTGGAGCCCGACGAGATCGACGCCGCAACTGCCTATATTCTCGACTTGAAGAAAAAAAATTGATCCTATCTCAACCGCCGGAACGGCCCGGCGCCGACTAATCCGGCGAGATAGGCGCCGACGCCCAGCACCGCCATCACCGGCGCGAGGATGAGGAAGAGGCTCGTCAGGAAAAAGAAGCCGAGGCTCATCAGCGCCAGCATCCCCAGCCCGAGCATCAACGCGCCAAACGGACCGAGCTTGACGAATTTGACCTCGCCGCCGCCGGTCGAAATCCAGATGCGGCCCGAGGCGGCATGTTCTCGCGGATCGTCGCCCGGCGGAATGATTTCAATGTCGCCGCGCTTGTCGCTCATATCCGGTCTCCTGCATCGGTTAACCGAAGATAGGCGTCAAAAGCTTTTTGTGCAAAGGCGGTCAGCGCTGCGCCAGCATATGCTTGGCGGTGTCGCAATCGCGTCCCATTTGATCAATCAGCGCTTCGACGCTGTCGAATTTTGCTTCGCCGCGAATGAATCCGTAAAAGGCGACCTCGACGTTCTTGCCGTAGAGATCGCCCGAGAAATCGAAGACATGGACTTCAAGCAACGGCGGGCCGTTGTCGAAGGTCGGGCGGCGTCCGAAACTCGCGACGGCGTCGTAAACGACGCCATCCGCCTCCAGCGTAACCGCATAAATCCCGTAGGCCATTCGATTCGATGGATCGAGCGCCAGATTGGCGGTCGGAAAGCCCAACAACCGACCACGTTTCTCGCCATGCCGCACAACGGCGCGCACGAAATAGGGATGACCGAGCAGGTCGCGCGCCAGCGCTATGTCTCCGACCTCAAGCGCCGCGCGCGTCGCGGTCGAGGACACAGCCTCCAGACTGCCCTCCTCGTCCTGAACGATGCTTTCGACGATCTCGACCGCGAAGCCCAGACGTTCGCCTTCGGCGCGCAAAAATTCGGCCTCCCCCGCACGACCGGCGCCGAAACGAAAATCATAGCCGGCGACGACCGCTGAAAGCCCGAGACGTTCGGACAGAATCTCCTGAGTGAAGGCGCGCGCCGGACGTTTGGAGAAATCCTGGTCGAAGGTCAGCACGATCATGCCGTCGAGTCCGAGGCGCTGCGCCTGCGCCGCCTTGGCCTCGGGCGGCGTCAGCCGGAAGATCACCGGCCGGCCGGCGAAGACGTCCGATGGATGCGGTTCGAACGTCAGAAGGACGCAGGGCCGTTCAAGCTTTTTGGCCAGCGCCTGGGCGCGCGCCACGACTCCGCGATGGCCGCGATGCAATCCATCGAAATTGCCGATCGCCGCCACCGCGCCGACCAAGCCGGCCGGTGGCGTCAGGGGATCGCGCGCGACGATGAACTCGGACATGCGTTTTCCAGAGGGCGGCGCTTTATCCGGCGGAGGCGGGTTTCTCAGCCGACCGCAACGCCTGTTCGCGGCTTGGCACCATGACCAGCGCCTCGCCATCGAGAACGACCTTGCCGTCGACAAGACATTCGCATTTCAATTTCGCCCGGCGGCCTTTTTCGGTGAGTTCAACGACCTCGACGACGACCGTGATGACGTCGCCGATCTTCACCGGCGCGCGAAAATTCAGGGTTTGAGACAAATAGACCGCGCCGGGACCGGGGAGATACATGCCGATGATCGTGGAGATCAGCGACGCCGTGTAGAGACCATGGACGATGCGCTCGCCGAAGCGGGTTTTGGAAGCGAAATGGTCCGACAGATGGATGGGATTGCGATCGCCGGAAAGGTCGGCGAAGGCGATGACATCGTCGTCCATCACCGCCTTCATCAGCGTTTCGCGCATGCCGACGCTCAGATCTTCGAAATAATAGATTTTGAACGGCGTCGACATCGTTGGATCACCAATGGTTGAGAGGCGGCGCCATCCGAACGGCGAACGCGCAACCGGCCAGTCTTATAGCAGCTTTACCAGAAAAGTCGTCGCGCAACGGCGACCGGACGGACGCCGGCGACATCGAAAAGACGCGCGAGTCCGGCGGCGTCGATCCTCCCGTCCGCCGCCGTCAGTTCGCCGGCGTGAACGCCATCGACGATAAACAAACAATCGAGACCGGCCCGCCCGGCGCCGGCAAGGTCTGTGCCCGCCCCGTCGCCAATGGCGAGGATGCGCGCAGCGTCCGGCGCGGCTCCGCAAAGTTTCGCCAGCCGGTCGCGGACGGCGGCGTAAATCGGAGGATGCGGCTTGCCATACATCAAGACATGGCCTCCCATAAGCGCGTAGCGTTCCGCCAGGGCTCCAGCGCAGTAAACAAGTTCGTCGCCATGGCCGACGACAACGTCCGGATTTGCGCACAACATGTCCAGCCCGCGCGCCGCCATCAACCTCAATTGCGGATCGTAATCCTCGGGCTTCTCGCGTCGATCGTCGACAAGTCCGGTGCAGACGACATAATCCGCCCTGTCCGCAGAGACCCGTCGAACCGGCGCGCCAAGTCTTCGCCCGGCTTCTTCGAAAAGCCCGTCATCGCGCGGCGGCCCCAGATGATGACAAGTCTGACCGGCGCGGGCGACGATCTCGCGCAGGGTCAGTTCGCCCGCTGAAACGAGATCGTCGAAACAATCAACTGGCAGTCCCAGGTCAAGGAGCTGGCGCCGAACTTCGGCGTCGGGTCGCGAAGCGTTAGTGATCAGCGCGACGCGCCCGCCTCTGGCGCGAAACTGGCGCAAAGCGTTTGCGGCTTCGGGAAAATGACTTCGACCGTCGATCAGCACGCCCCAGACATCGCACAAAATCGCATCATAGCGATCAGCGATTTCCGAAAGTCCGGCGATCACTGGAATATCCGGGGTCAGGGCCGCCGGCGCGCCGCTCAACCCTCCGCCTCCATCAGCGCTGTGGCATAGGCGCTCTGGGCGACCGGACGATAGGCGCCGGTGGTCTCGTTGAGCCAGAACAACCGTCCGTCGGAAATCCGGAACAGCGCTCCGTGCAATTTGAGATGGCCATGGTGTTCGAGCACCTGGACCATCGGAAAAGTGCGCAGGTTTCTCAGGGTCTGATTGATCGACTCAAACTCAAGCCGCTCGACATAGTTCGGATCGTCAGGATCGGGCGGAACGCCGAGGCGCTCGGCGGCAGGGGCCAGCAGGCGGATCCAGTCGCCGATGAAATCGCCATGGGAGAGACGCGGCGTGTCAGGATTGGCGAGGCTTTCCGCATAGGCGCGCACGCCGCCGCACAGGCCATGTCCCAGAACGACGATATGCTCGACCTTGAGCGCCATCACCGCATATTCCAGAGCCGCCGAGGAGCCATGATGATGATCGTCCGGCTCGTAGGGCGGCACCAGCGCCGCGACATTGCGCAGAACGAAGAGTTCGCCGGGTCGGGCGTCGAAAATCGCCTCGGGAGCCACGCGAGAGTCGCAACAGCCGATGATCATCGTGTTAGGTTTCTGACCCTTTTCGGCGAGTTTCTTCATTCGGTTCTGCTCGGCGCGGAACCGACCGGCAAGGAAAACCTCATAGCCCTCGACGAGGTGGACGGGCGGTTCGGGCGCGTCTTCGTCTGTCGCGATCATTACTAAACCCGGCGTTTCAAAATCGCCCAAATTGTTGGCGGCGCGTCCTCTTATTGTGTAGACCAACTTTTATGGCAAGAGTCCGGGCAAAAATCCGGTCAAACGCCCCGGCATCATCCCCGGCAAGAGCGGCGGAGGCAAGACGAGCCTTCATTCGCTCTTCACCGAGGCGATGTCCCGGTCAGGGACGGCGGCGACCCCTGCCGGGTTTTTGGAGCTTAGGGATGATTTCAAAACTCAAGCGCAGCGTTCTGGCCATGCCGGGATCAAACGCCCGGGCGCTGGAAAAAGGTAAAACGCTTGCCGCCGACGTTCTGATGTTCGAACTGGAGGACGGAGTCGCCGAAACCGCCAAGGCCACAGCGCGCCAGCAGGTCGCCGACGCGGTGACGGGCGGCGGCTACGGGGCGCGGCAGATCGTCGTGCGCGTCAACGCCCGCGGCTCCGAATGGTACAAGCCCGACGTCGCCGCCATCGCGCCGACGGGCCCTGACGCCATCGTCATTCCCAAAGTCAATTCGCGCGACGATATTCTCAAGGCCGCCGCAGATATTGTCGCCGCCGGCGCGCCGGCCAAAACCCGGATATGGGCGATGATTGAAACCCCGCGCGCGATTTTCGACATTGAGAAAATCGCCAGCGCCGCCGACGACTCCGCCGCGCGTCTGGAGGCGCTGGTGCTCGGTCCCAACGACATCGCCAAATCGACGCGCGCCCGGTTGACCCCCGGCCGGCCGGCGCTGGTGTCCTGGCTTTCGGCCGGCGTTCTCGCCGCGCGCGTCCACGGCATTGAGATCATCGATGGCATTTATAATGATTTCAACGATGAGGAAGGATTGCGGCGAGAGGCGCAACAGGGCCGGGACTTGGGCTTCGACGGCAAAATGCTGATCCATCCCAACCAGATCGGCCCGGCCAACGCAATCTTCGCGCCGAGCCCCGAGGAGGTGGACTTCGCACGCCGGATCATCGCCATCTTCGACCAGCCGGAAAACGCCGACAAGGGCGTTGTCCAGATCGACGGCCAGATGGTTGAACGACTGCATCTCGACATCGCCAGGCGCACGCTGGCCTTGACCCGGGCGGCCGGTTAATAATCGAAGCTTCGCGGACACACTCGACGGACAGGATGGGGAAACGAAATGGTCGAGCCGGTTAAGCACGACACGAACCCGGAACAACCGACTCAAGAACCTAGCGGGTCCGCCGCCGGGCGTAAGATTGGGGCGACGCCCGCCGCAGAAGGGGCGAAACCCACAACCCCGAACCCTCGACGAAGCGGTCTGATGGGGAAACTTTTCGCCGCGCTGGTTCTTCTCCTGGCGACTCTCGGCGCCGCCGGTTACGCCGCGTTGATTTTCCGGGACAAGGACGAACGGGTCAAAGTCGCCGCCGATTACATCGAAAGCGAACTCGACGAGGCGCAAAGCTTCATCGACACAGCGCCGAAACGCCTCGCCGCATTGTTGAACGGAAAGAAAATCGAGTCGCCAAACCCCTCGCCCTCCAGCGAGGCTGCGCAGCCCTCAGTCGCATCAGCGGAACCGACGACGACGAGCGACAAGCCTGTCACGGAACCGGCGGCGACGAATGAAAAACCGGCGGCGGCTGCGCCGGACGAAAAAGCGGAAAGCCCGGAACTCCAAAAAAGCGCCGATCAACCGACAGCGCCGGAGCCGGAAAAGCCGGAAGCGACAGTCCCTTCCGCGGCAAAAGAGTCGCCGGGGCAAACTCTGCCGGGCGCCGCGAGCGAGACATCGCAAATTGTCGAGGCTCCCAAAGCGGTCGACAGCGCGGCGCAACCCGCGACGACGGAGGTCAGGACCGTCTCGCCCGCGAGCGACGACCTTACGACGACGGATTTGGTCTACGCTCTTGAGGGACGAATCGAAGCGTTGAGCGAAGAGGTGAGAAGCCTGCGCGAAAAGCTGGACCAGCCCAAGAACGAAACGCGGGCGGCTCCGGTTGCGGGCGGCTCCTCCAGCGAGGCGGCGACGGTAGTGATCGCCTTCGCCCTCCAGAAAGAACTCGACGCCGGCCGCCCTTACGCCGATGAAATCGCCGCGCTGACCCGCACGGGAGCCGATCCGGTGGTATTGGGCGTTTTAACGACAATGGCGGAGACCGGCGCCCCGACTGGCGCGCGGCTGCATGAAATTTTCAAACCTCTGGCAAAAAAAATCCGCGCCGAAGAGCCGACCGGAGAACAGGATCTGGCGTCGCACCTCATTCATGGCGCGAGCAAACTGGTGCGCGTGCGACCGACTGGGACCGAGCAACCGGAAACGCTCGACGGCGCGCTCGCGAAAATCGACGCGGCGCTGACGCATGACAATTTCGTCGCTGCGGCCGCCGCTTTCGCGACCTTGCCTGAATGGGCGCGTTCGCAGGCTGGCGCGTTTGCCCAGATGCTCGACAAACGTCTCGCCATCGCCCGGGCGGCGGACGATTTGCTTCACGGCGCCATCGCCGGACTCGGCGGCGTCAAGAAATAAGCGCGCGATCTAGCGAAAGCGATCAACCATGTGGTTTCTCCTGATCTTTATCCTCGGACTCGCTATCGCCGCCTTCGGGCTCGAATGGCTGATCCAGCAGCCCGGCGGAATAACGCTGGAATTTGGCGGCTTGCATATGGAGGCGTCGCTGCCGGTGGCGATCGCCGGGGTATTGCTGACCGTCGCGACGATCATTGTCCTGTGGGCCGTCATCGTCGCTGTCTGGCGTCTGCCCGGCCGGGTGATCGGCGACAGTCGCGAACGCCGCCGCGCGCGCGGACTCGACGTTCTCTCCCAGGGTCTTGTCGCGGTAGGTTCGGGCGATCTCGCGAAAGCTCGGAAAGCCGCCGGGCTGGCGCAAAAACTCGTCCCCGACGAACCGCTGACGCACATGCTGACCGCGCAGGCGGCGCAGCTCGGCGGCGATCGGCTTGCGGCCGCCAAAGCCTTTCACAAGATGACGCTGCAACCTGACACGAAGCTTCTGGGCCTGCGCGGTCTGCACATCGAAGCGAAGCGGCGAAGCGATCAGGAAGCCGCGCACCATTTCGCAAAAACCGCCCACGATCTGGCGCCAGTGCCATGGGCCGGGGCGGCGATCCTCGAACATCACGCCGTTCAGGGCGACTGGGAAAAGGCGCGGGAGTCGGTCGAGGCAAGCCTGCTGGCGAAGGCGATCGATCTCGAAACCGCACAGAAGCGCCGGGCCGTGATCGAAACCGCGTTGGCTATGGAGAAAGAGCGCGATCACTCGCACGACGCTCTGCATTTGGCGCGACAGGCGCTGAAACGCCGTCCCGGCTTTCCTCCGGCGGCGGCGGTGGCGACGCGGACGCTCATTCGCCACAACGACCTCAAGCAGGCTCTAAAGCTCATCGAATCGATCTGGGGGAAATATCCGCACCCCGAACTCGGCGCGCTTTATCTCGAAGCCTTGTCGGGCGAGTCCAACAGCGGGCGTCTCGCCCGCGTTGAAAAGCTCGCGCGCCTTGCTCCCAACGCGCCGGAAAGCCGGTTACTGCTGGCGCAGGCGGCGCTCTCGGCGCGCGATTTCGCCAAAGCGCGCGACGCGCTGGCCCCGATGACGGCGAGCGGTCAAAATCCTACCGCCCAGGCCTGTCTGCTGATGGCCGAAATCGAGGAAGCGGAAAACGGCGCCAGCGGATCGGTTCGCGAATGGCTGGCGCGCGCGAGCCGCGCCCCGCGGGATCCGGTCTGGCTCGCTGATCACATCGCCTCGAAACACTGGCTGCCGATCTCGCCGGCCACCGGCCGCCTTGACGCGTTCGAATGGAAGGCCCCGCCGGACTCGACGCCGCTGATCGCCGATGAGTCTCAGTCCGTCCTTACCTCATCCGCCAAGGCCGTTCCCGGCGAAACGCTGGAAATCAGCGGTCCGAATCCCTAAGGCGCTTACCAACGACCCGGAAACCGCTTCGGCCAAAAAAGACGCGACGAAACAAAACTTCAGAGCCCCTGTCTGACCCAATCGGACAGGGAATTACTGCGACGATTTCTTACCCGCGCGCGCGATCGGCGCGTCTGATGCGGACATAGAGCGCGCCTTCGCCGCCGTGGCGGCGCGCCGCTTCTCCGAACGAAACGACGACATCGCGCAGCGCCGGCGCCTGGAGCCACATCGGGGCCAGCCGACGCAACACGCCGCCGTCCTCCCTTGAGAGCCCTTTGCCGGTGACGACGATCACCACCTTCGCGCCAGACGCCTGCGCGCGTCTCAGAAAAGCGTAGAGCGCGCGTTGCGCCTCGTCCTGGCGCATGCCGTGCAGATCGAGTTTGGCGTCGACGTCGAGCCGGCCGCGTTTGATTTTCGTCCGCGTCCGGTAATCGAGATCGCTGAGGCGCGGCGCAGGGGCCGGGGCCGGAGCCGGCGAGGACGATCGGAGCGGCGCGGGGTCAAGTCGCCGTTCGGCGACCGCGTCCCGAGAAGGAGAAGACGTTTCGGGCGAGGACGGCGCAAGTGGCGCAGGCTCGGCCACAGGCCGCACACGCATGGGGCGCACATCCGCCGTCACTGCGCCCCAGAGTTCAATTTCACCCGGCGTCAACCGACGCGGGGGGCGACGCGCGCCGTTGCTCATGATGCGTCATCCACCGGCAACAACACGGTCACTTCGGCCGCATGACGCACCCGGCCGGCCCGATGACCAGCCATCTCTCCCGCGCCAAAAAAGAGATCGGCGCGCCCCGGCCCGACGATCGCCGATCCCGTATCCTGACCGATCATCAAGCGCTCCAGCAACGTTTCGGACTCCCCGTTCCACGGAACGCGCGCAGAGATCCAGAAAGGGAGACCGTAACACCACAGGGCGCGATCGACAGCGATGGAGCGCATGGGCGTCAGGGCGCATCCGGCGCCGCCGATCGGGCCCGACAAACGCTCTGGCGAGTCATCAATTTTGAAAAATACATAAGAGCGATTTTCCTGCATCAGCCGTCGTCCCGGCGCATTGTTCTCCAAACCCAGACGGTTCAGGGTCGCCTTGAGACGGTCAAGCGTCATTTCCCCGGCCATCGCATAGCCGCGTTCGATCAACAGCCCGCCGATCGACGTATAGGGCCAGCCATTTCGGCCATCATAGGTAAGGGCCAATGTCGCGCCATCCGCCAGACGCAGACGGCCCGACCCCTGCACCTGAAGCAGGAAAAGGTCGAGCGAATCGCGCAAATAGGCGATCGGTTTGGCGCCGGTCGCCGCGCCTTCGGTTTCGATGGCGCGCCGGTCCGGATAAGGGCTCAGCGAACCATCTGCGGCGCGGCGCGCGGCGGTCAGGCGCTCGCCGGACAACAAAATCAAGGGCCTGTCGTTGATCGTCGCCAGATCGACCGGCCGGGACAGCGCCGGGGTTGAGAATCCCGGCTCCGGTCTCAACCGAGCCTCGAGTTCCGGTTCGTAGTAAGCGGTGACAAAGCCCGGTCCTGAAATCCGGTATGGCCTGAACCAATGACGAAAAAAATCCCCTCCCGCCATCTCGCAGGTCATTGCCGCTCTGGCGGCGCGGATCAGCGTGGCAGAGGGCGGGCAAGCAGGCCTTTGCGCAGGACCGCCGGCGATCAATCTCTCCGCCGACCGTCGAAAGACGGCGAAGGCTTCATCGAGGTCATCGGCGTCAAATCCTGTCAGCGATCCAAAAGCGACGGGGCTCAGTTCGACCGCAGGACAGGGCACAAGGTCATTCCGCCGATCGCGTCGCCACCAGCCTCCAGTTCGGGTCCGATGCGCGCGGATCGCGCGCGAAGGTCCACAACTCGACGATGGGCAGAGTCCGGCCGCCGTCAATCACCTCGCCGTCGCGATTGCGGCGGGTCATCTGGGCGCGCGCGTCGAATCGCACCGTGACCTCGACGCGATCCCGGGCGGCGGCGGCCTCGACGATCTTGGCGGAGTCCATAGCCACAATAGCGGTTTCGAGCTTTTCGCCCGCCGCCTCGCGCCGGGAAATTTCTGCGGCGAATCCCTCAAAGGACTCTTTCGACAGCAGGGGCTGCAAGGCGTCGCGATCGCCCCGCGCGAAAGCTTCGACGATCATCTCATAGGCGCGACGCGCCCCGTCGAGAAATTGCAGTCCGTCGAAACGGCGATCGGCGGCGGCCACCGCATCAAGCCCCGCGCGCGCGGCGTCCGTGTCCGCCACGCCCTCCCAGGTCACGGGAAGGTCGCGCTGTGACGAGGGCGCAACGCTCCCGGAGGTTGAGACGGCGGAGGCGGCTCGCGCCGGCGGTTGAAAAGGCTCGAACCGCGCCTGAGGCGGCGTCTCACGATCCACCCGCACACCAAGAACGGAACGTAATTTCCAGACGATGAACACGGCAAGCGCCGCAAAAACGATCAGCGACGGATCGAAAATTTCGCCACTCGGGGCCATTGTTTGCTCCCTTGATTTGCTGCCGTCGGCTAACATGTCGATCCGACCCTGTCACGAATCAAGGGCGGGACCTATCGCCGCAGTCTTCCGACCTCCTGCATCGGACCCCAAACATTGACCCTACCGCCGCTTGACACGATCCTGAAATTGCTGCGGGCGAGCGTTCCGCAAGGAGCAAGCGCGCCCGTCATCGATCCCAGACGGCTGGGCTATTACATCGCCATCTGGATCGGCCTTGAACTCCTGGCCTTCTCCCTCGTCGTGCATACGCTTGGCTTTATCGCAACGCTCGTCCTGTCGTTAGCGACGACGTTGCAAGGTCTTTCCGACATCCGACGCCTGCTCGTCTTCCGTGGCGGCGCGCTCCACGACGGCGGCCTGTCGGCGCTGGGCGGCTTTTTGCTGATCCTGCCGGGTTTCGTGACCGATTTGGCCGGCCTCGCGCTGAAATCGCCTTCCGTGCGCGCCGGGCTGGCGCGACGATGGTCAAATATGAGCCTGAGGCCCAACACCCGCGACAGCCGGGCCGACCCGTCCGTGATCGATCTCACGCCGCACGACTATCGAAACGTCGATCAGCCCAAGCGGCCGGCGCGACGCAAGCGGGCGGGATCCGCCTGATCATGGACGCGAGTCTGTCGCGCCCGCCGTTCTTGTGAGGGAGGGCGAGACGTGATAGGCGGGCCGCAACGCCTGTGCGGACGAATCCGCCGGAAGATTTTACGGAGAGATTTAATGAGCGATACACAATCGAACGGCGGCCAGGTCGGCGGATCGAATGGCGCCCCGGCCCTGAACGGGCTCGTCCAGTTCGTGAAGGATCTGTCGTTCGAAAATCCGAATGCGCCCCGCTCACTCGGTCCGCAGGAGAAGCAGCCTAATATTTCTCTGCAGGTAAATGTAGGCGCTACACAGATCGCCCAGTCCGATTACGAAGTCTCTTTGACCGTCGACGTCAAGGCGGGGGAGAACGAGTCGCTCCTGTTCAAACTCGATCTCGATTACAGGGGCATCTTTCGCCTGATCAACATTCCTGCGGATCAGGTTCAGCCGATCGTTCTCATCGAATGTCCGCGGCTTTTGTTTCCGTTCGTTCGCCAGATTGTCGCCGATGCGACGCGCAACGGCGGTTTCCCGCCGTTGTTCATCGATCCGATCGATTTCCTTTCTTTGTATCAGCAGCGCATGGCCAACGGCGAAGCGAACGTCGCCCGCGCCAACTGATCCATCGCGGTCCCGATCCGCCGTCCAGGCGACGGCGCTAGAACATTTCCCGGTCTGATTGAATCAAACCGGGATCTCTGAATTTTTTACTTTGTCGCGCTTTCTTGCCCCAGACCGTCTCGACTACGTCGGTAATTGCTTCAGGGCTTGGCGTCCTGGCCGTAACGATCCCACAAGGGCGTTTTCGACATCCTGGCGACGAAGTCCTGATGCGCCGCTCTCTCCGCGTCGCTCAGGCGCGTCGGTAAGGGAGACGGACGCGCGGCGAGCAAGTCTGACTGCCCGGCCAGACGGTTAACGGCGACGGATTGCAAGGAGAGCGCCGCCTGGCGGCCGCCCATCAGCTCAGCGTAGACATCGGCCAACAAACCGGCGTCGAGCAGAGCGCCATGCTTGTCACGCCGCGTCAGATCGATTCCATAACGCTGACACAGCGCGTCGAGAGACGACGGACTGCCCGGATGCAGGCGGCGCGCCATCGCCAGCGTGTCGACGATTCGCGATGGATCGAGCGGCGGGCGATCGAGTTTAGCCAATTCTGCGTTGAGAAAACGCACGTCGAATTCGGCGTTATGCGCGATGAGCGGCAAATCTTCGATGAACGTCAGAAATTCATCGACGACTCCGGCGAAATTTCTGTGATCGGCAAGAAATTCGCGGGACAATCCATGCACGCGAAACGCTTCCTCGGGCATGTCGCGTTCGGGATCGACATAGACATGAAAAATCCGCCCGGTTGCGATGAGGTTGGAGATTTCAATCGCGCCGATTTCGACAACGCGATGTCCCTGGGCCGGATCGAGTCCTGTGGTTTCCGTATCGAAAACAATCGCGCGCATTAAAGGCTGTCCCGCCGGCGCGATCGCTCGCGCAATGTTTCGATGATATGCCGCACCTGGGCTTTCGCCGCATCCAGACCGGCGCCGGTGTCCACAACGAAATCGGCGCGGGCGCGCTTTTCGGCGTCGGGCGTTTGTTTGGCGATAATCGTTTCGAACTTTTCCGTCGTCATGCCGGATCGCGCCAGAACGCGCTTTTTTTGTTCTTCCGGCGAAGCGGTAACGACAATGATCGCATCGACGCTTTTATCAGCCCCGGTCTCGAACAACAGGGGCACGTCGTAGACGACGATCCAGTCGCCCTGCCTGGCGCGCTCCTTGATGAATGAGTCGCGCGCCGCCCAGACGAGCGGATGAACGATGGCCTCAAGCCTCGCCATCGCCGTCTGATCGCCAAGCACCCGCGCCCCTAGCCGGGCGCGATCGACGGCGCCGTCGACGACCACGCCGGGAAAGGCGGCGGCGATGGGCGCGACAGCTGCGCCGCAATAGAGATCATGCACCACGCGATCGGAATCGAGAACGGCGATCCCCTCGTCGCGAAACAGCTGCGCCGTGGTCGATTTGCCCATGCCAATCGAACCGGTCAGGCCCACGCGCAGGATTTTTTCGGCTGTCACGACAGCGTGGCTCCCGCCTGTCGCAGGGCCTCCAGCACGGGCAAGATCGGCAACCCCATAATGGTCCAATGCTCGCCGCGAACGTGACTGAAAAGCTGTGCGCCCAGACCTTCGACCTGATAGGCGCCGGCGCTGGTCAACGCCGCATCGCCCATCGCGTCAAGATACACGTTGATGAAGGTCTCGCTCAGGACGCGCATTTCCAGATCGGCATGCGCCACGGTCTCGAAAATAATCTTCCCGGATCGAACAAGCGCCACCGCGCTATGCAACCGATGCGTGCGACCAGACAGAAATCGCAAAAGCGCGGCGGCGGCCTCCCGGGTCGGGGGTTTGCCGAACATTCGTCGCTCACAGCTCGCGACTTGATCGGCGCCGATGACCCAACGATCACAGGACGCTCCGGAAACCGCCAGAGCCTTGGCGCGGGCCAGCGCAGCGGCGACGGCATCCGCGGCGGCGTCTCCAAGCGAGGCCTCGATCGCGCGCTCATCGACCTGGGCCGGTCGCGCCTCGAAGGGCAGACCTGCCTGACGCAGAACCAGTTGGCGCCCGAGACTCGCAGAGGCGAGAATCAACGGCGCGCCGCCGGTCCAGAATGAATTGGGAAGCGGATTGGCACTGTCCTTCATTTTCGTCCCGGAACTTTGTGAAGCCATGCGCACAAAATCGAACAGTGGGGATAGATCGGTCGATTATCCGAGGGCCCTGTGAACGAGGGGTGATAAGCCGAACTCGCCATCAACAGGGAACTTGATGTCGGCCTCTCTCCCTGTCTAGCGATCCGGCCTGTGAATCACCATCAGACGAGGCGCTTACCCACCGTTTTTACACAGAAGACAAACATCTATAACGATGATTCAGAATGTATTTTCCGAACTATCCCTCCTATGTGGGGCGATCCGGCGACGATCTTTCCCGCAAGCCAAAGGTGTTAACAAACTGTTAACGACTATGCGCGCACGTTTTAGGGGCGTACAAAAACATCAGAATCAATTTTTAATTTCTAATTTTTGTTTTTTGGGGTTTCGCGTTACTGCCAATCGTGTCGAACGTCAGGGAGCTGGTGGGGAATGTCCGGGACGAAGCCGCTGATCGCCACCCTGCGGGGACAGTCACGGGATATTTCGCCGATCTGGCTAATGCGTCAGGCTGGCCGTTACCTGCCCGAATACAGAGCCTTGCGCTCTCAAGCGACTAGTTTTCTGGACTTTTGCTACAATCCGGCGATGGCGGCGGAGGTGACCCTGCAGCCGATCCGACGGTTTCACTTCGACGCTGCGATCCTGTTTTCCGACATTCTCGTCGTTCCTGACGCCATGGGACAGACAGTCTCCTTCGAGACCGGGCATGGTCCGAGACTCGATCCGATCGAGACGCCGGAGGGCGTCGATCGGCTTAATGTCTTTGATCTCGCAAAGCTTGACCCGGTGTTTGAAACCATCGACCGGGTGAAATCGGCGTTGCCGGCGGATGTCGCGCTTATCGGCTTTTGCGGCGCGCCATGGACCGTGGCTAGCTATATGATCGCCGGTCAGGGCACGCCAGACCAGGCGCCGGCGCGGCTTTTCGCCTTCCGTCATCCTGAGGCCTTCGAGCGGCTGATCGAGCGGCTGATTGACGCCTCGGTGCGCTATCTTGTCCGGCAGATCGACGCCGGCGTCGAAGCGGTGCAGATTTTCGATAGCTGGGCCGGCGTGTTGCCGGCCAGGGAATTCGCCAGCTGGTCGTCCGGTCCGATCACCCGGATGGTTGCGGCGCTCAAACAGCAACGCCCGCAAAC
This sequence comes from Methylocystis sp., assembly GCA_040399965.1. Lineage (GTDB taxonomy): Bacteria > Pseudomonadota > Alphaproteobacteria > Rhizobiales > Beijerinckiaceae > Methylocystis. Next base: position 1,980 of record JBBARD010000037.1, on the reverse strand, counting down.
GCCGGTTATCGCCTTCGTACGCGGGGCTGACGCGCAATTGCCGCATCTGACCCGCACTCTCGGCGCCGACGCCTATGGACTGGATACGGCCCTCGACCCCGTCTGGGCCGTGGCGCAGACCGCGCCATCAACCGTATTGCAAGGCAATCTCGATCCGCTGGCGTTGATCGCCGGCGGCGCGGCGCTGGATCGGGAGATCGACTATATCCTCGGCGCCTTCGCCGGCCGACCGCATATTTTCAATCTCGGACACGGCATCCTCCAGCAAACGCCGATCGAGCATGTCGAGCGTTTGCTGGCGCGGGTGCGCGCCGGGCGATCCTGAGACGAGCGCGAGACATGTATCTCTGGATCAAGGCCCTGCATGTGATCGCCATCATTTCCTGGATGGCGGGACTGTTATATCTGCCGAGGCTCTTCGTGTACCATGCCGAATACGGTCCGGCGGCGCCGCAATCGACGACATTCAAGATCATGGAGCGCCGCCTCTATCGTTACATCATGAACCCGGCGATGACCGTCTCCTGGCTGACCGGCCTTTATCTGGCCTGGGACAGCGGCGCTTTTTCCGCTGGCTGGTTCCATGCCAAGGCGTTGCTGGTTATGGCGATGACTGTCGCGCACGTCCATGATGGTTTCTTGCTGCGCAACTTCGCCGAGGACGCCAACCGTCACGGATCGCGCTTTTACCGGGTGATCAATGAAGCGCCCACCCTTCTGATGATCGGCATCGTGATCATGGTGATCGTGAAGCCTTTTTGATCCTGCTCCCAGCGCTTGCGCGGCGTCCCGAAAGCGTATAATGGTCCCCTCCTTACCTGATCGCAGACCGTCGTTTTCCAGCGACCGCCGTATATTTTCGGCGCATGGGCTCTCCCGTCTCTGCAATTTCCCATCCTCAACCTAGTCTGCCGAAGGCGCTAATGCCGGAAATCAAACTTTCGGATTTAAAGTCTAAATCCGCCGCCGAACTTCTCGCTTTCGCCGAAGAACACGAGGTCGAAAACGCCTCGCTGTTACGCAAGCAGGAGTTGCTCTTCGCCATTTTGAAGCAATTCGCCAGCCGCGACGTCGAGATCGTCGGCGAGGGCGTGGTCGAGGTGTTGCAGGACGGCTTTGGTTTCCTGCGATCGTCGGACGCCAACTATCTCGCCGGGCCGGACGATATCTACGTCTCGCCGTCGCAGATCCGTAAATTCGGCTTGCGCACCGGCGACACGGTCGAGGGCATGATCCGCAGCCCGAAAGAGGGCGAGCGCTATTTTGCGCTGCTCAAGGTCAACACCATCAACTTCGAGGACCCGGAGAAGGTGCGCCACAAGGTGCCCTTCGACAACTTAACGCCGCTCTATCCCGACGAACGGCTGAAGCTCGAAATCGACGATCCGACCCGCAAGGATCTTTCCTCCCGCATCATCGATCTCGTCGCGCCCATCGGCAAGGGCCAGCGCGCGCTGGTCGTCGCGCCGCCGCGCACCGGCAAGACGGTGCTGCTGCAAAACATCGCGCAATCGATCACCACCAATCACCCGGAATGCTATCTGATCGTCCTGCTGATCGACGAGCGTCCGGAGGAAGTCACCGACATGCAGCGCTCGGTGCGCGGCGAGGTCGTGTCCTCGACCTTTGACGAGCCGGCGGTGCGCCATGTGCAGGTCGCCGAAATGGTGATCGAGAAGGCCAAGCGCCTCGTCGAACATCGCCGCGACGTGGTGATCCTGCTGGACTCCATCACGCGTCTGGGCCGCGCCTATAACACCGTTGTGCCCTCCTCCGGCAAGGTGCTGACCGGCGGCGTCGACGCCAACGCCTTGCAGCGGCCCAAGCGGTTTTTCGGCGCCGCGCGCAATATCGAGGAAGGCGGCTCGCTGACCATCATCGCCACCGCGCTGATCGACACCGGATCGCGCATGGACGAGGTGATTTTCGAAGAGTTCAAGGGCACCGGCAACAGCGAGATCATTCTCGACCGCAAGGTCG
>JBBARD010000036.1:0-23962 GCA_040399965.1 Methylocystis sp. | reverse complement strand
ATTTCGGCATGGCTATGATCCCGGTGTTATTGAACGCTACGCATCCCGAGCGCTGTAGTTGTGTATTGATCGTCAGTGTGTCCGCTTTCGTCTGCGCCGTTTTAGACGCCTGATTTTCTTCGAAGAGAGAGGCCATTGGCGTCGGAACGCCGAAGGTCCGCGTTCGGTCGTCGTCATATTGCCTGTCCTGCGACAACTCGGCGTAAATTCGATCGCGCTGCGACTTCATTTTCATCTCGTCAAGCTCTCGACACGTCGCTGCCTCATAAGCGTAGGGGTCCATAATCGCCGGGGCGATCTGGCTGGCGCGCGGTGCGCATGCGGCCTGGAGAATCGCCAGAACTCCGCATATGATCGCCCTGACTCGCCAATTCCTCCGACGCATTTTCTCTCCAGCGCCGCCGCCAACCGAGAAGCCCTGGCGTCAACAAACCTCGTGAGCCTTTTGCGAAGCCTGCGTGGGCGTCGGGGCGCGACATCTTGACCATGGGCAGGTTGAAGGCTGAAAATTCCAAATATCTGAAATTAATGGCTTAACTCGATACGTGATCTTGGCGCATGTTCGGCCGGACGGGTTTATTCCATGCGGTCAAGCGTGTAAATCAGGAGCAGACTGAAGAGCTGCGGGAATCCGGTTTTCGCCGTCGCGGCGTTTTTGAGAGACTGGAGCAGGACTGCACATGACCGCTGATCGGGAGTCTCCATTGACCGCCTCCCCCAAGAAAAAGCGCAATAAACGCAAGGCGAGTTCGATCGCCGGCGGCGCCGGGGCGGCAGCCTTGCCGCCGAGCGGCTCGAAGGGCGCCGCAGCGCCAATCGTGTCCGCCCCTAGCAAAAATGCCTCCGCGCCAAATCATTCTGGCGCTGAGAAACGACAACCCAAAAGGACTTCCGGCGACAAGAAAGCGCCTTCAACCGGGACCGCCTCCAAAAAGTCTGTCGAACCCCCTGCTTCAACAAGTTCGGCTCCGCTGAAGACGCCGGTAATGGCCGGCGCTGATTTCACCATGATGGCCGAGAACATGGCGGATCTTGTGGACCAGGGTCGTAAAGCGCTTGCCGTCGCCATCGGCGGCGTTGACGCTGGGGATACGCGCAGCGAACTCGCCGCCAGCGTCGCCGACGCCACCAGAACCCTGGGTCATGTTGCGGAATACTGGCTCGCCAAACCTGATCAGGTAGCTTTGGCGCAGGCGGAGCTTTACGGCGGCCTCTCCGAAATCTGGCGTCAGACCATGCTGCGTTACGTGGGGGAAGATGCGCCGCCGATCATCCCGCAGGATCCTTCGGACAAGCGGTTCGCATCATCGGAGTGGCGGGATATCCCTTTTTTTGACTGGTTGCGGCAATCCTATCTTTTCACTGCGCGCTGGGCGGGCGATCTCATCGACAAGACGGAGGGTCTCGATCCGCAAATGCGGAACAAAGCGGCGTTTTATACCCGTTTAATCTCCAGCGCCGTGTCGCCATCAAATTTTGTGCCAACAAATCCCGAATTGTTGCGGGCCACCATCGAAGCCAAGGGCGAGAATCTCGTAAGAGGTCTCAGGATGCTGGCGGAGGACATATCCGCCGGACACGGGATGCTGAAAATACGTCAGACTTCCGATCAGAAATTCGAGTTGGGCGTCAACATGGCGACGACGCCCGGAAAGGTGATCTGGCGCAACGATGTCATGGAGTTAATCCAGTATTCGCCAACATCGGATGAAGTCTACGCCCGGCCCCTGCTGATCACGCCGCCATGGATCAATAAATTCTACGTTCTCGATCTCAATCCGGAAAAAAGCTTCGTGCGCTGGGCGGTCGAACAGGGTTTGTCGGTCTTTATCATCTCCTGGATCAATCCCGACGAGAGCAAGGCGGAGAAGGGGTTTGAGGCCTATATGCATGAGGGCGTGCTCACGGCGCTTGATGTCATCGAAAAAGCCACTGGCCAGCGCAAGATAACGGCTGCCGGCTATTGCGTCGGCGGCACACTGCTCGCCGTAACGCTCGCCTATATGGCGGCGACCGGCGATGACCGGATCGACAGCGTCACTTTTTTTGCAACCCAGGTCGATTTTTCCGACGCCGGTGAATTGCAGATTTTCTTTGATGAGGATCATCTGGCTGCGCTCGAAGAGAGCATGGCGAAGACCGGTTATCTCGAAGGCGTTAAAATGGCCAACGCCTTCAACATGCTGCGGCCCAACGAACTGATCTGGACCTATGTGGTTGATAATTACATGAAGGGCGTCGAGCCGGCGGCGTTCGATCTTCTGGCTTGGAATTCCGATTGCACGCGCATACCGCGCGCCAATCATTCGTTTTATACGCGCAGTTGTTATGTCGAAAACAGGCTCGCGCGCGGCGAAATGCTGATCGACGGCGTCAAGCTTGATCTGGGAAAGATAACACTACCGATATACGAATTGGCGACGAGGGAAGATCACATCGCCCCGGCGCAGTCGGTGTTTCGCGGCGCCAAGCTTTATGGCGGCGAGGTGACATTCGTGCTTGGCGGCGCCGGGCATATCGCCGGGGTCATCAATCCGCCCTCCAAGGGAAAATATCAATATTTAACCAATGGTCCCGTCGTCGGCTCCTATGAAGACTGGGTCGCCGGGGCGACCGAGACCAAAGGGTCCTGGTGGCCGGATTGGCTGAAATGGGTGACGGCGCAGGCCCCGGAAAAGGTTCCGGCCCGTCAGCCCGGCGATGGCAAGGTGAAGCCAATCTGCGATGCGCCGGGGGAATATGTGCGGGTAAAGAGTTAGCCGTCTCGGTTCGACGGCACCTGTCGCGCGCGGCGAAGCTTGCGCCGGCTATCGCTTTTCGATCCTGTCGATCACGTCGATCAGCGGTTGCGGACTGATGGCGTTGGGTGGCGAGAAGGGTTGTTCGATGGAGGCGATCAGCGAAATCGCCGTCACCGCGCCGGCGCCGAACACAAGCTGCGCAAGCAATTGCGCGCGGATCCGATCGAGATGAGTGGCGGCAAGACTCATTTGCGTGAACAGGCACAGTAAAATGACCGCAAGCCATTTCCGGTCATCTGGAAAGTCGTTGGCGATGCCGAGCCGTCTTTCGCGTGCGGCGCGCAGTTTCATCGCCGTATCAAAAACCGCCTGGGCCAGACGCGGCTCGACCGGCGCCTCCGCAGCAAGTCTGGTCAGTTCGTCCAGCGCCAACTCAGCTTGCGGCGCGCCCAGACCATTCTCCATGCTCGGCCATTCGTAGGTGACGACCGCCTGAACATAATTTCGAACCGCCGCGCGCAGATTTTCGTCGGAGCCGCCTGGAACTTCATCCAGCGCCAACATTGTGACCAGTTGCTCGTGCTCCGCGCCAAGACTGCGTTTGGCCTGACGATTCGCCTCCCAGATATCCTGAGAGAGAAAGGTGAGCATCAAACCGAATAGGGTGGCGCCGATGTTGACGAAGGGCGGCACGACGCCAGCGGCGTGTTGAATCGCGGGGGCATATCGCGAGCCGAAGCAGAGCCAGGCCAGCAGGGCGGCGAAGCCGCCGAAGAGCAGAGCCAGCGTAATGATCGTGGCGGCTATATTCAGGGAAAGCCAGAGAGACAATAGCACCGCGTGACTCCGTGGTCCCGTTGGGAGGGTTTGTTGTTTAGCACAGTCATCTGCCGGATAAGGTTGGGCGCCAAACTCCGACATCAAACGCCCTTGGCAGAAAATTTAATTAAGTCCTTGATTGAGTTTTCAGCCTAGGGCGCGGGATTACTGTGCTGCTGATGGATCTCGTCGATCCGGCGCTCAATCTCCGGCGTGATGACAAGAGCGCAGGAATCGATGTCCGTTTTCAGCTGCGACATTGTCGTTGCGCCGATGATGTTCGAGGTTACGAAGGGGCGGGAGGTCACAAAAGCCAGCGCCAGTTGCGCAGGATCGACGCCCAGATCGCGCGCCAGCCGCAGATAGGCGTCGATCGCCGCCTCTACGCCCGGTTTCTCGTAGCGTTGGCCCCTTTCGAACAACGTCGTGCGCGCGCCGGGCGGCCGGGCGCCGCGCTGATACTTGCCTGTCAGATAGCCCTGCGCCAGCGGCGAATAGGCCATAAGACCGACCTGATCGCGTTCGGCGAATTCGGCGAGACCGATTTCGAACGTGCGGTTGAGAAAATGATAGGCGTTCTGGATCGAAACGATCCGGGGTCCGTACCCCAATTCAGCGGCGCGCAGAAATTGGGCGACGCCCCAGGGGGTTTCGTTTGACACGCCGATTTGCCGGATCTTTCCGGCTCGCACGAGAGCGTCGAGCGCCGTCAGCGTCTCATCGATCGGCGTTTCCTCGCGTTGAGTGGGGCGTCGATAGATTGTGCCGCCGGCTCCAAACAGCGGGAGCGAGCGATCCGGCCAGTGCAGTTGATACAGATCAATATAGTCGGTTCGCAGGCGCCTTAGCGACTCCTCCACCGCATAGGCGATGTTTTTGGCGTCGAGTCGGGGCGACGCGCCATCCGGGCGCAGCCAGTTCATGTCGCCGCGTCCCACGACCTTGGTGGCGATAACCACCTTATCGCGATTTCGTCGTTCGGCGATCCAGGAGCCGATGATTCTTTCCGTAGAGCCCTGCGTTTCGGGGCGCGGCGGAATCGAATAAACCTCCGCCGTATCGATAAAATTGACGCCGCGCTCCAGCGCATAATCAAGCTGCGCATGACCCTCCGCCTCGGTATTTTGCTCGCCCCAGGTCATGGAGCCGAGACAAATCGCCGAAACCTTCAGATCCGTGCGGCCAAGCGAACGATATTCCACCTTGCGATCAGCGCCCTCTCTTGTCGACAGCAAGAAGATCGAGAATGCCCGCCTTCTCGAAGGACTCGTCTACACGACTCATCCATGAGCGGACTTTGCCCTTCAGGACAAATGAGTAATGCGCCGGTTGGCCATCAGCCGTTTTGTTGGCAACGAAGGTCGAAAACGGCGTCGAGGCGACCTCAACTTTCTCATAGGCCTGCGCGTCGAGTTGCGGGACGGTGATTTCGCCGGCGGCGCGGACATTCTTGAAATATTTACTGTGGGTATGCGGATCCCATTCGAAAAAGGTCGAATCGTTCACATGGTTTTTGACGATGAAATAATCTGCGTCGCGAACATAGGGCGCGACAATGTCAATCTCGTCCAGCGATGAGAGCGAAGGCCCCAGCACGTGCAGCAGGATGAACCCGAATTCGCCGGCTTTCACGGCGTCGAAAAAGCCGATTTCCTCCAGGGTCGCAAGCACGGGCATCAGGCCGCCGGCCCGGACGTCGATCAGGCTGACGCGCTGCGGCGATGACATCAGCGTATCGAAGATTTTCATCTGATCCGACGTGGAAGTGAGATCGACGATCGTCGTTTCAGCGGGGTGAAAATGATATAGAGTGCCCCTTGGCGCCTCAGTGTCGAAAGCGCGGGCGCGGATGCGGTTCTGGCCAAGATAGTCCAGTATGAACCGGGCCACTGTGGACTTGCCTACGCCGCCCTTGTCGGCGCCAACGAGAATCACGATCGGCTTGATGGTCGGCGCAGGCGCAGGCTGGCGCACCGGATGACCTGAAGCCGCAGTGGCGGCCCGACGCTCGGCCGCTTTGCGCGCCGGCGCGGTCTTTTTTGAGGCGGGCGTCGTCCTGAGAGGTTTTACCGGTTTTCTGGCCATGCGAACTCCTGTCCGGTTTCGACGTGCGCAACTGATGGCGACCGTCGGCTCGACGCAGTCGCCGCGTCGCGTCGAGTTACCAAGCCACCCGTTCTGTTACATCTTTAACGGAGCCCATATGACGATGGCTACAGGAATTCGCGCGCCTCAGGACGATCACGCCTGATTTCACATTAAAAATTATGTAATATTTTAAATTCATCTCTTTTTTTTGGTGAATTGACTTCTCCCGACTTTGGGCTAAAGAACCTCCCGGATACGGAAAGCCGCGCCGCTCGCGCGCCTCGCAGCCGCAGGCCCCGGCGACCCGGCGTTTTCCAAGCGAGCCTGACCCATGACGACAGCCCTGGATTCTGCGGCGAATGGCGGTGCGCCGCCCCCCCTGCCCGAGCCCGATGCGCCCTTCATGCGGGTCGAGGATCGCAGTGGCGTGGCCCATACCCTCGAAGCCGTCGAGGGCTGGCGTTTGATGGAGATCATCCGCGATCACGGCATGGGCATGGAGAACACTTGCGGCGGCGCGCTGGCCTGCGCTGAATGTCATGTCATTCTCGACGCCGCCGCCGCCAAACGCGTGCCGCCGCCGCGAGAGGAAGAACTGGAAAAACTCGACGAATTGCCGATGCTCTACGAAAACTCTCGCCTCTCCTGTCAGATAATCTGGTCTGACGAGATGAGCGGACTATCGCTCAAGCTGGCGCAGGAGACGTGATGGCCGCGTTCAAAAATCCCCAAATCCTGCTTGCCTCCGATCTCAGGGACGGCGAAGTGTTGTTTCTCGGAACCTCGGGTTGGGAACGCGACCATCGCCGGGCGCGCGTCGCCTTCGACGCCGCCGTCGCTTCGGAACTTGAAAAAATCGGTCATGCCGAATACGCCGGCAACCGGGTCGTCGATGTCTATCTCACTGATGTCGAAATTGAACCTGACGGCGCGCCGGCTCCCCTTCATTATCGCGAGAAAATGCGGATCAAGGGGCCCAGCGTGCGCCGCGATCTCGGCAAACAGGCGACGGGAGGGTGATTGATGAACGTCCATGATCCATCGGCCGCGGCTCGGCCCAACGCCCCGACGACGACCTATCGCTACGATGAGTTCGACGCCAGTTTCGTTCGTGAACGCGTCGCTGAATTTCGGGAACAGGTGCGACGGCGCCTCGAAGGGTCGTTGACGGAAGACGAATTTCGTCCCTTCCGCCTGATGAACGGCTTGTATCTGCAACTTCACGCCTACATGCTCCGCGTCGCCATACCCTATGGCACGCTGACGGCGCGGCAGATGCGTTGTCTCGCTGACATCGCCGATCGCTGGGACAGGGGTTACGGCCACTTCACCACACGGCAAAATCTTCAATACAATTGGCCGAAACTCATCGATACGCCGGATATTCTGGAAGCGCTGGCTGACGTCGAGATGCACGCCATCCAGACTTCAGGAAACTGCATCCGGAACGTGACGGCAGATCATTTCGCCGGCGTCGCCGCTGACGAGATTGAGGACCCCCGCGCCACCGCCGAATTTCTGCGCCAATGGTCAAGTCTGCATCCCGAGTTTTCGTTCCTGCCGCGCAAATTCAAAATCGCCGTAACTGGCGCAACGCATGATCGCGCTGCGATCATGGCCCATGACATCGGGTTGCGCATCCTGAAGAACGACGCCGGCGATATTGGCTATCAGGTGTTGGTGGGCGGCGGCCTCGGACGGTCGCCCTTCATCGGAAAGATCATTCGGGACTTTATCCCACGGGCGGATTTGCTCGCCTATCTTGAAGCAATTATGCGCGTTTATAACCGCTACGGCCGTCGCGACAACAAATATAAGGCGCGCATCAAGATCCTTGTCCATGAAAAGGGAATTGAGGCGATCCGCAACGCGGTCGAGAAAGAATTCGCGTCCATGGACCGAAGCGTCTTCTCCCACGATCCTGCGGAGTTCGCGCGCATCGCCGCCTATTTCGCCCCGCCCCCCTATGAAAGTTTGCCGGCGGTTTCGGCGACGCTGCAGGCGGCCCGCAACGACAATCCCGCTATAGACAGCTTTGTCGCCGTGAATGTCAGTCCGCATCGGGAGCCCGGTTATGCGATCGTCACCATATCCCTGAAGCCCATCGGCGGCATTCCTGGCGACGCGACTTCGGCGCAGATGCGCACGCTGGCCGACGCCAGCGAGCGTTTCGGTTTCGGCGAATTGCGCGTGAGCCACGAGCAGAATATCATTTTGCCGCATGTAAAACAGGACGATCTCCCTGCTTTGTGGCGGATGCTCGATGCGGCGGGGCTCGCCACCGCCAACGCCGGCCTGATCTCTGACATCATCTCCTGCCCCGGCCTCGATTATTGCTCGCTGGCGACGGCGCGCTCGATCCCGATCGCCCAGGAGATTTCCAAACGCTTCTCCGACATGTCGCGTCAGCGTCGTATTGGCAAACTTGGAATCAAGATATCCGGTTGCATCAACGCCTGCGGTCATCATCACATCGGGGCCATCGGCATTCTTGGACTCGAAAAGAAAGGCCAGGAATCCTACCAGATCACGCTGGGAGGCGATCCGACCTTTTCCGCAGCGATTGGCGAGATCGTCGGTCCCGGCGTCGGCGCCGAACAGGTGCCGGACGTGATCGAACATCTTATCGATTTCTATCTGGCCGAACGCGAAGAGAAAGAGACTTTTATTGATACCTGGCGGCGCATCGGCCATGCCCGTTTCAAAGACGCGTTGCGTCGGGAGGGCGAAGATGGCGCTTATATCTGACGGCCGCTTCGTCGAGGACGGCTGGCGTCGTCTTGCCGACGAGGAGGATTTGCCGAAAAGCGGCCGGATCATCGTTTCGCTGGCGCGTCTCCAGAATGCGCTCGAAAAGCTGACGCCAAAGACGGCTCTGGGGGTGTTGGCGCCCAACACCACCGAAATTGACGCGCTGGCGACGGCCTTGCCCCGGCTCGGCCTGATCTCCATCGCTTTTCCGGCCTTCGCCGACGGACGCGGTTTTTCGCTGGCGCGCCTGTTGAGAAGCGCCGGGTTCATCGGCGAATTGCGCGCCAGCGGACGTTTGCTCGCGGATCAATACACCCATGCGCTGGGGTGCGGTTTCGACACAATAGAAATCCCCGACGACCTCGCCGCGCGGCAAGATGAGACACAATGGCGCGCCGCGCGCGACGCCTACTCCCGGACTTATCAACGTGGCTATGTTTCTCCCGGTTCGATCCTCGACGCGCGTCGAAAGGCCGCGCAATGAGCGCGTCGCTCGTTGACATTCTTGAGCCGCGTCTCGCGCCGCTCGATCTTGATCATCGCCTGCGACTGGTGCGTGAGGTGATTCCCGGCCGCATTATTTTCACGACCAGTTTTGGCGTTGAGGATCAATTTATTACCCATTCGATCTTCACGCAGGGATTGGACATTGATGTCGTGACCATCGACACCGGCCGCCTTTTTCCCGAGACCTATGCGCTCTGGGAACGCACCGAGGCGCGCTATTCGCATCACATACGCGCCGCCTGTCCGCAGGCTGCAGCGACCGAGGCTCTGGTCGCCGAGCAGGGAATCAACGGTTTCTATAAATCGATCGACGCGCGCAAGGCCTGTTGCCATGTGCGCAAGGTCGAGCCGCTGGGACGACTGCTCGATGGCGTCTCAGGCTGGGTGACGGGTCTGCGCGCCGATCAATCAGACGCGCGCGCCAAAGTCGAAGTCATCGCCTTCGACGCCGGTTATCGGACCCTCAAGATCAATCCGGTCATCGATTACACGCGCGACGCCATCGTCGCCGCCACCGAGGAATTCTCCGTGCCGGTGAACGAGTTGCACGCCAAAGGGTTTCTATCCATCGGCTGCGCGCCCTGCACGCGCGCGATTGCGCCGGGAGAGAGCGAACGCGCCGGCCGCTGGTGGTGGGAGCAGGACGAAAAGAAAGAATGCGGCCTGCATATTACGGCGGATGGCGCGCTGAAACGCGGCCCGGCGCCGCAGGAGACATTATAATGAGCGCCCTGCCGACACGCGCGCTTGGCCATCTTGACCGCCTGGAGGCGGAAAGCATTCACATTATGCGCGAGGCGGTGGCCGAGACGGAACGCCCGGTGATGCTGTATTCGATCGGCAAAGACTCCGCCGCGATGCTGCATGTTGCGATGAAAGCCTTCTACCCCTCCAAGCCCCCGTTTCCGTTGCTGCACGTCAACACGAGATGGAAGTTTCGCGAAATGATCGAATTTCGCGACAAGCTTGTGAAGGATCTGGGGCTGGAGCTACTGGAATATATCAATCCCGAGGGGGTGGAGAAGAATATCAACCCCTTCGACCATGGCTCCAAGCTGCATACGCAAATCATGAAGACCGAGGCGCTGAAACAGGCGCTCGAAAAATGGAAATTCGACGCCGCCTTCGGCGGCGCGCGGCGCGACGAGGAGAAATCCCGCGCCAAAGAGCGGGTGCTTTCCTTCCGCACCGCGCAACATCGCTGGGATCCAAAAAATCAGCGCCCAGAATTCTGGCGGCTCTACAACACCCGCAAGGCGCAGGGCGAATCGCTTCGTATCTTCCCGATGTCGAACTGGACGGAGGCGGATGTCTGGGACTACATCGATCGCGAGAATATCCCGGTGGTGCCGCTGTATTTCGCCAAGGAGCGCCCGGTCGTTGCGCGCGACGGCACGCTGATCATGGTCGACGACGACCGCATGAAGTTGCGCGCCGGAGAGAAGATCGAACACAAGATGGTGCGTTTTCGGACACTGGGTTGCTATCCGCTGACCGGCGGTTTCGAAAGCTCAGCGGCGACGCTCGAAGACATCATCGCCGAAATGCGCGCCAGTCGTTCTTCCGAACGGCAAGGACGATTGATTGATCATGACGGCTCCAGCTCCATGGAGCAAAAAAAGCAGGAAGGGTATTTCTGACATGTCCGGCGCCGTCGCCTCATTAGCGCCGACCCGCGCGCCCTTGGGTCACAGCGGCGTCGACAAACCATTGCTGCGCTTTATCACTTGTGGCTCTGTCGATGACGGCAAATCCACACTGATCGGCCGATTGCTCTTCGACGCGGATCTGGCGCCCGACGACATGCTGGCGGCGCTTGAGGCCGACTCCCGAAAACACGGCACTCAAGGCGAGGATCTCGATTTCGCCCTGCTCGTCGATGGTCTTGCCGCCGAACGCGAGCAAGGCATCACAATCGATGTCGCCTATCGTTATTTTGCGACCGACAAGCGCAAGTTCATTGTCGCCGATACGCCCGGACACGAACAATATACGCGCAATATGGCGGTCGGCGCCTCGACGGCCGAGGTGGCGATTTTACTGGTCGACGCGCGCAAGGGGATTCTGCCGCAGACCCGCCGACACAGCGTCATCACCTCGATGTTTGGCGTCCGGCATGTTGTCGTCGCCGTCAACAAAATGGATCTTGTCGATTACAGCGAGGATGTGTTCCGCAAAATTGAGCAGGACTTCCGCGACTTCGCAAAACATCTGCGATTCACCTCGATTTACTTAGCGCCGCTTGTCGCCAAGGATGGCGACAATCTGGTCCATGGCAGCACAAAAATGCCGTGGCACAAGGGCCCGCCGCTGCTCGAATATCTCGAAGGCGTCGCCGTGGAGGATACAACGCGGATCGCGCCGTTTCGGTATCCGGTGCAATGGGTCAACCGACCAAATCTTGATTTTCGCGGCTTCTCGGGCTTCATCAGCGGCGGTAATATTCGTCCCGGCGACATCGTTCGCATTTTGCCGGCGGGACGCGATACGCGCGTTGCGCGCATCGTCACCTATGACGGCGATCTTGAGAGCGGCGTCTCCGGCCAGTCAGTTACCCTGACGCTCAACGAGGAAATCGACGTCTCACGCGGCGATATGCTGTGCTCGCCGGTATCCCCGGCCAAAGTCGGCGACAGATTGACGGCGCAGATCCTTTGGCTGGTGCGCGAACCTCTCGTTGTCGGCAAAAGCTACCTTCTCAAAATCGGAACGAAGATCACCCCGGCGGCGATTTCATCGGTCGACTCGCGAATTGAGATCGAAACCGGCCTCGACGCGCCCCTCGAACCGGGGGCGACACTACAGTTCAACGAAATCGGCGAGGCAAGCCTGTCGCTCGAAACCATGATCGCCTGCGATCCCTTCGTCGAAAATCGCGAAACCGGCGGCTTTATCCTGATCGACCGCATCACCAACGAAACGGCGGCCGTCGGCATGGTGAAAACGGTGGCGTCTTCACTCAGTCGTCCGGCGCCGTCGCTGACCGATCTCAGCTACGCCTCAATGGAGGGAGTTGCGACCCCCGCGAACGCAAATGCTTCCAGGACGTGGGGCTTGGGTAAATCGCTGGCCTTTGGCGGGGTCGCGGGCCTTGCAACCTTCGGCGTCGCCGCCGCTTTCGCGCAGGACGCCGGTTTGGCGACCAGGATTGCGCTTGCAGAAACCGTTGCGATCGTCATCCTGCATTATCTGTTCGAAAAACTCTGGCGCAGGCCGCAGACGCCGAACGCGTCTCATAACGAACCGACCCCCTTCGAGGGCGAGGGCCTATAGCATATTTCCCGGTCTGATTGGGGCAGACCTGGACTCTGGTCTTTTGTCTTGATGCGCTTACTGGCGCCGAACCGGTTGCCGCTTCGGCTTAAAGCGCTTGACCCAGATATCACATGGCTCCGTCAGTGCGCCTCATCCCAATTTGCGGCGGCGCGGGCATCGACGTGCAGCGGCACGCTTATCTGGACAACGGGCTCTGGCGCCTGCTCCATGATGCGGCGCGCAACAGTAATAGTCGCCTCGCTTTCATCCGCCGGCGCCTCGAACACAAGTTCGTCATGCACCTGCAGCAGCATTTGCGCCGAGAGACCGGCGTCGGCGAGCGCAGCGTCCATCCCCGCCATGGCGCGACGGATGATATCGGCGGCGGCGCCCTGGATCGGCGCATTGATTGCAGCCCGTTCGTAGAAGGCCCGATCCGAAGGATTGGCGGAAGCCATGCGGGGGAAATGACAGACGCGGCCAAAAATGGTTGTCACCGCCAATGACTCTCGCACCTGTTTTTTCATCGCCTCCATGTAATCCCGAATGCCGGGAAAACGTTCGAAATAACGCTTGATGTAATCGCTGGCCTCCTGACGCGAAATACCGAGCTGATTGGCGAGTCCGAAGGCGGAAATGCCGTAAATAATCCCGAAATTGATCGCCTTGGCGCGACGTCGAACATCGGCCGGCATGTCCTTTGTCGGTACGCCGAACATCTCGCTCGCCGTCATCGCATGAATATCGATACCGTCGGCGAAGGCTTTCTTGAGCTGCGGAATATCGGCGATATGCGCCAACAGACGTAACTCGATCTGGGAGTAATCGGCCGAAATCAGCACATGGCCCGGCGCGGCGATAAACGCCTTGCGGATTTTACGTCCAGCCTCGTTGCGCACCGGGATATTCTGTAAATTAGGCTCAGAAGACGAGAGCCTGCCTGTCGTCGTGCCCGCCAGAGAATAGGAGGTATGCACGCGTCCGGTTTGCGGATTGACAAAACCGGGCAGAGCGTCGGCGTAGGTGCTTTTCAGTTTCGCCAATTGACGCCAGTCCAATATACGCCTTGCGAAATCATTGCCCTCGACGGCGAGATCCTCCAGAACGCTGGCGGAGGTCGACCATGCGCCGGTCGCCGTCTTTTTCGCGCCGGGCAGGCCCATTTTACCAAAAAGAATATCCCCAAGCTGTTTGGGCGAGGCGAGATTGAAACTCTCGCCCGCCAGGTCGAAGATAGCGGCCTCCAGCCGCGCCATATCCTGCGCAAATTCGCCGGAGAGCCGCGAAAGAATGGCGCGATCGATCATCACGCCCCGCCACTCCATCGCCGCCAGCGTCGCGACCATCGGCCGCTCCAGCGTCTCGTAGACATGCGTGCGGCGTTCGACAGGCAGGCGCGGCTTCAACAAACGCCACAGGCGCAGGGTCACATCCGAGTCCTCGCCGGAGTATTCAGTGGCTGGCCTCAGCGGCACGCGCGCAAAACCGATGAAACTTCGCCCGGAACCGGCGACCTCCGAAAATGGAATATTCTCGTGACCCAGATGTTTTTGCGCCAGCTCGTCGAGACCATGATTGTTGAGTCCTGCGTCGAGCGCATAGGAGATCAACATCGTGTCCTCAAGCGGCGCGACGGTGACGCCGTGCCGCGCGAGAACCAGCAGA
The DNA here is from genome assembly GCA_040399965.1 of Methylocystis sp. Classification (GTDB taxonomy): domain Bacteria; phylum Pseudomonadota; class Alphaproteobacteria; order Rhizobiales; family Beijerinckiaceae; genus Methylocystis. The sequence continues at coordinate 10,136 of JBBARD010000036.1, read as the reverse complement.
TCGTATTTCATATTATGCGCGATCTTGAGAACTGCGTCGTCCTCGAACAAAGGCTTCAATCGCGCCAACGCCTGATCGAGCGGAATTTGTCCGGCGACGAGCGCAGCGCCCCCAAATAGATCGCCCGATCCCGGCTCACGATGCTGAAGCGGAATGTAACAGGCGCGGCCAGGCGCCACCGCCATTGAAACGCCGACCAACTCGCATTGCATGGCGTCGAGCGAGGTGGTTTCTGTGTCGATGGCGATAACGCCGGCAGCGCGCGCCTGCGCGATCCAGTCATCGAGTTGCGCAAGCGTCAGCACGGTCGCATAGGCCGAACGATCAATAACCGTCGCCTGCGCCTCGACCTGACGTGAGGCGACGAGCGCCGCAGGCGTCATCGTTTGCGGCTCTGACGTTTTGACTGTGGACGCAGGTTTTTCGTCGTTCGGCAGGACCGGCGATGGCGGTTCGCGCATCTCGCCGTCTCGCGCGCGCCAGCCGGCGGCGCCGACGAAAGCCGGATCAGGGGCGACCTCCTGCGCCTCGACGCCGTAAAGTTCAGCGACGCGACGGGTGATGGTCGTGAACTCCATCGCTTGCAAAAAGGCGACCAGCGCTCTTGCGTCAGGATCATGCAGGCCGAGATCGTCGAGCGACGTTACGACTGGCGCGTCGCGCACAAGTTCGACGAGTTTTTTCGAGAGGCGAATCAATGCAACGGCGTCGGGATCGGTCAACGCCTCACGGCGTTTCGGCTGTTTGATCTGCGGCGCCTGCGCCAACAAAGTGTCCAGATCGCCATATTCATTGATGAGCTGAGCGGCGGTCTTGACGCCAATGCCCTTGGCGCCGGGCACATTATCGGTCGAGTCGCCGGCGAGCGCCTGAACATCGACCACCTTGTCGGGCGTGACGCCGAAATAGTCGACAACTTCCGGTTCGCCGATCAACCGCTCTTCGCGCGCGCCTTTCGCGCCTGCGACGCCGGAAGCCGGGTCATACATTTTCACGCCCGGACCAATCAGCTGCATCAGATCCTTGTCGGCGGAAATGATCAGCACATCGGCGCCCTTTGCGCGCGCCTGCGCCGCATAGGTCGCGATGAGGTCGTCGGCCTCATACACATCCTGTTCGACGGGCGTCAGACCAAAGGCGCGCACGGCGGCGCGCATCAACGGAAATTGCGGGATCAGATCTTCCGGCGGATCGGCGCGATGCGCCTTGTATTCTGGATAAAGTTCCTTTCGGAAGGAGTTTTCGCTCTTGTCGAAAATAATCGCGAGATGGGTCGGCCTCACGCCGGCAGCGCCCTCACGGATAAACTGCAACAGCTTGGCGCAAAAGAGCCGTACCGCGCCTGTCGGCAGACGGTCGGAGCGGTAGTTATATTTCGCGTCCTGACGGATCGACTGGAAGTAGGCGCGAAAGACGAAGGACGAGCCATCGACGAGGAAAACATGGCTTTCGGGGCCAACAGGTTTGTGCGCGGAAGTCATGGTCCTATCATAACCTGTCGCCGCGCGCCTGTCCTCCCGCACCCGAAATCCAGCCGCGCCAACCTATCCCAATCGCGCCAGCGCCGCGTTGAGCTTGTCGATCCGCGCCTTCGTCTCGTCAAGGCGTTCGCGGTGCTCGTCGATCACCTCTTCGTCCGCCTTGGCCAGAAATCCTGGATTGGCGAGTTTGGCGTCGAGTTTTTTCGCCTCGCCGTCGCATTTGGAGATTTCCTTCGCGAGACGGGTCTTTTCGGCGGCGAGATCAACGACGCCCTCCAGCGGGATCGCTGCGACGCCGCCGCGCACCAGAATCTGCGCCGACGCTTTCGGGGCAACTTCAACGAAATCAATGCGCGAAAGTCGGGCGAGTTTGCGCAGCGTTTCATCCCAGCGCCGGGCGCGCGACTGCAAAACGTCATCGGCGCCAATCAGCAGAAGCTCCGTTTCGCCAGTCAACGCCATTTCGGCGCGCAGCGAACGAATTTCGGAGACGAGATCAACGACCCAGCCGATTTCGTTCTCGGCTGCGGCCTCCTCAAGCCCGTTGAGGGAAGGCCAATCGGCCAGCGCGAGGATTGTCTCGCGCTTCGGGCCTTCCGCGCCTTTGATCGCCCAAAGCTCTTCGGTGATGAAGGGCATGAACGGATGCAGCAGGGCATAGATCTGGTCGAGCACGAAAGCGGTCGTCGCGCGCGTCTCCGCCTTTGCCGTCTCATCGTCGCCGAGCATCAGCGGCTTGGCGAGTTCGACATACCAGTCGCAGAAGATGTTCCAGACGAAACGATAGGCGGCGTTCGCGGCATCGTTGAAGCGATAGGCGTCGATGGCCGTCGACACATCGGCGACAGCGCGCGCCGCTTCACCGACAATCCAGCGATTGAGCGTAATCTTGTTGGCGCGCGGATCGTAGCCGGCGACGCGCGCGCAGCCATTCATCTCGGCGAAACGCGACGAGTTCCAGAGCTTCGTCGCGAAATTTCGATAGCCTTCGACGCGCTGCGTCGAGAGCTTGATATCCCGCCCCTGCGCGGCCATAGCCGCGAGCGTGAAGCGCAGCGCATCGGCGCCATAATCGTCGATCAAATGCAGCGGATCGATGACATTACCCTTCGACTTCGACATTTTCGCGCCCTTCTCGTCCCGGACGAGCGCATGGATATAGACGTCGCGGAAGGGAACTTCCTTTTTGAAATGCAGGCCCATCATCATCATGCGGGCGACCCAGAAAAAGATGATGTCGAAGCCGGTGACAAGCGCATTGGTTGGATAGAAGCGCTCCAGCTCCGGCGTCTCGTCCGGCCAGCCGAGAGTCGAGAAGGGCCACAAGGCCGATGAAAACCAGGTGTCGAGCACGTCTTCGTCGCGGAATAGAACAATTGGTCTGCGACTACCGTAAACGTAATTTATGCGCCAGTTCTCATATTCGGCGCGATCCTCTGTGATGGAGATTTGAACATCCGACGGATAAAACTCTTTCGCTTCGGTAAGAGCTTCGTCACTTGAGATAGCAACGAAGGTTTTTTGATAAAATATATCTTCGTTCCCATATCTGTCAGGATGCTCCGGCCCGTACCACGCCGGAATGCGATGGCCCCACCAGAGCTGGCGCGACACGCACCAGGGCTGGATGTTTTCGAGCCAGTCGAAATAGGTCTTTTCCCAGTTCTTCGGCACGAAAGTGGTTTGGCCATCGCGCACGGCTTTCAGCGCCGGCTGCGCCAGCGTTTTTGCGTCGACATACCATTGGTCGGTGAGGCGCGGCTCCAGCACGGCGTTGGATCGATCGCCATGCGGGACCATATGTTTGTGATCGTCGATTCCTTCGAGAAGTCCGCGCGCCTCCATCATCTCGACGACCAGCCTGCGCGCGGCGAAGCGATCCTGCCCGTCCAGCGCCGCAACGGTCGCGGCGAGTTTGGCGGAATTTTCCAGTCCCTCGTGGAAGTCGCTGTTGGCCGCGAGCGCAACGCGCGCCTGCGCGTCCAGCACGTTGATGAGCCGCAATCCGTGTCGCTTGCCGACTTCGAAATCGTTGAAGTCATGCGCCGGAGTGATCTTCACCGCGCCCGTGCCCTTTTCGGGATCGGAATAGTCATCGGCGACAATCGGAATGAGACGCCCGACCAGCGGCAGGCGCAGCTTCTTGCCCACCAGCGCGGCATAGCGTTCGTCTTCAGGATGAACGGCTACAGCCGTGTCGCCGAGCATCGTTTCGGGGCGCGTCGTCGCGACCACGATGAACTCGCCCGTCTCCTTGCCGGCGTCGTCGACCACCGGATATTTGAAGCGCCACAGATGGCCCTTCACCTCTTGCTGCAGCACCTCAAGATCGGAGATCGCCGTGTGCAGCACCGGGTCCCAGTTCACAAGGCGCTTGTCCTTGTAGAGCAGGCCGTCGCGATAAAGCTGCACAAAGACTTTCGCCACCGCGCGCGACAAACCCTCGTCGAGCGTGAACCGTTCGCGCGACCAGTCGCAAGAGGCGCCAAGCCGCTTTAACTGTTCGACGATCTTGCCGCCCGACTCCGCTTTCCACGCCCAGACGCGCTCAAGAAATTTCTCGCGGCCCATCTCGCGGCGGCCGGGCTCCTGGCGCTCCGCCAATTGGCGCTCGACCACCATCTGCGTGGCGATGCCGGCGTGATCCGTTCCCGGCTGCCACAGCACGTCTTCGCCCTTCATGCGATGATAGCGCACGAGAATATCCTGCAAGGTGTTGTTGAGCGCATGGCCCATATGCAGGCTGCCGGTGACGTTGGGCGGCGGAATGACGATAGAGTAGGATTTGGCCCCGGCGCGTTCGGGCCGACCGGCGCGAAACGCCTGCGCCTCCTCCCAAAGGGCGCGGATGCGGCTTTCAATTGCGGCGGGTTCGAAGGTTTTGTCCATCGTCATGGTCGCGGGTCATTGGCGCGAGACAACCCTCTCCCCTTGCGGAAGAGGGCGGCCGCGACGCGGCCGGGTGAGGGGTTAGCATGTCGGGCGCTTCAGGCGCGAGCCGCAAATCCTGATATTTGGGAAAGGGGATGACCCCTTGCCCCGGACCTTTGGTCCGCCCCTCTCCCGCAGGAGGAGAGGGTTTCCCGCAGGGAGAGAGGATTTTTACGCCAGCGCCTTCAGCGCGTTTTTGCCTGCGTAGATCGCCGCGTCGCCCAACTCCTCCTCAATGCGGATGAGCTGGTTGTATTTGGCGGTGCGGTCGGAGCGCGCCAGCGAACCGGTCTTGATCTGACCGCAGTTCAACGCCACGGCGAGATCGGCGATGGTGGAATCCTCCGTCTCGCCCGAGCGATGCGACATCACGCTGGTGTAGCCGGCGCGATGCGCCATATCAACGGCGTCGATGGTCTCGGTGAGCGAACCGATCTGGTTGACCTTGACGAGGATCGAATTCGCCGTGCCGGTTTTAATGCCCTGCGACAACCGCGTAACATTCGTGACGAACAGATCGTCTCCGACAAGCTGGATCTTGTCGCCGACGGCCTCAGTCAGTTTCTTCCAGCCCTCCCAATCGTCCTCGGCCATGCCGTCCTCGATGGAGACGATCGGATAGGCGGCGGCGAGTTTGGCGAGATAGGCGACCTGCTCGTCGATGGTGCGGGTCACGCCTTCGCCTTCATAGACATATTTGCCGTCTTTGAAGAATTCGGTCGAGGCGCAGTCGGCGCCGAGCATCACGTCGACGCCAGGTTTGAAGCCCGCCGTCTCGATCGCCTTTATGATGAAGTCGAGCGCCGCTTCGGCGGAGGGAAGATTTGGCGCGAAGCCGCCCTCGTCGCCGACCGAGGTCGAATGACCGGCCTTCTTCAATGCGCTTTTCAGCGTGTGGAAAATTTCCGCCCCCCAACGAATGCCCTCGCGCACCGAGCCGGCGCCGGTCGGCAGAACCATGAATTCCTGAAAATCGATTGGATTGTCGGCGTGCACGCCGCCATTGACGATATTCATCATCGGCGTCGGCAACACGCGCGCCTGGACGCCGCCGACATAACGATAGAGCGGCAACGCCGCCGCTTCCGCCGCCGCCTTGGCTGTCGCGAGAGAGACGCCGAGAATAGCGTTGGCGCCGAGACGCGCCTTGTTCGGCGTGCCGTCGAGTTCGATCATCGCCTTGTCGATGCCGATCTGGTCTTCCGCATCGAGACCAAGCAGCGCGCCGGCGATTTCGTCGTTCACATTGTCGACCGCTTGCAGGACGCCCTTGCCGAGGTAGCGTTTGGGATCGCCGTCTCGCTTCTCCACCGCCTCATGCGCGCCCGTCGAGGCGCCTGAGGGCACCGCAGCGCGCCCGGACGATCCATCCTCAAGCGTGACTTCGACCTCGACGGTCGGATTGCCGCGCGAGTCGAGAATTTCGCGGGCGTGAATGTCGATGATCTCGGTCATGAATGGCCTCTGTGGTCTTGATGCGGCGCGGGAGACGCGCGAGTTTTAGCCCTATTGGGGCGCAGGGGAAAGTCTCGGGCGCAGGTTTGAAAAGGTTTATCTCGGCAGGGTTCGACGGTTGACGGACCCTGACCGAGTCATAGTTTCTGGACAGGCCAACACGGCGCCTGCCAATGACTTCCTTTTTGATTTCTAAAGAAATTCACCTTGGAAGCCCGGAAACGCCGCCATTCGTCGGATGTCCGGCGACCGGGAGTTCATCATGTTCGCTGACAAATCGACACTCTCGCCCCTGACCCGCGCCATGGCCGCCGCCATCCTTTCCCTTGCCGCGCCGGCGACGGCATGGAGCCAGACGCCGGAGCATGTCGCGGAAGCCCGGGCGGCGCTGGAAAAAGCGCCAGTCCGCTCGGGGACCTGCGCTCCGGCGAGCGAGGCGCTGCAGGGGTGGCCGGCGAATGCGCTTCAGCGCTGCGAGTACAAGCGCGCCGACCTCGCCGGCGTCGCTTATGTGCTCGACGTCAAACCGGAAACGATGGCGACCTGGATCGAGACAAGCTGCAAGACCCTGATGGTCGGCATCGACAGTTGTTTCGAGCGCATGGCCAAATGTCTGGGCGAGAAATCCGGGGCGATTTTCATTGTTGGCGGCAACGGCGTCAGCGAACGTCAGGGCGCCGTTCAAAACGTCTTTTATCGCAATGGCGTCGCCGTCGCCGCCAAACCCGGCGCTATTGCGATCGAGGAGCAGGAGCAACTGGCCCGCACGCCCGAGGCCGGCGTGTCGACTATGCTTGGCGGCGGCGGCGTCAGCTTCTGGCACACCCTGCCTTATCAGTTCGCCGTCAAGGCCCAGGAGCTCGGCGTGCCGGCGGAAATGAACGCGCCGGATCGCCGCCAGCGATGGATGGAGGTCATTCGAACCGAAATGCTCGCCGCCCTGAACAAACCCGAGAATCGTTTCCTCTCAGGCTGGATGGCCGCTCACCCGATCACGCTTCGCACCGGCGAATGCGCCGATGACCGAGACCCCTGACGCCCGCGCCGGCTTGACGCCGCCGCCGCGTCGGCATTGTAAGAGCCATGACCAAAATTCACGAAGGCGCCGCGCTGCTCGGCAAACAGTCGTCGCTCCCGGCTTCTCCCGACGAGGCCGAACTCGATCTCGTGCCCAATCCGCATAAGGACGAGTCGTATCTGGTGCGGTTCACCGCGCCGGAATTCACTTCGCTGTGTCCGGTGACGGGCCAGCCGGATTTCGCCCATCTCGTCATCGATTACGTTCCGGCCGACTGGCTCGTCGAGTCGAAAGCGCTGAAACTTTATCTGGGCAGCTTCCGCAACCACGGCGCCTTTCACGAGGATTGCACCCTGCGCATCGGTCGCGATCTGGTCGCCGCGACCCGGCCGATTTGGCTGCGCATCGGCGGTTACTGGTTTCCGCGCGGCGGCATTCCGATTGACGTGTTCTGGCAGACCGGCGCGCCGCCCAAGGGCCTGTGGCTCCCCGAGCAGGGCGTGCCGGGCTATCGCGGCCGCGGATAAGGCAAGAGAGCGCTTCGGCGAGTCGACGCTCGGACAGGGCTCCATCCGACATTACGATTTTTTCAGGAGGCGTATTTCAGTGCGACAGCGCCCAGACCACGCTGACCCTTGCGCTGATTCTCTGGACGCCGGGGCGCATCGGGGGGGCGCTATCGGCCATGGGCGCAGCGGCGACCTTCATCGCGTAGGGATGCGGAAAGGGCGACGTTTCGTCGGCCGGGCGAATTTCCAGCACGCGCGACAGACGCAAACCCGCCGCCTCGGCGTAAACGCGGGCGCGACGTTCGGCGTCCTTCACCGCCTTGGCGCGCAACTCGTCCATCTTCGCCTCGGGCTGGGAATACACATATTCGACGCCCTGGAGGCTATTGACGCCCTTGTCCATCAGTCGACCGGCGATCTCGCCGGCGCGCTGAATTTCTCGCACGCGCACGCTGAGGTCATTGCGGGCGACGTACTGCTTCTTGATCGCGGTCGTTTTGCCCTTCAGGTCGCGCTCCTCCGTGGTGACGGGGGTGAGCGTCACGCCCTGCGTGCGCACATCGGCGTCGACGACGCCAAGCGTCTTCAACTCGTCGAGAATCGTCGCGGCGATGCGAGCGTTCTCCTTCGCCGCCTCGGCCGCCGCCGCCCGCTCGGTGACGACTCCGAACCTCAGCGTGGCCTGATCGGGCGCGACCTCCTCCTCGGCCTCGCCGACCACCGAGACGCTCGGCACAGAGTCCCTCAAAGGTTCGGCGAACGCCGGCTGGACCGACTCACCGCCAAAAACGCTCCCCAGGCCCAGGGCGAGAGAGAGTGCGAAAACCGGACGAATCATGCCATATCCCTGATTCTCAAGACCGCAATCGGACGGCCGCCGTCTCCGCCCGCGAGGCGGGCGGCGCTTTTCCTGATCCCATCATAACCAAAGCGGCGCCCCGCGTCCCGTCCAGCGAACCAAACAGCTCAACGAAACAAACGATGCCCGTTCTCCATCATCATCCGTTTTGCCCGCAGTCGCGTTTCGTGCGGCTCGTTCTCGGCGAATATGGCGTCCCGGTCCAGCTGGTCGAAGAACGCGTCGCCGAACGCCGCCCGGAGTTTCTGGCGCTCGACCCCGCCGGACGGACCCCGGTGTTCGTCGACGACGATGGAACGGTCGCGCCGGGCGCGACCGTGATCATGGAATATATCGACGACATTGCTGGCGCGTCGCTCGGGGCGCGGCGTCTCATGCCGACCGACCCGCGGCAGCGCGTCGAGGTGCGCCGGCTCGTCGACTGGTTCACCGTCAAACTGGACGCCGAGGCGACAAGCTGGCTGGTGCAGGAAAAAATCTTCAAGCGTCACGCGGCGCAAGGCGGCGCGCCGGATATGGACGCCGTGCGGGCGGCGCGCGCCAATCTGCGTCATCACATGCGCTATGTCGACGCCCTCGCCGGCATGCGCCGCTGGCTCGCCGGCGATCGGCTGAGCTACGCCGATTTTGCCGCCGCCGCGCATCTTTCCTGCGCCGATTATCTCGACGATGCGCCCTGGAGCGAACACGCTTCCGCGAAGGAATGGTATCAGCGTCTCAAATCCCGGCCGGCGTTTAGGCCGCTGCTCGCCGACCGTGTTCCAGGCATGGCGCCGGCCGCCCAATACGCGGAAATAGATTTTTGATTTAAAAAGCCGGGGTCAGGGAGAATGTTTTTTCGTCGCCCTGACGCGACAGGCCCCTTTCTCCCCCAGGCCCCTTTCTGCTCGATGAATCCTCATGAAACTAAATTAACTATAATTCGCTTCAGAAACGATCCAGCAACAAAAACTCGACGTTATTAACTTGTAATTATATAACCAGAGCAATAGTTTCCTGCGTAATTCACAGGTTCAACTCTGGATTGGAACGACCGTGAAAGTGTTAGTTTGTGGCGGCAGAACCGTCGGACAGGCTTGCCCGAGCTTATCAGGCCCTGCGGCGGCAAAAGATCTGGCGAGGGCCAGTTTCGAACGCAAATTCGTGACTGGTTATCTTTCCCGGATGCATGAGAAAACGCCGATCGCGCTGTTGATCGCAGGTGAAGAAGGCGGCGCAGGAAGCATTGGCCTGAACTGGGCCAGCGCCAACAACGTCGAGGCCATGCCCTGGCGAAGACTGAAATTTCCAAAATCGACCCTTCTTTCCTCGCTAACGTCGATTGGAAAAAAACAACGTTCGTCGGACTACGCCATGGAGACGTTCGAAGCCCGAAACGCCCGTATGCTTGAGGGCAGTCAGCCGGATCTTGTTCTGGCTTTCGGCGGCGGCGATGCGACCAAGCTGATCGTGGATATCGCGAAGGCAAAAGGCGTCAAGGTCGTTGAAATCGACATTCCGGAATTTGCGCTCGCCGCGGCCAGCCTCGGCGCGCCTGATCACGCCCCTCAAGCGCCGCTCTTTTAGAGCATCCGTCATCCGCAAGGGGCGTTTTCGGCGCAAGCACGGTGATGGGCGCATGGCGGCGGCGTTGAGACTTCCGTCGCCCTTCGCGTCCGAAAGCCGGCAGAAATTCAAGGGATTGCGGGGAATACAACAAGATCATCACAGCGGCTGGATGTTCAAAGCGTCTGGATCTTCACAGCGCCTCTTGCCAATCCATGGAGGCATGAGGCGGTCAAGAACATGCGCCGTCAATCAAGCGGGACTGTATTCACGGGCGACCTCAGGCGCGTGGTGGGGGAAGTAGGACTCGAACCTACGAAGGCTTAGCCAGCGGATTT
>JBBARD010000035.1:0-24767 GCA_040399965.1 Methylocystis sp. | reverse complement strand
CGCGCACGAATTCCTCGCGCAGATCCTCGATGAAGATGTTTTCCGGCTTCACGCCGAGCAGCAGCGCCTTGTCCCGCGCCGGCTGCAACTCCTCGCCCTGACCAAGATCGGCTGTGAAGGTGATGACCTCCGCGCCATAGGTCGTCTGAAGCCATTTCAGAATGATGGAGGTGTCGAGGCCTCCGGAATAGGCAAGAACGACGCGTTTGATCTCTTTCCTTGGGCGGGTCATATCTGGCTCTGTCAGGATGTGTGCGTTGCGCGCGGGACTATAGGCGCCGGACGCGCCAGCGCAAGTTAGGCCCGTCGGGGTGACCCCTATGACGGCGCTTCACCGGGAAAAAAGGGCGTGAATTGATGATGAACGCATCCCGCAAAGCTTGTTGGCGCCTGCTTTTTGTAATGACGGCGATGTTCGGGCTTCCGACGCCCGCCGGCGCGGAGCTTGGCGCCAGGGTTTGGAAGCTCGATGTCGTCAACGCCAACGCCGATGGAACAGCGCGCCTGAGCTTCGGCTTGCCCGAGACGGACGATACGCTGATCCGGCTATCCTGCGCGCCGGAAAGCGGCCTCCTTGATGTGCTGATCCTGCACACGCAGCAGCGCATGGGTCGCGGCTCCGAAGCGACGGCGCGGCTGATGGCTGGCGGGACCCGCTGGTCGATCCGCGGCAAAATCATCCGCAATGACGAAAGTCTCGATGAAAGTTTCTCAGGACGCGCCGCCTTCGAACCATCTCGGTTTTTGAGACTGGCTGCGGCGGACCGGTTGTTGATCTCGGTGGGCGCTGGACCGGCGCAATCGGCGCCGCTCGGCGGATCCGGCGAGAAATTCCGGCAATTTGCCGTATTTTGCGCCAAACCCTGACACTGCGCGCGCAGGCTCGTTTTTCCGCGCCGGCGCCTCTACAATGGGTCACATGAGCCGCGATCGCCACGATCACCATGCGCACCCCGCTGTCGATCCCGCCAGGGTAGCCGGGCTGACCCCTTCGCGCCGGCGCGCGCTTGAGGTTTTGACACAAGCCAATCGGCCTGTAGGCGCTTACGAAATGATCGATCTGATGGCTGTCGCGGACGGAAAACGTCCGGCGCCGGTATCGGTCTATCGGGCGCTGGCCTTCCTCCTCGATAACGGACTGGCGCACCGGTTGGAGTCGAAAAACGCCTTTGTCGTCTGCGGCCACGCCCATGCGGCCGGCGAACCGGTGGTGTTTCTTATCTGTGAACAGTGTGGCGAGGTGAAGGAGGCCACGACGCCGGGCCTGACCCGCGAATTGACGGCCCTGTGCGCAACGGCGGAGTTTCGCGCCCGCACCCGGGTTGTCGAAATCGCGGGCCGTTGCGGGAATTGTGCAAGTGAGTGACGGGCTTGCCCCAGCCGCTCCCGATTTTGGTTCCAATTTCGTTCCGCCTGGGCTAAGACGCCGCATCGCAACATAACCCGTCGCACGCCCCCTTCCTCGCGGAGGAGGCGTCATCGCGACCGAGAAGCCCTTTCCCATGAAGCTGCGCAACATCGCCATCATCGCCCACGTCGATCACGGCAAAACCACGCTCGTCGACCGTCTCCTTCAGCAGTCGGGCGCCTTTCGTGAAAACCAGCGCGTCGCCGAACGCGTGATGGATTCGAACGATCTCGAAAAAGAGCGCGGCATCACCATCATGGCCAAGGCCACATCCATTACCTGGAAGGATGTGCGCATCAACATCGTCGATACGCCCGGCCACGCCGATTTCGGCGGCGAGGTGGAGCGCATCCTCTCGATGGTCGATGGCGCTATCGTGCTCGTCGACGCCGCCGAAGGCCCGATGCCGCAGACGAAATTCGTCGTCGGCAAGGCTCTCAAGATCGGCCTCAAGCCCATCGTCTGCGTCAACAAGGTCGATAAGCCAGATGCGCGCATTTCGGAAGTCGTCAACGAGGTCTTCGATCTCTTCGCCGCGCTCGACGCCACCGACGAGCAACTCGACTTCCCGATCATCTATGGCTCCGCCAAGCAGGGCTGGATGGCCGAGGAGCCGACAGGCCCGCAGGACGGTATGGGCCCGCTGTTTGACCTCGTGCTCAAACATGTGCCCGAGCCCAAGGTTGAAGACGGCGGTTTTCGCATGCTCGGCACACTGTTGGAAGCCAATCCCTACCTTGGCCGAATCATCACCGGCCGAGTTTTCTCGGGCAGCGTGAAGCCCAATCAGCCGGTTAAGGTGCTGGATCGCACTGGCAAGGTCGTCGAACAGGGCCGCGTCTCGAAAATCCTCGCTTTTCGCGGCATTGAGCGTCAGCCGATCGAGGAGGCGGAAGCCGGCGACATCGTCGCCATCGCGGGCCTTGAGAAATTCAACGTCGCCGATACGCTGAGCGCGCTTGACGTCAACGAGCCGCTCCAGGCGCAGCCGATCGATCCGCCGACGCTCTCCATGACCTTCCTGGTCAACGACAGCCCGCTTGCGGGCACGGAAGGGGACAAGGTGACGAGCCGCATGATTCGGGCGCGCCTGATGAAGGAGGCCGAGGGCAATGTGGCGCTGCGCGTCGAGGACGCCCCAATGGGCGACGCCTTCATCGTCTCCGGCCGCGGCGAATTGCAGCTCGGCATTCTAATCGAGACGATGCGCCGCGAAGGCTTTGAACTGGGCGTGTCGCGTCCCAAGGTCGTTTTCAAGAAGGACGATAACGGCGACATTCTCGAGCCGATCGAAGAAGTCGTGATTGACGTCGACGAGGAGCATTCGGGCGTCGTCGTGCAGAAAATGTCGGAACGCAAGGCGGAGATGATCGAGATGCGGCCCTCGGGCGGCAATCGGTTGCGTCTGGTGTTCCATGCGCCGACGCGCGGCCTTATCGGCTATCAGGGGGAATTGCTCACCGACACGCGCGGCACGGCGATTATGAATCGCCTGTTTCACGAATATGCGCCCCACAAGGGCGAGATTCAGGGCCGCCGTAATGGCGTGCTGATCTCCAACGATCAGGGCGAGGCCGTCGCCTACGCCATGTGGAAGCTGGAAGATCGCGGCCCGATGATGATCGAGCCCGGCTGGAGGGTCTATCGCGGGATGATCGTCGGCGAGCATACGCGCGACAACGATCTTGAGATCAATGTTCTGAAGGGCAAACAGCTCACCAACATCCGTACGCAATCGAAGGATGAGGCGGTGCGCCTCACGCCGCCGATCCAGATGACGCTGGAGAAGGCGCTCGCTTACATTGAGGACGACGAGCGCGTCGAGGTGACTCCGGCGTCGATCCGCCTGCGCAAAGTCTGGCTTGATCCCAACGATCGTAAAAAATACGGCAAGAAAGCCGGCGCGCTGGTGGAGTAGGGAACGTCAGCTGAAGCGGCGGCGGCTGACTCAGGCGCCGCCAAACAGCAATTGCGCCGAACCAAGCGCGGCAATAGCGACAACGCAAACAACCAGGGCGTTTTCGATCGTGCTGATGTTGGCGTTGCCGGTGATCGCCCGTTTGAAATTTTTGAGGTGCCGGATCATGGCCCAACTCGCTTATCAGTGATGGCGGTGCGCAATGCGCGCCGTGCGGTATCTTGAAGAATTAATAAAAAAAGAGAGTTAAAATTTCATTGCCGTATCCTGGCGAGGCTTCATCCTCTCGGCAGGGTAAGCACACCGGCCGCGCCGTCGTCCGCGCCGAACGCCAGCCTTGCGCCTTTCGCATCCCAGGCCAGTGCGCCAATGCGCGCGTTTTTTCCGCCCTCTGAGGGACGCCGCACGAGAAGTTCCGATCCATCGGAAATCCGCGAAAGCAGCACCATACCGTCGTCATAACCGATTGCGACGACTGGCGCCAACGGGTGGAAAGCAACGCGCGTCACGGGGATTTCGGCGCGCACGCCGCACTCGCGCGGCGTCTCGCCCATCGGCCCCTCCTTGCCGGCGAAGGGCCAGATGATGCAGGCGTCGGCGCCGGAGGTGGCGAGCCATTTGCCGTCCGAAGACCATGAAAAACTGCGCGTCTTTCCGGGATAGCCAGCCATGCGCATATGCTTGCCATCGGCAAGACGCCAGCCGTGCAGCGTATTCTCCTGCATTGAGGTGACGAGAAAGCGTCCGTCCGGCGAAATCGTCGCGTTGAGATGCGCGCCTTTCCATTGCAGAGACTCGGGCGCGCCCGCATTGGGAAACCATAGGGTCGCCCCATTGTAATGGGCGGCGGCAAGACGATAGCCCTTGGGGAAAAAGGCAAGACCCCGCGAGGTCGAGGGCAGTTCGAGGTTTTTCGTCTCCCCTTTCGCAGAGCGCGCCCGTATGCTGCGTCCCGTCGACCATGCGGTTGCGCCGTCGCGCAACGCCAGCGCGTCGATCCATTTGCCGCTTTCATCGCCTAGCGTGACGCAGGAGCCATCAAACCGGGTCTCAATCACACGGCCGTCGTCGCCGCCAGTGACGATGCGCTCGCCCTCGCAGGCGGCAATGAGGATTGCGGCCTGCGGATGCGCCTTGATGCGACGACTTTCCGCCGCGTCTCCAAGCAAGATGTCGCCGCCGGCGAGCGCGAGAAACGGCGCGCCGCCAATAAAACCGGCGGCGACGATGGCGTCGTCCGCCGGTAGCGGCGCGACAGCGGATGTCAACGAAGGATAATCGGTCACGTTTGGTCCTGCGCAAATGTATTCAAAGCCGGTGTCATAATGCAGTTGGCGGCGCCTGCCTACCGTCCATGACGCGCGCCCATTCCTCCAACACATCGGGGTCGGTCTCTTGCGTCAGCGCCAGACGCGCCTGCGCCTGCGCCCGCTCCGGAACAAGCCGCGCCAGCGCCCAAACGGCGGCGCCGCGAATTAGCGGCGACGGATCGTCGAGATGACGCAAGACCTCCAGAGCCAGCGACGGAGCGCCGGAATTGCCTATGGCGATGAGAACATTGCGCAAAAAGCGCGTGCGACCGATACGTTTGACCGGCGAACCGGCGAAGAAAGCCCGAAACGCCGCATCGTCGAGGCGAGAGAGCACCGCGAGCAAGGGGGAATTGAGATCGGCCCGGGCGGAAAGCTTCATTTCGTGAGTGATTTGGGCGAATTTATTCCATGGACACACGGCGAGACAATCGTCGCAACCATAGATGCGATTTCCGATGGCTGAACGAAATTCGTGAGGGATCGGTCCCTTATGCTCGATAGTGAGATAGGAAATGCAGCGCCGCGCGTCCAAGCGATTGGGCTCGGGAAACGCCTGAGTGGGGCAGATATCGAGACAGGCTCTGCATATTCCGCAATGGTCTGTTTCGGGCGCGTCGGGCGTGAGATCGAGCGTTGTGAAAATTGCGCCGAGGAATAACCATGAACCAAAATCGCGCGAAACAAGATTGGTGTGCTTCCCTTGCCAGCCCAATCCCGCAAGCTGTGCGAGCGGCTTCTCCATGACCGGGGCAGTATCGACGAAAACCTTCGCTTCGCCCTGACCGACCCGCTTCAGGAGGAAGGCGGCCAGTTCCTTCAGCCGACCCTTGATGAGATCATGATAATCCCGGTGACGGGCATAGACGGAAATCGATCCACTTTTAGGGTGCGCCAAAACTTCGAGAGGATCGCTTCCGGGCCCGTAATTCACGCCAAGCATGATGATGCTGCGGGCTTCTGACCACAAGGCTTGTGGATCGGCGCGTCGTTCGAGGGTATCCGCCATCCAGTCCATCCCGCCGTGCGCCCCGGAATGAACCCATGCGCGCAGCCTTTCCCCGATTTCAGGCGACAGGCGCGCGGGCGCAACCCGGCAGAGGTCGAAACCGAGCCCATGCGCTTTAGTTCGCAAAGCTTCTTGCAATGTCGGAGCAGTTTTAAATCCCGAGGTCAGCATTTTTGTTTGGGAGACCGGCGGCGTCATCTTGTCATCTTGGCATGAAGGATTTGATGACGAATAACATGAATAAGTGGCGGCGGAAAAAAGCACCCTGCCCCGAGCTTGAGAAAAACATGTGGGGTCTGATTCATGGAGGTCTGGGCTCTGGCCCTTCAGCGACAAGGGTGAACTCAGGGACGCAAAGGGTGAATACTCAGCAGTGCTTTGAGCCGGGGGAGTTCAGATTCAGAGCGCTTCCATCGTCAACGTCAAAGCTTGCCGCAAGCAGCGTTAGCCCTAGCAAAAATTACCGTGCGTTAAGAGTCACGGGTTTGGGACTGTCGAGTTACCAAATGGATTGTCCCCGACAAATCCGGGCGGATTAACATCGACATTACCGCGAGGATTGACACCGGCGTTGGTGTTTCCGCGATCCGCCATGTTGCTTTGCTGGGTGACAAAAAAGTCCCTGCCCCTATCTTTTGGCTGGACGCCGGGACCGATCATTGTTCCGTAGGCGTCGCTGAAGGGGTTATTTGTCTGGGCCTGAGAAAGATCCGCCTGTTGCAAATTTGCAAGGGCTATAAGGATACAGCGCAGGGATGATTTCCTCAACATGATGAGATGATTTAACCGCATCTTTGTATACATCCTTCATCGATACATACAGTGTTTATCCGATCGTCGACAGCCCGCAATTATGCGATGAAAATACAGATCACTCCAAACAATCTGGGCAATAGTTTGCCTAACAAAAGCGCCTCTTACAACTGTTCACCCTATGGAGCATAGCCTTGAGCCTGATTCAGTCGCGAGATGGCGGCGCCTACCGAGACGGAAGCCGCGGCCTGCATGCGCTGCGCTTCAAGTTGAATCTGCCGAACACGATAGAGATCGAAAGCGCTCGTTTCGCCAAGGGCGTAGGACTTGCGGGATAATTCGAACTGCTCGTTAGCTGCCGAAAGCCGTTGATCCGCAGTTTTGACGGCTTTCTGCGCCGCGGCGAGCGAAATCTTCGCCGCCTTGATTTCCGCGAGCACAAAACGTTTCGTCCGCTCATAATCGGTCCGTGCGCGCGTCATTTCGGCGGCGGCTTCGGCGGCGCGAGGCTCATTCCGGCCAGGCGTTGGCAAAGGCACACGAAAACGAACGCCAATCGTTCCTGAGTCGGTGCGCTGGTTGACTCGCGGCGCGAGGGGGTTCTGCGGTTCGCTGAAAAGATCAGAATATTGATTATTGTGCTCGCTCCGACCAAAAAGACCAAAGTCGGGGTTATCGATAGGAGTCGCCTCGATCAGTTTCGCCTGCGACTCCGCCCTGGCAAGAGCCGCTTTTGGCGTCCGCAACGCCGGATGATCTTCGATGTCCCCCATGGGATGGACGATTTCCAGCACCCCGTCTGGCGTCGTTCCTCCAGTTAATGCGGCGTAATGCACACGGGCGACTTTCTCTGCGCCCTCGGCTTGAGCAAGTTCGGTCTCAGCAGCCAGGGTCTCATTCTTCGCCAGTAGCGCGTCGGATTGCGCCGCATCGCCAAGCTCGACGCGTCGCGTCATGTCGTTGCCGATTTCATGAGCCATGGCGACACGCGTTCTTGCGACAGATGCGTCACGCCCTGCACGCTGCGCGTTCCACCACGCGTCTCGTAACATTCCAGCGACTTCAAGTCTGCGCAGCGCCAATCTCTCATCAATCTCGCGAACGCCGGTCGTCACGGTCGCTTCGTAGGCGTCGCGTTGACCCGGCAGCCATAGAGGCATTCCGACTTCTATCTCCGTTTCGTTGAAGTTTCGAAGATTACCGGACACATTGTTGAGCTGGGCGCCGCTGAAATACGGCGACCCGGGCGTTAGCGAGTTCGCCGTAGCGTAACGCGACGACACGGCGCTGCTTTGTGAGACAAGCGCCCGGCTTTGAGCATCCAGCGCAACCGCCATATCGAGATGCCTTGCAAGCTGATGCCCGAAAGCGCGCTTTGGACGCATATCAACGCCCTGATTTTCGCGCATGATTTTCGATGCGCCGGCGCCCGGCGAAGGATTCGCACCCCTTGCGCGGGAGGCTTGAGGGGGCCTGGACGTGGGCTTTCGAACGGTCACTTCGCCATGCGGATCGATCGATTGGGGAGTCGATACTACCTGCGCCTGCGATATATCGATGAAAGCAAGGCCGCAAAGAAGATAAAAAACAAGTAGAGTCCGACGACCGATCATGTCGCGGTTTTCCATCCGGGAAAACGCAATCGCCCCATCCTCCAGCCAACCGTTCGATCATACAGTATGGGCAAGAGAACGAGAGTTAACACCGTCGCAGATATCAATCCGCCGATAACGACAATTGCCAGGGGGCGCTGAATCTCGGCTCCCGGTCCTGTAGCGAAGAGAAACGGAACAAGGCCGAAGGCCGCAATCGTGGCTGTCAGCATCACAGGGCGCATTCGACGGCGGGCTCCTTCAAGAACAGCGTCACGCTTTGTGCGGCCGCCTTCGGCGACCAGTTTATTTATATAGGAGATCAACACCACGCCATTGAGAACGGCAATACCAATCAGCGCGATAAAACCAACTGAAGCGGGCACCGACAAAAATTCTCCCGACAGCCATAACCCCAAAATACCTCCGATGGCGGCAAATGGAACGTTACAGAAGACTAATGTCGCTTGCAGCGCTGAGTTAAATGTGAAGTAGAGGAGGAGGAAAATCAATGCGAGGGCGATGGGGACGACAATCCCCAGCCGGGCTGACGCCCGCTGCTGGTTCTCGAATTGACCTCCCCATTGATAATTATAGCCCGACGGCGACTTCACCGATTTTGCGACGGCTTTCTTGGCCTCATCGACAAAACCCACCAGATCGCGACCGCTCACATTGGCAAGAACTGTCGCGAATCGTCGTCCATCTTCACGAATGATCTGTATTGGTCCATTCTCGGCCTGAACCTCGGCGAGTTGCGATAACTCGACCACTTTTCCATCCTTGGAGACCATTGGAAGGCGAGCGAAGTCCACAGACGATCGTCTTGACGTTTCCGAGCCGCGTACGACGAGAGGCGTACGGATCGGCCCTTCAAGCACAAGACCTACCTGATGGCCATCGACCCATACGCGCAGGGCGTCCTGGATTTCGCTGGCGTTGAGACCGAAGCGACCGGCGGCGAGACGATCAACCTTCGCAGTCAAATAACGCATACCATCGTTTTGCAACGCAAAGACATCCCGTGCGCCGGGCAATTTTTTCAGGACCCCGGCGACTTCGCGAGTCAGTCGGTTAAGTTCGCCAATGTCGTCGCCGAAAATCTTGATCACGACGTCTCCGCGAGCGCCAATGATCATTTCCTGCACACGCATGTCGATGGGCTGGGAAAAAGAATAGGAGATGCCCGGTATAGCGTCGAGCACTTTGCGAATTTCGCTCATCAACCAGTCAATGCTGTGTTCCCGCCATTCTTTCTGGGGAGCAAGCGTGAGAAAATTGTCGGTTTCGTTGAGACCGACGGGATCAATGCCCAGCTCATCGGCTCCGGCGCGCGCCATCATCCCCTTGACTTCGGGAACATGCTCCATGATCTCGCGCTGAATACGCTTGTCGGTCTCGGCGGCGATATCGACGCTTATGGTGGGGTGTTTACGAATTGTGATCACTGGCGTGCCCTCGTCCATCACCGGCATAAAGGTTTGACCGATATGCGTGTAGGCCAGCGCAGCGACCATCAGGCCGACGATAGCAATGGAGCCGACAACAAGAGGACGACGAAGCGCCACGGACAACAAGGGTTCATAATATCCCGCAATCTTGCGCACAAGCCAGGGTTCGTCAGCATGTCCGGGCTGCAATAACGTCACGCTCAGGGCGGGAACGACCGTCAGGGACAAGGCCAGCGCCGAGGCGAGGGCGAAGGCGATCGTCAACGCCACCGGCGCGAAAAGACGTCCCTCAAGACCCTCAAGAGAAAGCAATGGCAGAAACACAGTGATAATAATGACCACCCCGGAGACAAGGGGCGTAGCGACCTCCTGCGTCGCCTCAAGGGTCATGTACATCCGATCGGAAAGTCCCGCGTTCGGCGCGTGCGCCATCCTGTGCTCAACATTTTCGACAACGACAACGGCGCAGTCGACCAGCAATCCGATGGCGATCGCAAGCCCGCCCAGTGACATGATATTGGCGGACAGCCCCCACCACCTCATGACGCCAAATGTGCCGAGAGCCGCCAGCGGCAGGATAATCGAGACGACCAGAGCCGCGCGCAAATTTCCAAGGAAGACAGCAAGAAGAAACACCACAAAGACGATCGCCTCAATGAGGACCTTTTGCACCGTCCAGACGGCTTTGCCGATAAGCTCGCTTCGATCATAGAAAATTTGAATTTTTACTCCTTTAGGAAGGGATGGCGTCAGTTCATCAAGCTTCGCCTTAACGCCGCTGACCACAGCGCGCGCATCGGCCCCTCTGAGCCCAAGCACAAGAGCCCAGATCGCCTCATGTTCGCCGTTACGGGTGACGACGCCGTTACGTGGCAAAGAGCCGACGCGCACGTCCGCTACATCGCCGACGCGCACGACGCCTTTGGCGCGAGCGTCAATGACGACAGATCGAATATCCTCGAGATTGCGCAATCTGCCCTCGGCGCGAACCAGCAACACCTCCTCGCCGTCGCGCACGCGACCAGCGCCATCGTTGCGGTTATTTGTGGATAATGCGCTTTCAAGCATTTCTACAGTGACGCCACGGGAGGCCATCGCGGAGGGAGAGGGCGCGACCTCAAAGGTTCGCACGAAACCTCCGAGAACGTTTAGATCGGCGACCCCCGGCACGCCTCTGATTGCGGGTCTGATCGTCCAATCGATCAGACTGCGTTGCTCCATCGGGCTCAAATCGCCGCCAGCGAGAGTGAACATCAGCATTTCCCCGAGAGGGGTCACGATAGGCGCAAGCCCTCCCGTGACGCCATCGGGCAATTGATCCTGCACCTGCGCCAGACGTTCATTGACCTGCGCGCGCGCCCAGTAAATATCCGTGCCCTCGGCGAATTCGAACGTCAACAGCGTTACGGAATAACGCGTCGTGGAGCGCATCCGCGCCAGCGAGGGTATGCCCCGCGCGGCGATCTCAATCGGAGCGGTCACCCGACTTTCGAGTTCCTCCGGAGTCAGGCCCGGCGCGCGCATGGCGACCAGCACCTGAATTGGCGCCACGTCGGGAAAAGCGTCAATCGGCAACTTAAAATAACTGAACGCTCCCCAGCCGGCGATGAAAAAGGCCCCCAATAAAGTGAGCAATCGTTGACGAAGCGAGAAGTGGATCAGGGCTTCGAGCATCTGATTTATTGACGCTCGATTTCAGCGAGTTCGGCGAGAAGCGTCAGGAGACCGCGCACCGCCACACGCTCTCCGCTCGCCAGATTGCCCTGGACCGAGGCAAAGTGCGGCGTTTCTGAAACGAGCGTGATGTGGGTCGCCCGAAAGCCTGCAGGAGTGCGCACAAAGACCCAGCTCTTGTTCTGATGACTTACGACGGCGTCGGCAGGAACGCGCCATTGGGCGCCGCTGTCGCTGAGAACAAATAATTTAGCCTGAACCGCCTGTCCGGGACGCAAAAGCGTTTTGCCAGGACGAAACTCGGCGACGGCCGCAACCGATTGAGTCTCGGCGTCGACTGTCCGGCCTACGCGGATCAAACGTCCGTCCAGACCTGTCGCCGCAAGATGCACGCGCTCAACGCTCTCCAGCGCCCCTACTCTCGTCAGGGGCACTTGCAGATTTACCCATATCGGATCTAGACGAGCGATCGTCACCAGCGGCGCGGAAGCCTGAACGCGTTCGCCGGTCGTGCCGTGACGCTGCAGAATTATGCCGGTGATGGGCGCACGAACGGTCAAGGAACTAACGAGCCGACGATCATTCTTTAGCGCATCGATATCCTGAGGGGTCATGCCGGCAAGAGAGAGAATCTGGCCCCGTTCATCGAAAGCGGAACGGGCCTGAATGGCCTCGGCGCGCGTAACGATCAATCGCCTCTCGGCAATGATGTGCTCTTTGAACAATTGCTCGTCGCGTCTGAGTTTTTCAGCGGCGAGATTAGCCTCAGACAGCGCATGCAGGAAAGCGCGTTGTTGTTCGATGAGTTCGGATGATTTCAGTGTCGCAAGCGGCGCGCCTTCCTTAACGTCTTCATCGGGCGCAACCAGCAGGGTCTCGACCAAACCCGCCGCAGGAGCGGCGACAATACGCAACTGCTGCGGTGGAACCGTCACCACGCCGGGCACGACAATCTCTCCGACCCCTGCCTCAGGTTCAATCGGCTCGGTCTCGACTCCCGCAGCCCGAACCTGATCGTCGGTCATCGGCACGCTGATATCTTTCGATATGGACGCCGCCGCCCAGGCGACGCTGCCCAAACACAGGAGGATGAGTAACAAGAGAAGGCGCATATTGCTCAGTTTTGGGGCAGGAGGCGAAAGTTATGTTTTCACATAAACCTTCATCGAAGCCAATTTAAGGCTTATACGCGTGCTGGCCAAGGATTAAATCGACTGAGGCCTGTCAATCGGCGCCCTCGCTTTCGGCGGGGAGGCGATAGTCAGAAACGCCGGAAAAATTTGTCTTATCAGATTTTTCTATAATTTATGGAGCGGCTGCCCGCGCTCGGAAGCTTGCTCATTTCGGCGCTCGAAGTTGCTCTTTGTCGTCTCGCGTCTTCAGACTCTGCCCGAAATAATGCGCATCGCCGCATCGCCAATTGTTCTCAAGCGGCGTGAAAGTGAGAATCTTTATGCCTAAAAAGGCTGAAGCCTCGTTTTTGCGCTTATGTCAAAGACCAAACCGATGTGAACTCTCGGGGGAAATAGTATGTGTCGCCAGCCCCGAAGTCCTTTTAAAGCATTGCGAAAAACAATGACCCGAGGCTGGCGGCGCGCTTTGTCGAAGAGTGAAACGTTATGACGCCGATCTTAGGGCGCGTGTGGCTTTGTCGCCTTATGCGAATTGCCAGATATTGCCAACGCGCCTAATTGAAGACGCGTTGGATCCATTTTTTTCGATGCGACCGTTGATCCGTTCCGCCCGAAAGTTTTAATAGGCGACGCTGATCATATTGGAATAACCATTGATTGGGTCGAACTCGCCTGTCGACGATGCTTGCGACGGCTCATCCTGCTGTTCGGTCAGTCTCTCATGCGCCCTCTCATGCGCCGAGTGTTGGTTTCTGGCCCGGGCGGGCGCATTCGGGGCGTGTATCGTCGCGTGCGGCGGAAAACCCGCGCCGGCGTTGTCATGTCCGGAGGCAACAGGCAATTTGCGTTCAGAACCGGACGCCAGAATTCGACCCGAAGATTTAGCGGGATTGGTCTGGGCCTCGCGCTGTTTTACGCGATGAGGGGCTTTAGGCTCCGCCAAAGCATGGACGGACTTGCTCCACCTTGCTGCCACGGGAATCGATGAGGACTGAATGTTTGTCGTCGGTTTTTGAATTGACGAAGCGGATGACCGATCAGCCGAGGCTTTTGATGGCGCAGGCAGCGTCGGGGATGGCGCGGAAGCGTTGCTTGGCGCTTGGACTAAGCCCTCTTTTCTTGCCTTTTCGAGCGCGCCCGGATCGGCCCAGAGTTGCGTGGCAGGCGTCGTCGGACGGCTTTGGGGATAAGCAGCCGATGATATAAGGCTCATGAAGGCCAGAATTATGACTCCCCATAATGAAGATTGTGATTGGCTCGTTTTCACACTCATAACTATTTCCCTGGTTTGAAAATCGATCGTCACGTCATAAGTCGATTGCAGTCTGATGGTAACAAGACTGAATTAAAGAATGGATAACCACGAAACGACGTCCTTTGCTTCGCAAAGGAATTGGTTCGGCAGAAAAATTTGCCGTGAATGATTGAGACTATCTTGTAAATAAATTTTGGCTATTGCTTGAAACGCAAAGCCCCGACGTTTCAGTCGGGGCTTAATTTGTGTCTGAATATTTCGGATCAGGCGGCGGCCCTGAACTTGCTGTAGAGATCGCTGGTGAGCTTTTCAACTAACTTCACATATTCCCGGACTGTTGGCCGTTGATCGTTCAAAACTTGCTCGACAGTGCGCCGAAAGCTCTCGCCGAAAACAGAAAGTCTGTTATCCATCCCTGAGATCCACAGCCTCATCGCCGGTCCGTCGATGGTGCGTAATTTTTCTTTCGCTTCGATTGCTGTCTCGATCGTCTGAGAGACCAGAGTCCGCAGTTTGAAGGCGCCCAACAATGACGCCTTGAGATTGGACACTTCCCTCTCTAGCAAGTGTATGTGCAAAT
The DNA here is from genome assembly GCA_040399965.1 of Methylocystis sp. Lineage (GTDB taxonomy): Bacteria > Pseudomonadota > Alphaproteobacteria > Rhizobiales > Beijerinckiaceae > Methylocystis. The sequence goes on along the minus strand of JBBARD010000035.1, from coordinate 10,684 downwards.
CGCGCTGGATGATATCGACTCCGCGCTGCTCGCTCACCGCCGTCAATTCATCGATCTGTTGCGATTGCGCCGCGATATGACTGGCAATGCAATCGCTCACCTGAAAGGAAAATTTGCCTGTGTTAAGCCGTTCGAGGGCGTCATTTATGTTCATCTGATTTGACATCCTTTATTGCCGATTAATCATGCCTCAGGCGGTTTTTTTAAAAGCAGGTCAGCGCCGTACGAACCTCCGTCGGCCTAACGGAAAATCGCCGCCCCATACGACACTGTGGCCCAAAAGCCACATTTTCACTGTTTTAAAAATTATCAGAGTTTCCCTAAGAAGCCCTTAACCAGCGCTGTAGCAGCAGCGTCGTTTCATCTAAGCGCCGCAACCGTGGGCTTCGAATTGACAAGCGTTAACGAGATTTGCTGACAAGGGCCTTGCCTCCCGGAGGTTCGTGGTCGACGAATCAACCCGGAGCCCGGATCCGGCTAAGGCTGACCCCTTTGCCGAGGTGTTTTCCTCTAAAATACGAATTGTCGTCGCACTCTGGCGAAAATTGAAAGTCTCGGTCGGCGTAAGGGGATTTATCCTCTGCATGGCTGGTGGATTTGCGCGTTTTTTCCCAGGGCGCGGGCTTTTGCCAGCCCAACTCAGGTCGCCAGCCCAGAGCTGGCGACTTTTTCATTTTAATTCCGATCCCCCTTATTGTATGTTTCATAGTCGTCGAGGCGGCGCGAGGGGGCCTACGGAGCGCGCCGGCGATCATTTTCCGGGTCCAGCGAAGAGTTGGGCCTCTGCGACCTTCCCATTTTGTTATTGAATTCGACAGGAGGGAAATGGGCGATCATTCAAAGAGCGCAATTGCCCCGGTGTTCGCACTGGGCGTGGCGGCGGTAGCCGTGGCGTTCCTCTGCGGCCGTTATTTTCAAAACATCCCAGGGGAGCCCGGGGAAAGATCAATCGTTCTCGATCTGGCTCACGATGCAACTGATTTGAATGAAACTCTCCCCGAAATGGTCAGCGAGGGCGTTCGGCTGGATAAAACCAGCGCTGGCCCAGGAAAAGCGTTCAATTATTTTTACACCATACTGGATGAGGACCAGGCTCGGGGCCTGGCGGCACATCCCTCCCGGCTCCAGCAAATTGTCTTTCAATTAAACCAACGCGTTTGCATGATGATGCCAAACTACGTCAGGAATGGCGTTATCGTAAGATATTACTTGAAAAACAGTATTGTTGCGGACTTGCCGACGGTCGTTGTCGATCCGCGAGACTGCAACTCGAACCAAAGCATCAGGCGAGAATAAATTCGCTGGCGGCCATCGAATGGCGCAGGGAGCATTTGTCTCTTGTCTCATGTTTGTGGGCTCGCGCAGCTGCTGACGCGATGGCCGTCCGTCCGGATCGCGCACGCCGCCGCCGGTACGAAAAGCCCCGGTCATCGTCGGCGAGAGCCTATCCGCCTGGATAGGCAACGCGCCCCTCCTCGTGCTCCTTAAGGCGTTCCGGACCAGATTGAACATCAAACCGACAGGCCCCGGACCCCGGCGACCGGCATTGAATTTGATCTGAAGAATGAAGCGATTGAATTTAAAGTTAAAAATAGTAAACATTGGTCCTGGAGCCTTGTTAGGGCCTTAGTTCAAACGCCATGATCTTTCTACAATCTAGAGCGTTGCGCAGCGGCAAAGCCTGCTCAGCCAGGCGAGCGCTGCGACGCCGCGCCGCGCCCCTTTTATCCCGAAAAACCATTCCCATATCGGATCAGGAAGGTCGCCACACGGGGCCAGTATACATTGATGCGGGGCGCGCCGCCTGAGGGGGCCGCTCCAAGGTCGAGAGGGGTCAAGATGGATTTCGAAAAATACACAGAGCGCGCGCGCGGTTTCGTGCAGTCGGCGCAGTCGCTGGCCATGCGGGAGAACAATCCGCAGTTTCTACCCGAACATCTATTAAAGGTTTTGCTGGATGACGAGCAGGGGCTCGCCGCCGGTCTGATCGATCGCGCGGGCGGTCGATCTCGCGAGGCGCTGGCAAAAACCGAAACGGCGCTGGCCAAACTGCCAAAATTCAGTGGTTCCGGCGCTGGACAGGTTTACCTTGCGCCAGGTCTGGCGCGAATCTTCGATAATGCCGCAAAGATCGCCCAGAAGGCCGGCGACTCCTATGTCACGGTCGAGCGGCTTTTGCTCGCCATTGCGCTGGAGAGGGAGACGGAGGCGGCCCGTATCCTCGAAGGCGCCGGGGTGTCGCCGCAGTCTCTAAACGCAGCGATAGAAGATTTACGCAAAGGCCGCACGGCGGACTCCGCCTCTGCTGAAAACGCCTATGACGCTCTGAAAAAATACGCGCGCGATCTCACCGATGCGGCGCGCGAGGGCAAGCTTGATCCGGTGATCGGCCGCGACGAAGAAATCCGTCGCACCATTCAAGTTCTGTCACGCCGCACCAAGAACAATCCGGTGCTGATCGGCGAGCCGGGCGTCGGCAAGACAGCCATTGTCGAGGGCCTGGCGTTGCGCATCGTCAATGGCGATGTGCCCGAGTCGCTCGAAAACAAGAAGCTCCTTGCCCTCGACATGGGCGCGCTGATCGCCGGCGCAAAATATCGCGGCGAATTCGAGGAGCGTCTGAAAGCCGTGCTTAATGAAGTCACGGCGGCCGAAGGCGACATCATCCTTTTTATCGACGAGATGCATACACTGGTCGGCGCGGGCAAGGCGGATGGGGCCATGGATGCTTCCAATCTGCTGAAGCCGGCGCTGGCGCGTGGCGAATTGCATTGCGTCGGCGCCACCACGCTCGATGAATATCGCAAGCATGTTGAGAAAGACGCAGCGCTTGCTAGACGCTTCCAGCCCGTGTTCGTGGATGAGCCAACGGTAGAGGACACCGTCTCGATTCTGCGCGGGTTGAAAGAGAAATACGAACTGCATCATGGCGTTCGAATCACCGACTCAGCCATCGTCGCGGCGGCGACGCTTTCCAACCGTTACATCGCCGACCGTTTCCTGCCCGACAAGGCGATCGATCTTGTCGATGAGGCCTCCTCGCGCCTGCGCATGCAGATCGACTCCAAGCCCGAGGAACTCGATGAACTGGATCGGCGCATCATTCAGCTCAAGATTGAGCAGGAGGCGCTGAAAAAAGAAAGTGATCCGGCGTCGAAGGACCGGCTGAAGAAGCTTGAGGTCGAACTGGCCGATCTGGAAGAAAAATCCGCCGCGCTCACTGCGCGGTGGCGCGCCGAGAAAGACAAGCTCGGCAGCGCCCAGAAGCTAAAGGAGCAGCTGGAGACGGCGCGCAACGAACTTGCCCAGGCGCAGCGGCGCGGCGAATTTCAGCGCGCCGGCGAATTGACCTATGGCGTCATCCCGGACCTCGAGAAGAAACTCGCAGCGACCGAGTCCCGGGAGGGCGCGCTGGTCGAGGAGGCCGTGACCGCCGACCACATCGCGCAAGTGATTTCGCGCTGGACCGGCGTGCCGGTCGACAAGATGCTCGAAGGCGAGCGCGAAAAGCTGCTCCAGATGGAGGAGGAATTGGGCAAACGCGTCGTCGGCCAGCATGAAGCTGTGGCGGCGGTGTCGACGGCGGTTCGCCGCGCCCGCGCAGGTCTGCAGGATCCCAATCGGCCGATCGGCAGCTTCATCTTTCTGGGGCCGACCGGCGTGGGTAAGACCGAACTAACCAAGGCGCTGGCGAGCTTTCTGTTCGACGACGAGACGGCGATGGTGCGTCTCGACATGTCAGAATACATGGAGAAGCACTCGGTTTCGCGTCTGATCGGCGCCCCGCCCGGCTACGTCGGTTATGAAGAGGGCGGCGCGCTGACAGAGGCGGTGCGGCGCCGGCCCTATCAGGTCGTGCTGTTTGACGAGATCGAGAAAGCCCATCCGGACGTCTTCAACGTGCTGTTGCAGGTGCTGGACGACGGACGGTTAACGGACGGACAGGGGCGTACGGTCGACTTCAAAAACACGCTGATCATCATGACCTCCAATCTCGGGGCTGATCTACTGGTGATGCAGAAAGAGGGAGAGGACTCCTCCGCCGTGCATCACGAGGTGATGAATGTCGTGCGCGGGCATTTCCGTCCGGAGTTCCTGAACCGCATCGACGAGATCATCCTGTTCCATCGCCTCCGGCGTCAGGATATGGGCGCAATCGTCGATATCCAGTTCCGTCGGCTGTCGAAGTTGCTGGAGGATCGCAAGATCGCTCTCAAGCCCGATGCCAAGGCGCGGGACTGGCTTGCCGACAAGGGCTACGATCCCGCCTATGGCGCGCGGCCGCTGAAACGCGTCATGCAGAAGGAGTTGCAGGACGCGCTCGCCGAAAGGCTGCTGGCTGGCGAGATCATCGACGGCGCCTGCGTCGATGTCTCGGCGGACGCCATGGGCCTGACCCTCGACGGCAAGCCGGCGCATAGCAAGGAGCTGGCTGCGCCTCTGTATAAAACAGCAGGCAACGCTTAACGGCCGATCCCTGTAATAGGCGTAGCGATTAACCCCTCTTCCGCATGCGGGAGGGGGGTTACAACTTCCTGAGCGCCACTTCCTCGATACGGTGATCGGCGCCTTTGGTGAGAATAAGACTCGCACGTGGTCGGGTCGGAGCGATATTGTTGCGCAGATTTTCGAGATTGATCGTCGTCCAGATGTCTTTCGCAACTCTGATGGCCGCGTCGTCATCGATTTCAGCGTATTTACGAAAATAGGAGCGCGGATCGCGGAAAGCGGTCTGGCGCAGCGTCAGGAATCGATCGACATACCAGCGCTCAAGCATCTCTTCCGAGGCGTCGAGATAGATCGAAAAATCGAAGAAATCCGAGACGAAGGGAATGTCGCGCGGCTGGCGCGATGGCCGCGCCGCCAAGACATTGACGCCCTCGACGATGAGAATGTCGGGATGTTCGACGCTCTCTCGCTCGCCATCAATGACGTCATAGACCAGATGCGAATAGACCGGCGCCGTAACGTGAGGTTCTCCGGCCTTCACATCCGACAAAAAACGCAACAGCGCCCTGTGATCGTAGCTTTCGGGAAAACCCTTTTTCTCCATCAGCCCTTCCCGTTCGAGCACGGCGTTAGGCAGGAGAAAGCCGTCGGTGGTAATCAGTTCGACCTTGGGCGTATTCGGCCAGCGCGACAGCAACGCACGCAACACGCGCGCCGTTGTCGATTTGCCGGCCGAAACGGAGCCCGCGACGCCGATGATGTAAGGCACCTTGCCGTCGCCGGCGCCCAGGAAGCGCTGTGTCGCCTTGAACAGGCCCTGCGTCGCCGCGACATAGAGCGCCAGAAGACGCGACAGCGGCAGATAGATCTCGATCACTTCCTCAAGCGAGATCGGATCGTGCAGGGACTTCAGTCGCGACAGATCGTCCAGCGTCAATGTCAGCGGCGTGTCGGCGCGCAGATTCGCCCATTCCTCGCGGGTGAAGCGACGATAGGGCGATCCGACGGCGTTCATGCGCCCGCTCCACGCGACGCCTTTTCAGCAAGCCCCGATTGGTTGGTTCGGCGCTCAAGCTCCCGCAACACTTCGGCGAGGGCGATATCCCTGGCCTCAAGCAAGACGAGTAGATGATAGAGCACGTCCGCAGCCTCCATCGTTAGCTCCTTGCGGTCGTTCCCCATGGCGGCGATCACCGCTTCAACGGCCTCTTCGCCGAATTTTTTGGCGATGCGCGGCGCGCCGGCGTCGAACAGGCTTCTGGTGTAGGATTTCGATGCGTCGTCTTGTCGGCGCGATTTGATCAACGCGGCAAGATCGTCGAGCGAGAAACTCATATCGCCTCCAGTCCGTCGAGACGCATGGGCAGGCCGGCGGCGGCCATATGGCGCTTGGCCTGCGGTATCGTATATTCGCCAAAGTGAAAGATGGATGCAGCAAGAACGGCGGTGGCGTGACCTTCGCGCACGCCGGCGACCAGATGATCAAGCCCGCCAACGCCGCCCGAAGCGATCACCGGCACGCTGACGGCGTCGGCGACAGCGCGGGTCAGCGCTATGTCGAAGCCGATTTTGGCGCCGTCGCGATCCATTGAGGTAAGGAGAATTTCGCCCGCGCCCAGCGCCGTCGCCTCGCGCGCATAGTCTACGGCGTCGAGGCCGGTGGGACGTCGGCCGCCGTGCGTGAAAATCTCCCATTTATCAGGCCCGACCTGTTTGGCGTCGATGGCGACGACGATGCATTGGGCGCCAAACTTCTCTGCGGCCTCGCGCACAAATTGCCGGTTGGCGACAGCAGCGGTGTTGATTGAAGCCTTGTCGGCGCCGGCAAGCAAAAGATTTCGGATATCGTCAAGCGTGCGCACGCCGCCGCCAACGGTGAGCGGCATGAAGCAGGCTTCCGCCGTGCGCTGGACGACATCGAGAAGGATGCCGCGATTTTCATGGCTGGCGGTAATGTCGAGAAAACAAAGTTCGTCGGCGCCAGCGGCGTCATAGGCAATGGCGCATTCCACCGGATCGCCGGCGTCGCGCAAATCGACGAAATTGACGCCCTTGACGACGCGGCCTTCCTTGACGTCAAGGCAGGGGATAACGCGGGCCTTGAGCATCAGCCTTGTCCGGAAGCTTTACGCGCCGAGCGAATGAGCGCCAGCGCTTCCGCCGGATCGAGGCGGCCGTCGTAGAGCGCGCGGCCGCTGATGGCGCCGGCGATCCGCGCGCAATCGGGCCACAGCAGACGCTCGACGTCAGCGAGTGAGGCGAGACCGCCAGAGGCGATCACTGGAATGGTCAGCGTATTGGCCAGACCAAGGGTTTGTTCGATATTCAATCCGGTCAATACGCCGTCCCGGGCGATGTCGGTGTAGATGATGGCGCCGACGCCAGCGTCCTCAAACTGCCGAGCAAGATCAAGCGCCGACATTGTGGTCGCACGCGCCCATCCATCGACCGCGACCATGCCGTCGCGCGCGTCGATGCCCACAGCGACACGACCGGGATAGAGCCGCGCCGCTTCACGAACGAAGGACGGGTCTCTCACCGCCGCTGTGCCGATAATGACCCGCGTCACGCCCTTGTCGAGCCAACCGGCGAGCGTGCGCATGTCACGGATCCCGCCGCCAAGTTGCACCGGAATGGTCAACGCCGCGAGGATCGCCTCGACCGCCTGCGCATTACGCGGCGCGCCGGCGAAGGCGCCATCAAGGTCGACAACATGTATATATTCGAAGCCTTGCGACTGGAAGGCGCGGGCCTGTTCGGCCGGATCGTCGTTGAAGACGGTGGCGCGGTCCATATCGCCCTGCGCAAGACGCACGCACTGGCCCTCTTTAAGATCAATCGCAGGAAATAAAATCACGGACGCCACCTCAGATAATTGGCGATCAGCGCGAGGCCGAGCCTCTGGCTTTTTTCGGGATGAAATTGCACGCCGACGAGATTGTCCCGCGCCACCGCCGCCGTGAGCGGCGCGCCATAATCTGTGCGCGCCAAGACATGGGCCGGATCAGCGGGAACAAAGTGAAAGGAGTGAACGAAATAGGCGTGCAATCCCTTCTCGCCGGTCGCGACGCCCTCAAATAGCGGATGAGGCCGCGCAAGATCGAGCGTATTCCAGCCCATATGTGGAATTTTCAATGTCGGATCGCCGGGGTCTATAGCGACTACGTCGCCGCCAATCCAGTCAAGCCCGGCGCATTCGCCATGTTCGAGGCCACGCGTCGCCATTAACTGCATGCCAACACAAATACCGAGGAACGGCCGGCCGCGGTCGATCACGGCTTCGCGCATCGCCGCGTCGAGGCCGGCGAGCGCCTTCAAGCCGGCGCGACAATCGGCGAAAGCGCCGACCCCGGGCAGAACGATTCTCTCGGCCCGACGAATGGCGTCCGGATCGCTGGTGACGGTGACAGCTTCCGTCTGGCCATGTTCACGTGCGGCGCGTTCAAAAGCTTTTTGCGCGGAATGAAGATTGCCGGAGCCATAGTCGATGATCGCCGTCGTCACGCAGCGGACTCCGCCGCATGACTCGCGCCCGCCGCCGCGTCCTTGCGCGCGAAATAAACTTCTTCCGCCTCATCCTCATTTTCGGCGATGACGACATCGCTCTCAACATAACCGCGCCGTTTGAGCGACCAGCCCAGAATCTGTCGACCTTCGAACCCCAGCCAGATCGCCAGCGCCAGACCGAGAAAAGCGGACAGGATTGGAAAGGCTCCGGGCAGCTTGGCCAGAAGCGGCAGCAGCGACATGAGCGCGACAACCGTCGCAGCCGGCAGCCACGCCCGTTTCCACAACAGCCAGACCGGGCCGAACAGAAACGCTGACGTGGAGAAACCATCTCGCAAAAACACGATTCTTTCTGGCGTCGCTTGCGCGCCCGGCGGAAGAAAAACTGAGAAACTCGCCATCGCGGCCGCCCCCTTGCAGAAATCGAAACGCCAACGCTCAGGCGGTCAGCGTTCCTTTGGTGGAGGGCGCTTCGCCCTGAAGTCGACGCGGATCGATGGCGACGGCCTTGCCGAAGGCGCGGGCGAAGCCTTTGAAGGCGCTTTCGGCAATATGGTGGCTGTTGACGCCACGCAAACAATCAATGTGCAGACCGATGCGGGCCTGCGTCGCCACAGCCTGGAAAAATTCGCGAGTCATCTCCGTATCGAATTCACCAATGCGTTGTGCTGGAAATTCGACATTGAACACAAGATATGGTCGGCCGGAGACGTCCACGACGACGCGGGTCAGCGCTTCGTCGAGGGGCACGTGAACGTCGCCATAGCGGGAAATCCCCTTGCGGTCGCCGAGCGCCCGATCAATCGCCTGCCCCAAGGCCAGCCCAATGTCCTCGATCGTGTGATGGCCGTCGATATGCAAGTCGCCCCTTGCGCGCACGATCAGATCGAGAGGCGCATGGCGGGCGATCTGATCCAGCATGTGATCGAAAAAGCCGATGCCGGTTGAAATTTCAGCTTGGCCTGAGCCGTCAAGATCCAGGGTGACGGCGACGCTGGTTTCCTTCGTGTCGCGCTCGACGGATGCGCTACGCATGGGTTTACTGGCCTTCCGAAAATCGCCCCGGATTGCGGGGCTGGCGCGAAGCTTTCTGATCGCGGGGCTATTTAACAATTCCAGCAGGCTTTCGCCACCCGGAACGTTGGGGGAGCTGCTTAAGGGCCAAACGCATAAAATTCTGTAAAATCGACGAAAATTCCTTTTCGTGAGGCGGGGCGCCCTTGCTGCACGCCGGGATCGGTCCTAGTTCCTGCGGGCAGGCTCCAGCGGAAGGCGCAAATGGAACGCGAAGAGGCTTCACCCCTACAGATGCACGCGACGACTATTATTCTTGTGAAAAAACAGGGAGAAACAGTCATTGCCGGGGATGGGCAGGTCAGTCTGGGACAGACCATTATGAAAGGCAACGCCCGTAAGGTGCGGCGGCTCGGCAAAGGGGACGTTATCGCGGGCTTCGCAGGCGCGACGGCAGACGCTTTCACCCTCTTCGAACGTCTTGAATCCAAGCTTGATCAATATCCTGGACAGTTGATGCGCGCATGCGTTGAACTCGCCAAAGATTGGCGCATGGATCGCTATCTGCGTCGTCTTGAGGCGATGATGCTGGTCGCGGACCGCAATGTCGGGCTGGTGCTGACCGGCTCTGGGGACGTGCTTGAGCCTGAGGCCTCGGGAGGCGGGGCGGTGGCAGCCATAGGTTCGGGCGGAAATTATGCGCTCGCGGCCGGACGCGCGCTGATGGATAGCTCAGCCGACGCAGAAACTATTGCGCGCCGCGCCATGACCATCGCCGCCGATATCTGCGTCTACACAAACCACAATATCGTGGTGGAGAAAATCTAGACCGCGTCGCCAGGGGGATAGAACAAATGGCCGATTTCTCGCCGCGCGAAATCGTCTCGGAACTTGACCGCTACATAGTCGGCCAGGGCGACGCCAAGCGCGCCGTCGCAATCGCTTTGCGAAATCGCTGGCGGCGTCTGCGGCTTGAGGGGCAGATGCGCGAAGAAGTGCTGCCGAAAAATATTCTCATGATCGGGCCGACAGGTTGCGGCAAAACCGAAATCGCCCGGCGTCTGGCGCGGCTCGCCAATGCGCCGTTCCTTAAGGTTGAAGCAACAAAATTCACTGAAGTCGGTTACGTGGGGCGGGACGTCGAGCAAATTGTCCGTGACCTTGTGGAAGTCGCAATCGTGATGGTGAAGGAACGCCGGCGCAAGGATGTTCAGGCGCGGGCCGAGAAGGCGGCGGAAGACCGTCTGCTCGATGCGCTGGTTGGACCAGCGGCGTCTCCACAGACCCGCGACGCTTTCCGCGCCCGCTTGCGCAATGATGAGCTTGAGAACAAGGAAGTCGAGATCGAAATTGCGCAGAGCGCCAGCGCAACGCCAATGTTCGAATTACCGAACATGCCGGGCGGCGGCAGCGTGTCGGCCTTCTCTCTTGGCGATCTCTTCGGCAAGGCGTTTCAGGGACGGGGCAAGCCGCGCAAGATGAACGTAAGCGAGGCGCGCGCGCCGCTGCTTGCAGAAGAAAGCGACAAACTGCTTGATCTGGACGCCTGCGTGCGCGAGGCGATCAGCGAAGTCGAAAACAACGGGATCGTCTTTATCGACGAGATGGATAAGATCTGCGCCCGCGAAGGTCGAAGCGGCGCGGATGTCTCGCGCGAGGGCGTCCAGCGCGATCTGTTGCCGCTGATCGAGGGCACAACGGTTTCGACCAAGCA
>JBBARD010000034.1:0-25784 GCA_040399965.1 Methylocystis sp. | reverse complement strand
TGGCGCGGGCGAGCAGCGTCTTGCCGGTGCCGGGCGGTCCGACGAGCAGCACGCCACGCGGAATGCGACCGCCGAGGCGTTGGAACTTCTGCGGATCGCGCAAAAATTCAACGATCTCCTGCAAATCCTCTTTGGCCTCGTCGACGCCAGCGACGTCATCGAAGGTGACGCGGCCCTGCGTCTCGGTCAAAAGCTTGGCCTTGGACTTGCCAAAGCCCATTGCGCGCCCGCCCGCGCCGCCCTGCATCTGACGGGCCATGTAAATCCAAACGCCGATGAACAGCAGCAAGGGCAGGCCATTGACGAGCAGGGTCGACATCCAGCCGGGACCGTCGCCGCCGGGTTTGGCGCTGATCTGAACTTTCTTGGATTCGAGCTTGGAAATCAGCGTGGGATCATTGGGCGCAAACGTCTGGAAGGGACGGTTATCGTTGAAATGGCCCAGAATTTCGTTGCCGGCTATTGTGACGTCGTGGACGCGACCTTCGTCAATCTGAACAAGCAGTTCGCTGAAGGTGATTTCCCTCGCCGGCGTGCGGGTCTGCTGATGTTGAAACATCGCCAGAAGTATGCCGGCGACAGCAACGAACACGACCCAGGGCAAATATTTTTTCCAATTCGCCTTCATTTTCACCTCCCGAGAGCGACGCAATCGGAAACAGGAGCGTCGCCAAAGTGCAAGATCGCCTTTTGTCGGGGACAAATGTCCCCACCTTGCTGAAACTGTGCGAGCCACTAATGTAGGTCATGGTGGCGGAATAGCCAATCAGGGACCATAATTCGCCAAAGTCAGGGGTTCATGCAGAAGATTGTCATCGCCGGGCTTGATGGCTGTCTGGGCTCGGCGTTCCTGGGTCTGACGGATATTCTGTCGCTTGCCCGTCGCGCCATATCCGCCGCCAACGCGCCGGTTATCGCCGCACTTGGGGTCGACGAATTCTGTTTCGTCACGGCCAGTCCTAACGGCGGCCCTGTCATAGCGGCGGACGGCGTCCGATTCGAAACGGAAACCTCTTTCGAGGAAATCGCTTCCTGCGATGCGATCATCGTGCCAAGTTTCGCTCCCGACGCGAATGGCAAAGCTCCAGATATGTCAATTTTCGCTTCGACGGCCGCCTGGTTGCGGCGACACCATGCGCGCGGCGCCATGATCGGCGGATGCGGCTCCGGGGTCTTTTTGCTCGGAGAAGCTGGACTCTTGGACGGGCGACGCTGCACAACGAGCTGGTGGCATCACGAAGATCTGCGTCAGCGTTACCCGCGCGCCGACGTTGCGCGCGGCGCGCGTTTGATCGATGATCGACGGGTCATCACCGGCGCAGGCCCTCTGTCCTGGATCGACGTCGGGTTGCACCTTATCCGGTCTCTTTGCGGGGTCGAAGCGGGCCGAATTGCTGCTGATTTTACGGTTGGCGAATCGGCGCCCCAGAAAACCGGAGCGCGGGCTCCGACATTCGGGGCAATCACATCCGCCACGGGAGTTGACGCTTTTCTGGCCGAGGCGGAACGCGTCGTGCGCCAGTCCGACGCCAATTTCAATTCGCAAAACCTTGCAAGCGCGCTCTCGACATCCGAGCGAACGCTGCACCGCAAACTTAAACAGGCTTGCGGCGAGTCGCCCAAGACTTTCATAGATCGAATTCGTGTCGAGACGGCGCGGATGCTGCTGGAAACCAGCGCCAAGCCGGTCAAGGAGCTGGCCGCGGCGGCCGGTTTTCTTGACGAGGCCAGCTTTAGGCGGGCTTTTCGCCGCTTTGCCGGCATGGCGCCCAGCGCCTACCGTGTCTGGGCGCGCGCCAAGAGCCAGGATAAGGCGCAGATGTTCTCCCTTCGCAAGGAGAGCGAGATCATCCCCGAAATTCTGACGAAAATTCTGGACACCTGCGTGAACGGCGTAACGCTCACGGATCCTGATCTGGACGATTCGCCGATCGTATACGCGAACAAGCGCTTTCAGGAGATTACTGGCTACGCCAGCGACGAAATTCTTGGCCGTAATTGTCGCTTTTTACAGGGCAAGGATCGTGACCAGGAAGGCCTGCGCCGATTGCGCGAGGCGCTGAAAATTCGGCAGCCGGTCGAGGTGACCCTGCGCAACTACCGCAAAAACGGCAACGTTTTTCAGAATAAACTGAACATCACGCCGCTCTTCGACGCCGAGGGTAGACTGATTTATTTTCTCGGAGTCCAGTTCGATGTGACGGAGCAACTGCGCGCCGAAAACGAAATTGGCGACTTGCGAGCCAAGCTACACTCGATTGGATAAGTCAGAAAACGACGCCCTGCCCGATAATCGACGCTGCGATGCGCTGGTCTGATAAATGTTCATGAATGATTGGTTTTTCGAGGCGCCGTGGCTAAATTAAACAGTCATCGACCATGACCGTCATGTGCAATGCAAAATGTTTTTCGATTGAAACCTCCCCGAAATGACCGAGGTTAGCTGTTGTGCCCAAAAGTTTGCTTGAAGAGCTGGCATAGATTTCGTGCGTAGTACGATCAAATTACCTCGGGGAGACAAATCATGAATGCGATCACCGCTATTCTCTCAATATTCGCCGCTTCCGCAGCCATTGCCTTGGCGATCACGGCTCTGGCGAACGCCTAAACTGTCACGCTACTCCTCCCGGCATCGTATATCCGGGGTTCCAGACGCGCGCTCAAATCAGCGCGCGTTTTTTAATTTTCAGGCTTGTTAGAGCGCCGAAGCGACATCACAAGCCGATGAAATGTTCCTGTCTTGTCATAGCGACGGATTGAACCCAATGGGACGGCTCAGCCGGGCCATTCGCCCGCCGCAGGCTTGTCCCTCGGTCAGCGGCCGGGCAAAGGCGGAGACGCCACACGATAGCTCTTCTCTGAGCGCGATTTTCACAGCCGCGCCGAATTCTTTTCTATCTATATGATTTATTTGAATTATTAACCGAATGTAAATATTTGGTTTTTTTTGGGAACGAATAAGAGACTTGCGCGTTAATTGAGCGCAGGGAGATATATCATGGCTTATTACGCAGACATCGCCTCAGACAAAATCAGCCTTCGCCGTCAGTTCAGAATGTCGGTGGGTTTGATCGCAGCCATGATGGTTGCCGCTTTCGTTCTGGGGTTTTCTTTACCCGTTGATCGTGATTATCAAGCTCAGGCATTCAGCGATCACCTCGACGGTTCGTTTGGCCGGCTGATCAATTTAAACCAGTAAAAAGCATCCCTCTAGTAATTTACCGTGAGATTGCCCCGCCGAATCCTCATTCAGTTCAATATTTTGCGAGGATTGCTCAACGAAACGAATTTATATTGTTAGGGCAGTTAGATTTTGTCCCCCTCTTCCCCGGGGGTTACGCAGCGCCATTTGGTTACGGTCAGATTAGGATGTTCTCCGGACCACTGCGCGATGTAGGGCATCGCCTGCATGATGCAATTGCGCGTCGATCCTGACGCGCTTTCAAGCATCAATCTTCTTTCTTCGCAGGCTGATGGCTGCGCCAATGTGCATACGGTGAGAATTAATTCGACGAAATTCATCGCCCCCTCCGTGCCGGCTGTGCCTGTTTTAGTGGTCTTTGGCAGACATCTCCAATAGACACAAAGTTACTGCGAGTCAGACAGGGGTCAATATCTCGCCCTTGCCATAGACCGCCGTATCGCCGCCATATCGCCGCAGCTTGCCCGAGAGAACCGTCGACGCTCGCGGAGAGTCAGACTTGAGGCTCCGGGCGAATAGGCCGGCGTAAGTCAAGGTATGCGCGCCGCAATCGATGTAGGTCGGGCCGGGATCGCGGGCTTGCGCCAGCACAATAGAACCGCGCCGGTTGAGATAGCCGACCCGGCCTTTGACGGCGCCCAGCAAGACGATGGTCCCGGCGATCACGCGGGAGCCCGGGTCCTCATCGGCGTCGCCTTCGATCACGATCACGCCGCGCCGCAAGCGGTCGCCAGCCCGCACGCCGGCGTTGCCGCGGACAATCACGCGTCCGCCAGACATGCCGGCAAGTTCGCCTGCGAGCGGCGCCGCGAGAAAATCACCGACATCGCCGCCGATTTCGATCAGCGCTCCAGCGTTGCCGGACGCGGCATAGGCTCCAGCTGAACCGGTAACGGTTATGCGCCCGCCCTTCGCCAACCGGCCCAGTTGGGCGCCGACGTCGCCCTCCACATGAACCGAATGATCCGGCAACAGCCTGGCGCCGACCAGGTCAAATCGCGACGATCCGCCCTCGAAGCGAACAACGCCGGGGTCTCCCGCGTCGATCTTGAACACGTCGCCGACCCTGATGTTGGTTTTGGTTGTCCCGATCTCGATTTTCTCGATCTCGGCGGCCGATCGGCCCGAGATACGGTCGGGGGCGAGTCCCGATAGATCGACGCGGTGCGCTGGCTCCTGACGAAGCGTGAAAACGAAGGGCTTCACGGCAGTAAATCCTTCAGATGATAATGGAAAGGACCAAGCTTGCCGCCGTAGTTTCCGGCGCCGATGCGTTTGGCGCCCTTTTCCGGCCCCATGTCGATAATCGCTTTCAGTCCCGCGCGCATGGCGGCGGAGACAGCGGCGTCGGTCAGGCCGTCAATGACGATCTCGAGCACGCAGCCGATATCCGCGTCGAGCGCGCTATTGGTGACGCCGCGCAGCGTCGGGCAATAGGCGTCGTTGGTCGAGGCGCCCATGCCCTTATACTGAGAGCCCACTTTCGAGCCCGAACGGACAATGCCGCCGGGAAAGGGCGCGATCGCATCCGGAATGGCGCGGACCGCCGCGACGCCAGCTTCGGTTGCGCGCATGGTCGATTCCCAGTCGGCGCCCATCACAAGCAGATTGCCGCCGCCGACGGATTTTTTTGTTAGTCCGACTCTCGCTTCGCAGAAAAATTCGCCGTCCATCACCGGCACGCGCCAGAATCGGCGGCCGTCGACGACCTTCGACGTCTGCCATTTGTCGCCGAACTGGCGCACGGCGTCCCCGACCTTGATTTCGAACTCGCCCGGCACGGTCGAGTAGACCGCCGATCCCGGACAGGTGAGGACGCATTGGCCAAGACGATTGACGAGCTGTTTTTCGGCGTCTTTCGACGACATGGCGAAGAGAAGCACACGCACGCCCGGCCGTCCGTCCGGCGTTTCCTCCGGGGGCGATTCGTAGTCGATGCCGGCCTCGCATCCGCAGCCGATTACCGAGGTGGCGAAGCCGGTCATGGTCTCGGCCGCCTGACGGGCCCATTTGGCGTTCGGCCCGGTGATGAGAATGCCCGTCCCACTCATCGGGAAGGCTTCGGCGAAACTCTCGTCGATCCGAACGCCGTTGCGAACTATTTCCGACATGCGACCTCCGCAAAGGCGTCGTTATGGGGCAGCGCGGCGTCCGGCAGGTCGAAGATGCTGCGAGGCAGGCCGTAAAGCTCGTCGTAGTAGGCATCGAGCCGTGTGGTGATATTTGAATCATAACGCGGACAGAGATTCAAAGTCCTGCCGCGCTTGTAATGCGTGACGGCCCCGTCGCGCACGACCAGATCGCCGTCCTTGAACACGAAGGCGGCGCGGCGGAACATGCCTGCGATGTCCTTGCCTGGCCTGTAGACCGCGATATCCGCGATGGCGCCGGGGGCGAGTTGGCCACGATCGGTGAAACCGAACAGCTTCGCGGCGCCGGAGCGGCTCATCTGAGCGATTTCATACAGCGTATATTCGCGCGTGATCGAGGGCAGGGTTGTGTGTTCGAGCGCCTCTGCCGGCAGACGCGACATGACTTTGGCCCGCAAATCGGCGCTCATCAGCAAGGCGAAGAGGTCAGGGTAGGTGGTGAAGGGGCCGCCGTTGGGATGATCGGTGGTGAAATAAACCTGCTCGGGATTATTGATGAGCAGGAAGAGCTCCAGACCCGCCGCCCACTGGATGGCGTTGTAGAAATTCGAGATTTTATAAGCGTAGGGAACAACGCCGCCGCCGTTGGCGTCGCCGTCGAAAATTGCGCCCTTTTTTGGAATCGCCCCGGGCAGGCTGTTGAACTGTTTGAGCACGTCGGAGGAGATCGTCACCGTATCGGAAAACATCACCTGACCGACGTCGACGCTGACATGGGGATTGGCGTTGATTTTTTCTGCAAATCGCGCGCCGGCGGAGGAGAAGGCGTTCTTGCCTTCCTTGCCGTAGGCGTAGAACTGTACGTGGGCAAGATGCAGCGGCAGGCCCTGCGCCGCGTCGATCGTGTCGAGTGCGGTATCGATATTGCCGCCGATGCCGAGATTATTCATGTGCAGGTGCAGCGGATGAGGTATGCCAACCGCCTGTGTCGACTTTTGCAAGGCCTGGAAAATCTGGCGTGAGGTGAGACCGTAGAACGGCACCTCGTCGTCCAGTCCGAAAGCCCGCATATTCTCCTTGAAAGCCTCGCAGCCGCCGGGGTTGATGCATTTCAGTCCGAGCGAGCGCGTTTTACCCACGGTGAGGGCGACATAATCATTGATGGCGCTTGCAGCCTCGCCCTTGCGCAACATGCGCAGCAAAAAATCGTCGTTGCCGAGAACGGTGAGCGCGCCCTTGTCGATGATCGGCACGTCGTTGAGTTCGAGATGCGTTTGCAGCGACGCATGCGGCGCCATAGCTGGCTCGACGACCGTCGTGAATCCCATCTGGGCGTAAAGACGGCCGGTTTCCCAGGTCGACCATTTGGCTGTCGACAGCGGCGTGCCGGCGAGACGCGCGCGAATGGCGCGATGCAGTTCGGGCAGCAACAGCCGCGCCGTATTCACATTGCCCCCGGCGATGTGGGAATGAATATCGATGGCGCCTGCCATAACGACATGACCGGAGACGTCGATGTCCTTATCCGCCTTGCCGCCGGGCGGCGGGGCGACGATGCGACCATCTCTGAACCAGACGTCGCCAATGGCGTCCCGACCGGTCGTCGGATCGACGACATGTCCTCCGCGTAAAACAGTCAGCAAGAAACTTCTCCCCGGAGTTCTGTCGCGATGGCGTCGATGATTTGCGCCACGCTTGGGGCGCCCGTCGGAGCATGCGACTTGCGCAGGGCGAGCGCGCCAATCTCCTGTGCAAATTCGACGGCGTCGTGGGTAACGCCAGGAGCGCCGACCTCGATGTAGAGACCGCGACCGGGCTCCTTGCCCGCAGGCGACAAAGTAATAAGCGGCAGGCGGTTGTTCGACCATGGCGGCGCCTCGCCGTCATAGGCGGAGATCCACAGCGCCGCGTCGGCTTCGCCGCTCTCGACCAGACGCTTCGCCTCGAAGCGCCAGGGATCGTGTTCGGGATAGCCGCGGCCAAAACCGGTGCGCGGCGGAAAGCCGGTCATCCAGCCCGCCGTTTGGGTGACGCCAGCGGCGCCGGCGCGAGCGCCGATTGGCACGCCGGTGCAGCGTGTCGTAACATTGAGATCGGCGACCATGGCCTGCAACATTTCGATCGCCAGCGGGTCGATTCCGCTTGAGGCCGACCAGACTACTACGCCGAAATGAGCGTTTTTCAGCACGCTGGCGAGCTCGTCGAGTTCCGCGCGACGCGCGTTGTCGCCGGCCACTGGCCGGCCGCCGACCCGGGCGCGCAGCATAGCAAGAATGTCTGGCAGTTCGTCGAGAGAGGCGGAAATGACCGACGCCGGGATATTGGCTGCCTCATTCGCTTCCGGCCCGATCCAGAAAACCCGTCTCGGATGACCGGCCTGCGACCCATGGCGCGGGGGCTGGCCGGGAGCCAGCCGCTCCAGCATCCCGGGCCAGAGCGCGCTCAAACCCGGCCCGACAAACAGCAGGACGTCGGCGCGTACGCGCGCCTCGTTGGGCGTCGTCGTGAACATGCTGAAGGAGCGCATCACATCGAGATCTGCGAGGATCTCGCGCGAGGCCAGATGATCAAAGGCGCCACGGAGCTGTTCGGCGAGCAGGATGGCCGCACGCGCGCCAGCGACGTCGGCGCCCAGTCCCGCGATGACCGGAAATGTTGCGCCGCCCAAAATACGTGCCGCCTCTCGGCAGGCGTCTTCAAGCGGTATCGCTTTTCCGTCTAACGTCGCCTTGCTCATGCTGAAATCGCGCTCCTTGCGTTGCGTCGCAAAAACACTGCCGCAAAAACTCTATCTTCCTGTTTTGAGACGCTTCCGCCAAGCGCCGCGCCACAGAAACGCTTTTCCTGCCTAGCAGTCGCGACGGCGCGTGTCGAGACGCCGTCATGCTGGGACGATTCTCTCTCACAATGAAGCCGTCCCTCCCTGTCGGGGCCGGCAACCCGTCCTTTCCGGCCGGGACCCTGAATGTCTGGGCAATGGTCGCCAGAACAAATGTCCGGTGTGGACGAGGGACGAAGGCAGCAACTCCGCCAGTCAATTTGCGTCGCTCTGGCGATCATGATAATCAGCCTCACAGCTTAACCCTGCCGCGTCTTACGGGACGATAAGGAGCAGGACGCAGCTATGAAATTAAAAACGGAGGAAAAACAATGGCTTGGACAGCACCTGTGATCGTCGAGGTCTGCGTCGGCATGGAAGTCACCGCCTACTCGTCCGCCGAGATCTGATTGATCCCGCTTCGGCGCCGCCGGAGCATTGAGGATTACCAACCCAGCCGCCAGTCGTCGCCGCCATCTAAGGCGCTTCGGATGGCGGCTTTTTTTATTCCGGCGCCCAGAGTCTCCCGCAATATTGCAGTATCTTCCGACTATCTGGAGCCGTTGATGAATTTCGTCCGCGTCGTCCTGATCTCTCTCGCTCTAAGCCCATGTCCATGGGCCATGACGACGCAGGCGCAGACCCGGTCAGAGACCCCCGACCCGGTCAGTCTGCGCGCCGACGCTGCGGCGTTTTTCTTGCCGATTGCGACGCCCCTCGCGCCACAGGACGGCGCAAGCGCGCTACGTATCGATCTCGGTCGACGGCTATTCTTCGAGAATCGCGTCTCGATGGACGGCAATATCAGCTGCGCTTTCTGTCATTCGCCAGAGAAGCAGGCGAGCGACGGGCTGCCGAAGTCGATTGGGGTATTCGGTAAGGAAAACCCGCGCAACGCGCCCTCCATTTTCAATGCGGCGCTGAATTTCAAACAGCACTGGCGCGGCGATCGCGAATCTCTTGAGGAACAGGCGGAGAAATCCTTGCTCGGGCCGGCCAGTTTCGGCAACCCGGACCTTGCGACGGCGATCGGTAAGCTGAAAGCCATTCCCGGATACGGCGAGGCGTTCAAAAACGCCTTTCCCGACGAGGCCGACCCCATCAATTCGAAAAACTGGGCCCGCGCCATCGCCGCCTTCGAGCGCACCTTGCTCACGCCATCGACTTTCGACGCCTTTCTCTCCGGAAATATGACGGCCCTGGCTCCAAAGGAGCAGGCTGGTTTGCGCAAATTCATCGATTACGGTTGTGCGGGGTGTCACAATGGCGCCGGCGTCGGCGGCAGATCTTTCCAGAAATTCGGCGTTCAGGCCGATTACTGGAAGGAAACCGGCGTCGCGACGCCCGACAAGGGTCGCGCCGATGTGACGAAGGATGAAGCTGATCTCTATGTTTTTAAGGTTCCGGAATTACGTAATGTTGCAAGGACTGCGCCTTATTTCCACGATGGCGCCGTCGACGATCTGACCAAAGCGGTGCGCATCATGGCGAAGACGCAACTCGGCAGGACGCTGTCAGATGTGGACGCCGACGAGATTGTCGCATTTCTCGGCGCGCTGACGGGCAAGGTTCCGGCTACTTATTCTGCCCCGGATCCCTACCCGGATGCACTGGAGCAAAAATAACGACGACGCTTGAAAAATTCGCTGGCAAGTCGGCGAAACGTCCGGGCGTGCTATCGCTGCGCGCGAGATTGTCGCTGCTCTTGGTCCTGGTGCTTTTGGCTGGTCTTGCGGCAGGGCTTGGCGCCCTTGTGATGCACGCCGGCGGGCGCATAGGCGCGGAGTCCGACGCAGCGATCCGGCTGGCCCGCGAACTGGTCGAAACCAAGGCGCCGCAACTCGCCAAGGCTCCCGATCCGCTGGCTGAGCTCGAAAAACTTTTCACGGATGTGCGGAGGCTGAGGCATGTGCGGATCGCGCAGGCGGATGCGCCGCAATCGGTTGTCCGCGATCCGGTAGCGCCAGAGTGGTTTTCTGCGCTCGTCATGCCGGCGCCGGCGGAAAGCCGCATTGTTACGCCGGTCGCGACGATTGTCG
Organism: Methylocystis sp.; assembly: GCA_040399965.1. Taxonomy (GTDB): domain Bacteria; phylum Pseudomonadota; class Alphaproteobacteria; order Rhizobiales; family Beijerinckiaceae; genus Methylocystis. The sequence continues at coordinate 15,635 of JBBARD010000034.1, read as the reverse complement.
TATCCGCGAATCCTCTGGATGAGATCGATGAGGTCTGGCAAGAGCTTGTCTGGCTTTCAATGGGCGCGCTGACTCTGGCGCTGGTCGCGCTGGCGCTGGGATCGTTGGGTTTGTCGCGCGCCTTGCGTCCGGTCGTCGCGGTCGCCGACAGTCTCTCCCGGCTGGAGGGAGGCGATTATTGGATCCGTCTGGCCCCGGAGGGGCCGCCGGAATTCGTCGATATCGCTGAGCGCATCAATGCGTTGGCTATTAAATTGCAGCGTCTCGACGCCGACAATCGCGCCCTCGTGCAGCGTATGATTGGCGTGCAGGAGCAGGAGCGTCGCGATATCGCCCGCGACCTGCATGACGAAATCGGGCCAGTTCTGTTCACGGCGCGGGCGACTATCGGCGCCCTTGCGCGCAGGGCGGCGACCGGTAGCGTCGAGCCGGCGCTACTCGCCGCCGATTGCCGCCGGATCGACGCCCAGATCGCCGCCCTTCAGGAAATCAACCGCCGCATTCTCGGCCGGTTGCGTCCGCCGGCGCTGGAGGAGATGGGGCTGGCGGACGCCCTGGCGGCTTTGGCGCGCGGCTGGCGCAATGCGCATCCGGAAATTGTTCTTGATGTTTTGGGCGAGGCTGCGCCGGAGGGGCTGGACGACCGCGTTGCGCTTGCAGCCTATCGCGTCGTGCAGGAGGGGCTGACCAACGCCTATCGTCACGCCGGCGCCAGCCGGATCGAGGTGAGGATTGATCAGGCGGTCGGCGTCCTGCGAATCTGCGTGCAAGATAATGGCGCCGGCTTTGACGCGATCACGGGCGACGGCGTCGGGTCGGGTCTCGGTCTGGGTCTGCGCGGCATGAAGGAGCGTCTGGCCGCTCTGGGCGGCTCCCTGCAGATCGAACGACCCGACGGGGGCGTCTGTCTTGTCGCAACCATTCCGAGGCTCCCGAGCACGCCGCCGTCATCGACTTGATCCGTTTCGCCAAAGCGGCCATTTAGGATCGCATGAAACGTCTCGCCCTCGCGCTGTGTCTGGCTTTTTTCGCGCTTTCCGCCCGGGCTGAGCCAGTCGCCATCAAGGTGGGCGTGCTGCGTCAGGAACATTCGCGCGAGACGCTCTCCATTCTTGACGTCCCTGCCGCAGACGACGCGCTCGCCGGCGCGTTGCTGGGCGAAATCGACAATAACACCACCGGCAAGTTCACCGGACAGGCGTTCGATGTCGTCGACGAAAAAATCGCTGGCGCCAAAGACGCCGGAGCGGCGCTTGGACGGCTTACTGCGGCGGGCGTCGCGCTGATTATCGCCGATCTGCCCGCGGATGCGTTGCTCGCGGCCAGCGACAGTCTCAAAGAGACTGCGCTGCTGTTCAATATTTCCGCTCCTGACGAAGTTCTGCGCGAAGAGGACTGTCGCGCCAATGTCATTCATGTCGCTCCGAGCCGCGCGATGCTGGCGGATGGGCTGGCGCAATATCTTGTTTGGAAAAAATGGCCGCGCTGGTTGATGATCAAAGGGTCGCATCCCGAAGACGACTTGCTCGCTCAAGCCTATCGTCGCGCCGCCAGGAAATTCGGCGCCAAGATCGTCGAGGAGCGGGTCTATGAGGATTTGGGCGCAGGACGACGCAGCGATTCCGGTCATACGCAAACCCAAAGGCAGATGCCGGCGTTTACGCAGAATGCCCCTGTCCATGACGTGGTGCTTGCGGTAGACGAAAATGATGTGTTTGGCGGTTATCTACCCTATCGAACATGGGAGCCGCGTCCGGTTGTTGGTTCAGCGGGATTATTCCCGACCAATTGGGACCCAGGCCACGAGCAATGGGGCGCGCATCAGTTGCAAAATCGCTTTCGCCAGAATTATCGCCGCGGGATGAATGCGCGCGATAACGCCGCCTGGCTCGCCATGCGTATGATCGGCGAAGCGGCGACGCGAACCCAGTCCGGGGCGCCGGACAAGCTGCGGGATTTCATCCGCAGCCCCGCGTTCTCCATTGCCGATTTCAAGGGCGTTCGTCTATCGTTGCGCGCCTGGAGCCAGCAATTGCGCCAACCGATATTACTCTCCGATGGCCGCATGACGGTCTCCGTCTCGCCCCAGGAGGGTTTCCTGCATCAGGTAACGGAACTCGATACGCTGGGGCTGGATCAGCCGGAAACCAAATGCAGGTTGAAATGAAGAAAATCGTCCTCGCTCTCGTGCTGCTTTCCCTTAACGGCGCGTCTCCTGTTTTCGCCTACCGCGCCTATGTCAGCAACGAAAAAGGCAATTCGATCACCGTGATTGACACCGACAGGCTCGAAGCGATTGAAACGGTGAAGGTTGGTCGTCGTCCCCGCGGCATTGCATTAACCAAGGACGGGTCGGAACTCTTCATCTGCGCCGGCGACGACGACGCGATCCAGACGCTCGACGCCAAAACCCTCACCGTCACCGGCAAGCTGCCTTCGGGACCGGACCCGGAATTACTCACATTAAGCCCCGATGGCGGAACGATTTATGTCTCGAACGAGAACGACAATCTTGTCACGCTGATAGATGTAAAACGCCGTGAGCAGATCGGGGATATTCCGGTCGGCGTCGAGCCGGAGGGCATGGCGATCAGTCCGGATGGCGGGATGCTGGTCAACACTTCCGAAACAACAAATATGGCGCATCTGATCGACACGAAAACAAAAGAGATCATCGCCAATATTCTTGTCGATAGCCGCCCGCGTTTCGCGGAATTCAAAAAGGACGGCTCCGAATTGTGGGTGTCGTCGGAAGTCGGCGGCACGATTTCGGTGATCGATCCGAAAAAACGCGAACTCAAGCAAAAGATCTCCTTTGAAATTCCCGGCATGTCGAGGGAGGCGATTCAGCCGATTGGCGTTTCTATCACAAAAGACGGCAAGCGCGCTTTTGTCGCGCTGGGACCGGCGAACCGCGTCGCGGTGATCGACGCCGAAACCAAAAAGGTTGAGAAATATCTCCTCGTCGGCCAGCGCGTTTGGCACCTCGCCTTCACGCCTGACGAGAAATATCTGCTCACCGCCAATGGCGTCTCCAACGACGTGTCAGTGATCGACGTCGCTGCGCTTAAGACGATCAAGTCGATTCCCGTTGGCGCCTTTCCGTGGGGCGTCGTGGTGGCGCCGCAATGAGCGGAACGGAGACCCCTGCGCTCGCCATTCGGGATCTCAGCCATTCCTATGGCGCGCGCAAGGCTCTTGATCATGTGAGTTTCAGTGTGCCGCCGGGCAGTTTTACCGTTCTGCTCGGTCTCAACGGCGCCGGCAAAAGCACACTGTTTTCGCTTGTGACGCGTCTTTATGCGCCACGCGAGGGCGAGATCGACATCTTCGGCGCCAATGTCATGCGTATGCCGGGAGAGGCCTTGCGGCGGCTCGGCGTCGTATTTCAGGCGCGAACGCTCGATCTTGAATTGAGCGTCATGCAAAATCTTGTTTATCACGCTGCGCTGCATGGCGTCGGTCCGATTGAGGCGCGCCGACGCGGCGCAACCGCGCTCGCGCGCGCTGGCCTTGCCGATCGCGCCAACGACAAGGCGCGGGGGCTTTCCGGCGGTCAAATGCGGCGGGTCGAAATCGCCCGCGCCTTGTTGCATGCGCCGAGACTATTGTTGCTTGACGAACCGACCGTCGGTCTCGACATCAAGGCGCGCGCCGATCTGCTCGCCCATGTGCGTCAACTTGTGGGCGCTGAAAAACTCGGCGTGTTGTGGACGACGCATTTGATCGACGAGGTCGCCGACGATGATCAGGTCGTGATCCTGCATCGCGGCAGGATGCTGGAGACAGGTCGGGCCGCTGACATCGTCGCGCATCATGGCGCAGGCGATATTGGCGATGCTTTCACGCGCATCACAGGCGCCGACGAAGAGAAGCTTCTGGTATGAGCAATCTGGCATGAGCAATATGGAAACGTCGCCGGAGGGCTTCAGCCTTCGCCAATACGCCATTTGCCTGTGGGGGGTGGTCTGGCGCGAGGGGCTACGATTCCTGCATCAACGCGAGCGCTTCGTTTCGGCTCTGGTGCGGCCGCTGGTGTGGCTCTTCATTTTCGCCGCCGGCTTCCGTCAGGTGCTCGGCATATCGATCATCCCGCCTTATGAAACCTACGTGCTCTACGAGGTGTATATCGCACCCGGTCTGATGGCGATGATCCAGCTCTTTAACGGCATGCAGTCCTCCCTGTCGATGGTTTACGATCGCGAGATGGGCAATATGCGCACCTTGCTGGTGTCGCCGTTTCCGCGCTGGTTCCTGTTAAGCGCCAAGCTCCTCGCCGGCGTCGCGGTCTCGATCCTGCAGGTCTACGCATTCCTGCTGATCGCCTGGTTCTGGGAGATCGAACCGCCGACGCGCTGGGGTTATCTCACCGTGTTGCCGGCGCTGGCGCTGAGCGGGTTGATGCTGGGCGCGCTCGGGATGCTGCTGTCGTCGTTAATTAAACAGCTCGAAAATTTCGCCGGGGTGATGAACTTCGTAATCTTTCCGATGTTCTTCGCCTCCTCGGCGCTTTATCCGCTGTGGCGGGTGCAGGAGTCGAGCCCGTGGCTCTATCGGCTCTGTGCGATCAACCCGTTCACACATGCCGTGGAGCTAATCCGCTTCGCATATTATCAAAAGATTGAGTGGACGTCGCTTGCGGTGGTCATTGCCTATGCCGCCGTTTTTCTGGTTGCGGCGATCATTGCTTACGATCCTGCGCGCGGCATGATCATTCGCAAGGGCGGTTGACCAGGGACTTTTTTACTTCTCCCCGGTTGCGGTGGGCGACGCGACGGGTGTGAATTTATCCGTTGACGGGGGCGCGGCGGCCGTCGTCGGGGGTGGCGCAGATGACGTCGGAGCAGGGACGACCGGGGACGGTTGCGCCGCCGCCGCTGTCGGCGGGGAGCGCTTATCCTCCGGTTGTTTGATTCCCGAGGCGAGTTGGGCGCCCAGCGAAATTACCCGCGCCTCGGTCAGTCGTAGAGCGCAATAACCGAAGTCCGACTCCCTGGCGTAGGAACGACAAATTTCTTCTCGCCAGGAGGAGAACCCCGCCTGTTCGCTGACGATGAATGCGCGCAGGGCCTTGTCGGCTTTATTGCGATCGTAGAGCGCGCGGAAATTGCTGCGCACAGTTCTTTCCACCTTGGCGCGCGCGCCAAGCATGTCGACCGCCGTCTTGGGGTCGAACTCGTTTTCACCCATGCCCCACAAGCCTTCCGGATCGATGCGGCAGTCGGCGGATTTAATCTCGCAAATCTTGCCGTCGTTGGTTGCGAGAAGGGCGCCGTCGAGAATATCGAAGGAGAAGGCGCAATCGGGAAATTCGACCTGATAACGTCGTAATCCCGCGCCACTTTCCTTGGCGGAGAGCTTCAGGGGCGCGCCAGGGGCCTCATATCGGCATTGCTCGCCCGAACGTGACAGACGGTCGCCAACGAAAACGAGCTTGCCAACCTGAAAATCGGTTCCGGCGCGCGTAATCAGGAGTTCGCTCCCGACGCCGTCGAGCTTTAGGGTTTTGTCAATGAGAGCGTCTTCGGCGGGCGCTTTTGGCATGACGGCCTTGAGGCGCGCTTCTCCCATGCCGCCGCCGCTGCGGCTTTTCGGTTTGGCGGCTTTCGTTACGGCGCCGACCGGCGTTGGCTCGACTGCGCCCGGCAAAGAGATCTGCGCATCGACGTCGCGCGTCTGGGTCGTGAGAAAGGCGAGGCAGGCAATAACGGCGACGCCAATTTTTTTTGAATATTGCCCTGCCATGCGACTCTCCAGCGTCCAGGTCTTGGGAGTGGGGACGCGCGCCTCAACGCGGCGCGAGCACCATCACCATCTGCCGGCCTTCCATCGATGGCTCGAGCTCAACTTTCGCCACGCCGGCCGTCTCCGACTTGACGCGGGTCAATAGTCTAAAACCGATATCCTGGTGTGCGATTTCTCGTCCCCGGAAGCGCAGGGTGACCTTGACCTTGTCGCCCTCCTCGAAAAAACGGAAAACGGATTTCATCTTCACGCCGTAATCATGTTCGTCGATGCCGGGACGAAGCTTGATTTCCTTGACCTCGACGACTTTCTGTTTCTTGCGGGCTTCCGCCGCCTTTTTTTGCTCGGCGAAACGAAAACGTCCGTAATCAAGAATTTTGCAAACCGGCGGTGTTGAATTCGGCGCAATCTCGACAAGGTCGAGTCCGGCGGCGTCGGCAATTGCGAGCGCCTCCAGAAGTTGCACCGAGCCGTGGTTTTTGCCTTCGGCGTCGATCAGCTGCACCTCGCGTGCGCGAATGTCCCGATTTATGCGCGGTCCTTCCTTTTGCGGGGCCGCAGTGCTCTTCATTGGTCGGCGAATGGAACGTCTCCTTCAATAAACCAGGGCATAATCGGCGCCCCCGGCCGTCGGGACGCACATTTCGCCTTAGTCCGGCCGCGTCCCGGGAGGGGATCGCTTGCTGGGATGGATAGGAGATTCACGCTCCTGCCGCCCAAGTCAACTGCGCCGGTCGCCCAAATCAGGTTTTTTCCATCAGGGAGACCCGCTGTCGCCGGGGCGGATGGATTAAAATCGCTCCTGTGGACAGCAGTGGCGGCGCAAATGGCGTGTCTCGTTAGGCTTCTATAACTGACCGGCCATCGCCGGACATGACGCGCAGGGAGCCTCGCCCGCCATCGCCGGACAGGCCTCGCCAGCCTGGCCGCCCGAAGCTGGTTTGGCGATCCGTGCAAATTGGCGAGTGGCTTGGGTTCCGCCGCAGGCCGGACAGACTGGCGTCTCGTCCACCCGGCTGAGCGTCTCGAAACTGTGATCGCAATCTTTGCAATGGTAGGCAAAAAGCGGCATTTTTCTTGAGCTCGGCAGTTAATATCAATAAAGCTAGTCTACGCGCTGGACGGATCGACGAAAAGGGGTCCATCCGCCGACCCGCTCTTGTAAAATCCGGGGCTCGGGATTGCAGGCCGGGGATGGGGACCGTTGAGGAGGCGTGTATTGGAACGGATAAATTAACATAATCAGACAAAAGCCCGCCAACAGGCGGCTTTTTTGATGGAAGTCGGAAATTCCTCATTTAATTGTCTTTGAATGATGTAAGTTTTTATTGCTCGACGGCCCTGCCATAAAAGATTTTGAGGCGAGGCCGATAATCTCCGGGCTGGAGATCTCAATGGCAGGCGCATCAACCACGACTCGATATAGCCTCAACGTCCAGATTTATCACTGGTTGACGGTGATTCTCATGGTTGGCGCGTGGACGCTCGGCATCGTTGGCGATGACTTGCCCAGGGGACAAATCCGCCACTACGGCGAAACGATCCATGTTGCATGCGGCGAGGCCGTGCTGATTCTACTTGTGCTACGGCTGGCTTTTCGATTTGTAACTCCCGCTCCTGTCGCCGAAGCCTATACTCACTCATTGGCGATATACGCCGCGAGAATCGTTCATCTCTCGTTGTACGCTCTTCTTTTCGCCGTTCCTGCGGCAGGGATCCTGACATTATTTCATGGTGGTGAGCCGCTAACCATCTTCGGGATTTATGATATCGCGTCGCCATGGCTCAAAAACCGGGAACTAAAACATTACGCTCTGGAAATTCATGAGCTTTTTGCAAATCTCTTGCTCTTCTTAGCAGGATTGCATGCTGTTGCGGCCCTCATTCATCATTATGTGCTGAAAGACAGGGCTCTGATGCGGATGCTTCCAGCCGTGTGGATCAAAGATTAGCGATCTTCGATCCCCCCATGTCAGATCAGCGCCTTGCATCTGATCCGGAAGAGATCGCAAGCAAGCTATCTGGCGCAAGTCCAAGCAAGCTATCTGGCGCAAGTCCAAGCAAGTCGTCTGACGCATGGTCACTGCCCCTTTGACACAATAATTTCGCGAGGATAGCGCAATCCAACTTACCGATGTGATCTGGGGCAACGAACATGTGCGGACAGGACGTGGGCAACCCCGTGGGGCGGGGCTGGATCGTCTTCAAGCCACATAAAAAGCAGCCGTCGTTTCATGGATCGACGCCATCCGAGGAGAAGGGGGGCTTGCCTCCGGCAATCACTCGGTGATTGAAATCGACAAATGAAAGAACGCCGAACTTGTCGAGGAAAAATTCCGCGCCAAGGCGCTTGCGGCCAAAGAGTCTTGTGCGGACGTCCGGCGTCGCAAGTTTTTTGCTTTCTATGCCAGTTGCGCGCCCCATCGCGCCAAACATCCGTCGTGCGGGGACGCCTTGAGACGGTCGGCCGGACTTTGGGGCGTCAAGCCCTGTCCAGCGCGCTCGGCGATGCTCAAACATTCAGTCAATGAACCGCAAGATTGCGACGGTGTCGCGCCGGCTCCTCGTGACCTTCGTCAATCTCTCAGAAATATTTAATGCAATGAACATTTATCCCGGATTGATGCGTCAATCGTCGTGTGGGAATGGTCTGTTTAAATGACGAGACACTTTCAAACGCTTTCACTACAGGCGCAAGCGCCGAAGAGCTATGGATTTTGATCGCCGAAGCGTCGTAGACATACCTTTTAAGACATCTTCTGGACTCATGACTCATGACTTACCGCGCGCAGACCGATGACATTCTGTTCCAGCTACGCTGTGCCGCCGGAGCAGACGCTTTTGACGCCGGCGGGATTCTCGCCGCGCTCGGCGAGAGCGCGCTTGAGCACACGCTCTCGCAAGCGGCCCGGTTTGCGGAGTCGACGCTGGCGCCGCTCAACCGGATCGGAGACCGAGTCGGCGTTCGGTTCGTGAATGGTGAGGTTGCGACGGCGACAGGCTGGCGTGAAGCCTATGCGAGTTGGCGCGATGGCGGCTGGAACGCCCTCGCCGCCCATCCGGACAACGGCGGTCTCGGGCTGCCCGCCTTGCTCAACGCAGCCTGCACGGAAATCTGGAACGGCGCCAATATGGCTTTCGCGCTTTGTCCTTTACTGTCGCAGGGAGCCATTGATGCGCTTGGCGCTCACGCCAGCCCTGAAATTAACGAGATCTATCTGCGTCGGATCGTCAGCGGCGAATGGACGGCGACGATGAATCTTACGGAGCCGCAGGCCGGCACCGATCTCTCGTTGCTGCGGACGCGCGCCGAGCCCGCAACGGATGGCGCCTGGCGGATCTTCGGACAGAAAATTTATATCACCTATGGCGAGCACGATCTGGCCCCGAACATCGTGCATCTTGTTCTGGCGCGATTGCCCGATGCGCCGTCCGGCACAAGGGGGATTTCGCTATTTCTTGTTCCAAAATTCCTGCCCGACGACACCGGCGGTTTCACGCGCCGCAATGATGTGAAATGCGCCGGGATAGAGCATAAACTTGGCATCCATGGCTCGCCGACCTGCATCATGTCCTATGGAGAAACTGGCGGCGCGACGGGTTTTTTGATCGGAGAAGCCAATCAGGGCCTCGCCTGCATGTTCACGATGATGAACAACGCCCGTCTCGCCGTAGGTCTGCAGGGCGTGGGACTGGCTGCCGCAGCCACCAGACACGCGTATGTCTATGCGAGCGAGCGTAAGCAGGGGCGGGCTCCGGGCGCAGCGGCCGTCAGTCCAATAATCGATCATCCGGACGTCATGCGCATGTTGCTGACAATGTCGAGCCTGACCGCAGCGGCGCGCGCCATATGCTATGAGACTGCAGCTTCGATCGATCGCGCCAGAGCTGCGGTTAATCGCGAGGCGGCGATTATGGCCCATGCGCGGGCCAGCCTTCTGACTCCTGTGGCGAAGGCGTTTTCGACCGATATAGCAAACAGTGTCGCGTCTTTGGGCGTTCAGGTTTTTGGCGGCATGGGCTACGTCGAGGAAGCCGGCGCCGCGCAATTTTTGCGCGATGCGCGGATTTGCGCGATTTACGAAGGAACGAACGGAGTCCAGGGGATGGATCTTGTCACGCGCAAGCTTCCGTCGTTTGGGGGCGCAGCGTTTCGACAAGAACTAATCGACATGCGCGCACAGGCGCAGGCAAGCTCTTGTTCGAGCATCGGCGCGGCGGTCGAGGCCTGCGCTACGACGGGCGCTTATCTTGTTGAAACGCTGGAAAGCGATCCTGCCGTGGCTCTTGCCGGAGCTACGCCCTTTTTACGACTTTTTGCGTTGGCGCGCGGCGCGACCCTGCTCAGCAACATTGCCCGCATGGCCGCCGCCATCGGCCAAAATCCTGCCGATCGATACGCCGCACTGGCGCGGTTCTTCGCCCTCAACGTCGCGGTCGAGGCGCCAGGGCTGGCGCAACAGGTTCTTTCCGGGGGCAAGGCGGTGACGCGGGGACGCGTCGGGCTGGGGTAATCGCCGCGCGCGTCACGCCAGGCGCGAAATTATAGCGTTAAAAAACAAGAACCCGGCCATCGCTGGCCGGGTTTAATGTTGTTAGCTCTGTGGTCGCGCGCAGAAAATCAGTATTTCGCCACGATCGGCGCAGCGCCCCAGTTGAAGTGGTAATTCAGGCCGGCGCGCACAGTGTTCCAGCGGGTGTGGTTGTTCACGTTGTTGATGTTCGTGCCCCAGTTGCCCCACCAGGCGTTGCTGTTGCCGCCGGAGATGTCCGAATACAGATATTCGATCTTGGTCGACCAGTTCGGCAGGAACATCCACTCGACGCCGCCGCCGGCGGTCCATCCGGTTTGCGTGTTCGAGCCATTGTTGGCCCAGCCAAGAACGCCGCCGACCCGGCTAACGTTGCCATAAACGAAGCCGCCCGTGCCATAGACCAGCAGGGTGGGCATCGCCAGAATGCCGACGCGGCCGCGCACCGTGCCAAACCAGTTGAGGCTGGTCGAGGCGCTCGGGCCCCAGCCATTGCCGAAGAAGTAGTTGCTCTGCGGCGTAGGATTGCCCATCGAGGTGCCCTGGAAGTCGGTTTCCGCGCCGATCAGGAAGCCCGAACCGAGCCCGCCAAGTCCGGCGCCGCCGATCTGGTAGTTGTAGCCGACCTGGCCGCCGCCGATGACGCCGCCCGACAGATTGTTGGTCACGCCGCCGTTTTGCCCCAGCAAATTCCAAGCGTTGCCGTTGCCATTGCCGGCGTCCCAGCCGCCGCCGACGTTCAGACCGCCGTAGAAGCCGGTCCACATGGGCGGCGGCGGCGGGATGTAGGCGGGCTCTTTACGCGTGGGCAGATCGGCGGCGATGGCGGAGCCGGTCAACACGGCCAGCGAAACGGCCGAAAGAAGCAACTTTTTCATGGATGTCCAGTCCTTGTGTCACGAGTTAATTGTTTGGAGCGAGTCGTCGCCCGTGATGCGAGTAAGCCGCTTTCCGTTGCAGATAGCAATCGCCCGAAGCTCTCGTGAGGTTGTTTTAGGCGTGGTGTGCCAAATTGGTCACAGAAGCGCGCGGACAATTATCTCATGGGCCGACACGTATGAGCGGACATCGCCGCGATCTAAAAGCGTTTACGTTATGCCGCCCTGAGCAGGGCGGTCTCAAGAGCCGAGAGATCAACCAGTGGACCGCGCTCCACGCCCTTCGGAGTCTCGCGCGGCGAGAGAATCATGTTCGCCCGGACGTTTTCTTCGAGATGACGGATTTCCTCGCGCGCGTCCTCGAGCGCCGCTTCGAGTTCGAAGCGACGCAGCAAGGCGACAAGACGATCGAGTTCGCCGTCATTGAGATCGTCGCAGACTGCGAGAACATTTTCGATCATCGCGAGAGACAGACGCGGCCCGTCCTGCGCATCCGCAGCCTTTTGTCGATGGCGGCGTTCGGCGTCGAGCGCGGCCCGAAAAGCCGGCAGATATTTCTCTGGCAATCCGGCGCGCGCGAACAGGGCGGCGAAACCGGCGCCATTGGGGCGACGCAGCAGACCCGCTACCTTTCTGGCGTTGACGCCAGAGAGTTCGATCAAAGCTGCTTCGAAAAGCGGGCGATGGCCGGAGAGAAGCGCGCGCAGCGCGAGACTGGCGGTCAGTTGCTGCGAGCGTCGTAGATGAGCCACAAGATCGCCAAGCCCGGCCCCGGTCTCCTCCGCAGCCTCGCTGGCGAGCAGGACATTGGCGCGGTCGCGCGCTTCCCGCAGCGCCAGAGAGGCGCGCGTTTCGCCCAGCCAGCCGCGTTCGACGACGAGCGATTGCAGGCAGTTCGCCGTCGCCGCGATCAGTTCGTTGCGCACGATCGCAGGCAGGTTCCTGCGGGCCAGCAGCGCCTCGCGCAGCTCTGGCGCATCGCCCAGTCGCGACACCAACCGGCGCAGGGAGAACTCTGGAATGTCAGCGCCCGGGTTTCCCGCCATGGCGATGACGGCCGTTGCGGCGCCAATCTCCGCCAGCGCCGCGCAGACGCCAGAGGAAACAACGGCGCGCTGCGCGATCGTTTCCTGAGCGCAGGCGTCGCCTGTGGTCGCAATGTCGATCAACTCGGCGTCGGTCAGCAGCGGAGAGCAGGCCAGCACCGGCGCTGCGATATCGGACTGGTCGCAGGCGAGCGCAGAGACGAGCGCGCGCGGCGCCCGTGTCTCTGCGGCGAAATATTCGGCCAGACGCCGGCGCACCGGGGGAGAGGGGTCGTCGAGCAGCGCCATCATCGCCCGTTCGGCGTCGCGCCGCTCGTGCTCCGTTAGATCGCCTGACTGCCACGCCCGGGCCAGAGCCTCCGCCGCCGCCGCGCGTTTTGACGCCGAAGCCGTTTGCGCCCATGGCAGGAATTGCCGCAAGATCATCCTCGTTGGTCCAGTTATGCATAGGGAGAATGGTTAACGCGCCTAAACTATAACTCCGTTGGTAAACATAATCTTAAACTTGACTTTAAAGACGAGCGCCGTGGAAGGATGCTGATCCGACTCATCCATGAGGCCTCCTGCCCGGAGGCTGTCGAGGCCGCTGACGATTGCAGCGCCTCGATCCTGTTGTTGCCGACGGCCGCCATTGCAAACGAGCTGCGAGGTCTGGCGCGCGCGCGCGCGATGAGCGCCGCGATTTTTGTCGCCGTTTCACCCGCCGACAGCGGCGCGCTGGAGGCCGAACTCGATGCGCTGGGATCGGATTTGCCGGACGGCGTCTTGCTCTCCGATTGTCGCGGACGCGCCGATCTTCAAAAGCTATCCGCAAAGCTCTCCGTGCGCGAGGCGCTGGCGAATCGACCTGAAGGGGCCGTCCGGATTCTCGCCATGGCGGGGCAGTCGGCGGCTGGCGTGCTGGCGCTGCCCGATTTTGCTGGCGGCGCTCGCCGGCTCAACGGGCTGGCCCATGACCCCGTCGCGCTGGCGCAGGCGATCGCGATCGATCCTGCGGCGTCGACGTCGGATACGGCCATGTCCCTTGTAGCTTTCGCCGCCGCAGCTGCGAACGTGCCGGCTTTTCTCGCCCTGTCGCCCCATCAGGACCCAGCGACCCTGGTCCGCCAGTGCGCGCAGGTCCGCGGCGCCGGCTTCGCCGGCGTGATCCTGAGAACGCCGGCGCAATTCGTCGCCGCCCAACGGGATCTCGGCATGATCGACAAAAGGCCATGATCCGGGCCATAGATCGAATGTGATGATCGAATTGACACGTCCTATCGCAACCGCTCTCGCGCTTATCCTGATCGCGCCGGGCTATGGCGTCGCAGCTCCGCCAACGCCGCATCATGGTCAGGCCCCTCACAAATCCGACGACTCGCCCTCGGAGGATGCGCCGACCTCGCAGGTGCGGATGAGCGCGATCCTCGCTGCGCAGGAAACGCAGCCGGTAAAGTCCGGACTGGTCTGGCGCGTGTTCGAGGAATTCGCCCAAACCGACGGGTCACATCGGCTCGTCGCGCAATCGGAAGATCCGACGCCGACCCTGCGTCTGCCGAATGGCGCCTATATCGCTCATGCCGGCTATGGCCTCGCCAGCGCGACGCGCCGCATCGTTGTTGAAGATCGCGCGCTGACCGAACGGGTTGTGCTCAACGCCGGCGGTCTGAAGCTCGTCGATGTGCTGGGCGAGACAAAGATACCGCCGCAGCGTTTGTCCATATCGATTTATGTGCCGGAGCGCGGGAACTCGGAAGCCCGGCTCATTCTGGCCAATGCTCCGGCCGGCGAAGTCATTGGTCTGCCGGAGGGGGCCTACCATATCGTCTCGACCCTTCTCGACACCTCTCAGGGCGCGCAGGGCGCCAACAATGCGACCAACTCCGTCGTCACCGCCGATCTCAAGGTTCCGGCGGGAAAGCTGATCGAGGCGACGCTGCGTCATCGCGCCGCGACAATCACCCTGAAGCTTGTCAAAACGCCGGGCGGCGAAGCGCTGGCCAACACCAACTTTTCCGTTCTCACGCCTGGCGGGGACGTGATCCGCGAGTTGATCGGCGCCTTTCCGTCGCTGGTGCTTGCTGAGGGCGAATATGTCGCCATTGCGCGTCACGACGGGAAAACCTTTCAGAATGTCTTCAAGGTCAGTTCAACGCGCGACGCCGACGTCGAGATCGAGATGAAGGGACTTGAGCCGGCCCCGGAGCCGACACAGGAGCAGATTCCCGAGATGCCGGCGGAACCGCCCGGCGAGCCCGAGCCGGCGCAATAAAAATTTTGGCCAAAAAAACGCCGCCCGTTTCCGGGCGGCGTTTCTTGATTGGAGAGACCTGCGGCTCAGAGCAGCGAGAAAGGCAGAATGATGTCCATGTTGAACATGCCCTGCGACGAGCTCATGCCGTTCTTGCTGAAAAAGGGCGACGTGCCATTCACCGCCTGATCCCAGCGCAGCTCCGGACGGATCATCAGTCCGGTCAGATAGGGAACGTTGTCAGGCAGTTTCGGCGTGATGGTTGTGCCGACCGTCAGCGCCAGATAGCTCACGCCGGTGTAGGCTTGGCCAAACTGCGTCGCCGAACCGAAGGGGCTGTATCCCGGCAGCGTCGAGTAGGTGCGGTTAATGCAGGACGGGCACCAGAAACCCTTCTGGATATTGGCCGCATCGAAGTAGCCCGGGAAGGCGCTGACGAAGAAGCTGTTCGAGTCGCGGAAGTATTCGAGACGCGCCTTCAGCAGCCAGACATCGTCGTATTTATACGAGACGTTCTGCGCGATGCCGTAAGCTGTGGCGCCCATTGGTTGCGATCCGACAATGCCGAAAGGCAACGGCGTGCCGCCGGCGGCCGTGATCATCCCGTTAACGCCCGTCCAGTTTCTCTGCGGCACGCCAAAGGCGCTCGGGTTCCAGCCCGACTCCATCATGAAGCTCATGTCGGTGATGAAGGTCAGTCTGTCAGAGGCTTTCCAGGTCGTAGTCAGGTTGTTCCATGACCGCAGGGCCTGATTGACGTCGCAGGCGCATTGTCCGGGAACGCCCCAGGCGCTCAGGTTGGACGTGAAGGGCAGGCCATTGACATCTGGCCCAACCGGATAGGGCCATGGCGCGCCGACGCCGCCGGCCGCAGCGCCATTAGCGAAAAAGCCAGTCGGCCAACCCGTTCCAAATCTGTCCGTCTGCTTCGGATTTTCCGGACCGGTCGTCGTCATCGCCATGATCACGAGATTGCCGTCGAGCAGGTTGAAACCGAAGCCGCCATGGAACGCCGGCGCCGCGTTGTTGTCGCCCAGCGGGCCAATCGTCTGGTTGTTTCCGGTAATAATGCCTGTGTAAATGTCGAGCCAGCTCTTGGCGTGGTTGGTCACCATTACGCCGGTGTCGACGAAGGGACCGAAGTTGAAGATGTAGGAGTGGCTGTAGAACAGGTTGTCCTTGGCGGTGATCAGCTCGGCGCCGT
>JBBARD010000033.1:0-25876 GCA_040399965.1 Methylocystis sp. | reverse complement strand
CCATGTTCGGTCTATGGCTTTCTTTTTTCAGGGAAAACTGCGCCTCTTTTGTCGCTTTGTTCGTTTTGTTGCCGATGACGCTTTTTATCAATTGGCGACTCGGCGGCCTGCTGATCCTTTTGGTCGTGGTTTTTTACATTGCAACTTCTTATGTCTTGCGGCGAACGGAAAGCTTGCAGGGTCAGGTCGAACGCTATAATTCATCGCTCGCCGAGCACGCTTCAGACACGCTGGGGAATATTCCAGTCGTCCAGAGCTTCACGCGTATCGAGCGAGAGTCGCAAGCGCTCAATCGCATTATCGACGATGTGCTTGCGGCGCAGCTTCCCGTACTTTCCTGGTGGGCGCTTGTAGTCGTCGCCAGCAGAGCCGCGTCGACGATCACCATTCTTTCGATTTTCCTGCTTGGCGCCTGGCTGCATATGCGCGGGCAGGCGACGATTGGGGAAATCATCACATTTATGAATTTCGCAACGATGCTGATCGGTCGGCTCGAACAAGTCGTCGGTTTCGTCAATGTGCTTTTCATGCAGTCGGCCAAAATCAGGGACTTTTTCGATATTCTCGATACCGAGTCGGCGGTGCGTGATCGCTCCGATGCGCGTGACGCCGGCAGGCTATCGGGTGGGGTCGTTTTCGAAAATGTTACTTTCTCCTATGATGGTCGACGCCCGGCGATCAAAAATGTCAGCTTTATCGCAAAACCCGGGGAGACCATCGCATTGGTCGGATCGACCGGCTCCGGCAAATCGACGACGCTGGGCCTGTTGCATCGCGTTTTCGATCCTGATGCAGGTTGCGTCAAAATCGATGGAGTGGATATCCGCGACTTCACGCTGGTTTCGCTTCGCCGCAACATAGGCGTTGTATTTCAGGAACCGATGCTATTCGCGCGCACAATTGAAGAAAATTTGCGTATCGGCAATCCTGACGCAACTAACGATGAAATCCAGCGCGCACTGGAATTGGCGCAGGCTACAGAATTCGTTTCACGTCAGAGCGATGGGCATGGAACGCAGGTCGGGGAGCGCGGCCGGACACTGTCGGGCGGCGAGCGACAGAGACTCTCCATCGCCAGAGCATTGCTGAAGAATCCGCCAATCCTCGTTTTTGATGAAGCGACCTCTGCGCTCGATGCAACCACCGAGAAGCTCATCCAGAAAGCCCTCGACGCTGCGACACGCGGACGAACGACCTTCGTTATTGCGCATCGTCTGGCGACCATCCGCAACGCAGACAGGATTCTTGTCTTCGATCAGGGGGAAATCGTCGAGAGCGGCACTTTTGACGATCTGGTGGAGTTGAATGGCCGGTTCGCCCGTCTTGCGGCCGCCCAGTTCATGACGGCTTCAAAGCCAGACGCGCCGCCAGAGCTTCATCAGCCGACTGCGCCTCAGTCCCGCGCCGGTTAGGGCGGCGGCGCTTGACAAGGGGAACATGGGCTTGCCCCTTTGCCTGGACTCAAAAGCGGAACTTGTCCTGCTCGATCGCGGCCCTAATTGATTATTTAGATTGGGAGGGCGTCATGGCTGGATATGGATTGGCGGTTTTGGTGTTTGCTATCGCTGCGGCGACGGTTGGTTATTATATCATGCGTGACATGTGAATTCTGAGAGATGAAAACTCACTCAGACATTCCGAAAAACTGAAAACGCCACTAATAAAGGAATTATTACATAAATATTATTGTAATAGGTAAATTATCAAATAATCGTCATAATAATAATAAATTTTCCTAATAATCGTACTCTCTGCTCCTGCTCAGGAGTAAATTCCGCCAAATCCCTCAGTCTTAACTTCCCAAATTGGCTTTATCTACAGATCGTGCGAGAATAGGTATAACGGAATTCTTTCAGCTGAGGTTCGGATAGATATGGAGTCGGATCTGCCGCAAGAAAAACTTATCGTTGGCCTTATTTCATTTGGCCTCGGCCTCATACTTTCCGGCAGGTTTTTGTTTGGTCTTCTGCCGATCGCTGCAGGGATATTCTTTTACATCAAGAATAGAGCCGCCTATGCGGGACTTGAAAAGCGGCTGATCTCGATGATTGGAGCCGGGCCGAGTTCTGACGCAAGGACGCCGAGACAAGAGTCGCCCGCCGGGGCCAGCAATCCCAATATGAATAGTCCAACAGCGTCTGCGCCCGTCGACAACTGGTATTACGAACGCGCCGGAGCAGCCATCGGTCCACTGAAGGAAAGCGAGATCCGCATCCTTTTGCTTAATCGCGAGATTTCATCCGCAACACTCGTTTATCATCCGATTTTTGGCGACGAGTGGCGCCAGCTTGAAAACACCCACTTTTCGGAGCTCAGCAAGCGGCGACCCTCCTGATCGGCGCTCAGTTTTGACGTTTCCTGTGTCCGAGAAGCGCCAGCAATAGCGCCCCGATTATCGAAAAACTCAACATGAGCGCTCCCAGGGCGGCCAGAACGGCTGACGGGAGACCACCGCCTGACAGGCCTGCATAGACTGGAGCCAGCGCAGCGAGAAGAAATAGAAGAACTCCCAAAAATGCAATTGATATCAAAGCGATAGCTGAAGCTCTCGTTTTTGCGGCCTCCGGGTCTGGCATCCTTGGTCCTCGCCGCCGTCAACACCCGTCGCGAGGCGCTTCAGGGTTCGGACGGCAATCTCCAGAATCTTCATAAACGCAAACGGACAGATTGACCAATCGATCCGGCTGCGCTTCTAAGAAGTGGATCGCCTTCTCTTGACCCGCGAGGAAACATGCGTCGCCCCTTCCGATTATCGCCTCTCACACTTCTCGTGCTCGGGGGACTTCTTGTCAGCGTCTCTGCGTCTCACGCGCAAACTCTGCTTCAGGACCTTGATCCCGGCAGCGTCACAGAAGGCGCCTTTGCGGACTTGTTCTACTATCCCGAGCCGAAAACGCACGATCAGTTTGCGCCATCGACCGCAATGGAGCCCCGACAAAAATCTGCGCCCAAACACAAAAACCGGGAACGCAGATAGCATTCTTAATTATTGTCGCGTCGGTTGCCGGCGCTATCCGACGCGACAACCGATCTCAGGGAAGGGCCGGGCATGTCTATAATGGCCTCGCCCACAGGCTGTAAATGACTTTTCCTTCCCGATTGTCTATGAGTTTTATCCGCTGAAATCGTCAAGAGAACGAGGGCCCGGGCGCATCCCGGGCGGCATTCGATGCTATTTTCCCGCAATTATATGATTTTATGCCTGCTTTCCCTTTGCGCCGGCTGCAGTTCGACAACCGGCGGACGGTTGCAGGACCTCAGCTACGCGAACGCCGCCAAATATCAGTCCCTTGACGCCTACCAACTCTGCACGGAGGAGAACCCCGGCGAACAGGAAAAATGCGGGACGTTAGTCAAATTGCTGGAAGACGACAAAAAACGGCTCGATCGCGTTTCGTCTCCAAAATAGTCAACGTATACTGGCGCAGCAATGCATGAACTGGCGTTGGCCCGCGAAATGATCGCCATTGTCGAGCGGGCGGCCAAAGGTCACAACGCCAAACGCATAAGGGTCATACGCGTGGCCTTGGGCGCCTTCGGTCATGTCGAGGACTCTGCTCTGCGTTTTGCCATGCTTGCGGCGGCCAACGGCACGATCGCCGAAGGCGCAAGCCTCGAGATTGCTCGGACAATCGGACAAGCATGGTGTCAGGAATGCCAAAATACCGTAATTCTTGAGACCCGACTCTCCCCCTGCCCCCGGTGCGGCGGCGTAAAACTCGACGTCGTCGGAGGAGCCGAATTGCGCGTCGTCGATATGGAGGTTGAATAATGTGCGGGATTTGCGGCTGCGGCGTCACCCACGCCCACATCCATGACCACCCGCCTCAAGAAGCGCACACTCATTCCCCTCAGCAGTGGCATGCGCATGCGACTCCCGGGCAGCCGATATCGACCCCCTCTCGCCAACCGGACGCCAAGGCGTTTCAGGCGCGACTGATCCGCATCGAACGCGACGTCTACGAGGCCAATAACGCCCATGCCCGACTCAATCGGGAGCGTCTGACGCAAACGCAAACCCTCGCCCTCAACCTCCTCTCCAGCCCCGGCTCGGGCAAGACCACTTTGCTGACGCGATTGATCGAACGTTTGGGCGCGTTTCTGCCGATCGTCGTCATCGAAGGGGATCAGCAGACGGACTCCGACGCGCAACGTATCCGCGAGACCGGAGTCCCGGCGATACAGATCAATACGGGTAAGGGGTGCCATCTCGACGCGCATATGGTCGGTCATGCGCTTGAGGCGCTGCCGGCCGTCGCCGGCGGAGTCCTGTTCATCGAGAATGTCGGTAATCTCGTCTGTCCCGCAGGATTCGATCTCGGCGAGGCGCATAAAATCGTTGTGCTGTCGGTCACGGAAGGCGAGGACAAGCCGCTCAAATATCCGGATATCTTCACAGCCGCCGATCTGATGGTCTTGAACAAGTCCGATCTGTTGCCCCATCTCGATTTCAATGTCGCCGAATGCATGGCGAACGCCTTGCGCGTTAACCCGCAGATACAAATCCTCATGGTCTCCGCCCGCACGGGCGAGGGTCTCGCCGCGCTATGCGCCTGGATTGAAGCGCGCACATCTCCGGGACCCGGCGCCAATCTTCCGGCTCGATGACCCCCCGGTCGCCAGCAAGAGCAAGGATCAAAATTAAGGGAACCGTGCAGGGCGTCGGATTTCGACCCTATGTGTTCAGACTTGCCCGCGCCCTCGGACTTCGGGGCTTTGTGCGTAACGATGGCGGCGGCGTCACAATCGAGATTGAGGGCGGGAATATCGAGCTTTTCAAGGAAAAGCTTGTCCTCGGCATGCCCGGAGGAGCCCGGATCGATAAGTTCGACATGCGGTTTGTGCCCACGGGACCGGAGACCGATTTCCGGATCGCCTCCAGCGCCGGCGACGAAAATTTCACCCGCATTGGCCCCGACGTCGCCACCTGTCCGGAATGTCTGGCCGATCTGTTCGATCCTGAAAGCCGCTTTTATCTCTATCCTTTCACGACCTGCGCCAGTTGCGGTCCGCGTTTCACGATCACTCAGTCCTTGCCCTTCGATCGTCGACGCACGGGAATGAATTCATTTGCAATGTGCGACGCGTGCGACGGCGATTACGCCGATCCGGACAACCGTCGCTTTCATGCGCAGACTCTCGCCTGCGCGATTTGCGGCCCCCGCCTGAGCATCGGGATGCCGGAAATCGCCAAGACGATCCGGGACGGCGGCATCGTCGCCCTGAAAGGCGTCGGCGGCTTTCATCTGATCTGCGACGCGCGTCGGAGCGAAACCGTCGAGCGGTTGCGCCAACGCAAAAAACGCGACGCAAAGCCCTTCGCGGTGATGATCGCCACTGCCGATGCGCTGTCTTGCATCGCCTTTCCGACAGAGTCGGAGGCGCAACTCGTCGCCCATCCGGCGGCGCCCATCGTCCTCATGCGGTCAAAACCAGGACTGGCGCCGGAAATCGCCCCGGGACTGGCGAAGATCGGCGTCTTTTTGGCCTATGCGCCCGTTCATCATCTGTTGTTTTACCGCCTCGCCGCAGACGCAAAGAACAAAGAGGCGGACTGGGCGCTGGTCGTCACCAGCGCCAACCTCCCCGGCGAACCGCTCATCGTCGATAATGACCTGGCGAGTCACTGCCTCGCGGACATCGCCGATCTCATTGTGACGCATGATCGCCCTATCATTACGCCCGCCGACGACAGCGTCATGGCCATAGTCGAAGGCGCGCCGGCCTTTTTGCGGCGAGCGCGCGGATTCGTGCCGGAGCCGATTGACCTGGGCTCCGAAGGCCCGTCGGTGATCGCTTTCGGGGGGCACAAGAAAACAACCATCGCCGTGACACGGGGCCGTGAGGCTTTTATCTCCCAGCATGTTGGCGACCTCGACGGGCCCGAAGCGCGGCGACGTCATCGCGAGACGGCGCGTCATCTGGTGAGTCTGCTCGATATCAAACCTGTAGCCGCCGCCTGCGATCTTCATCCCGATTTCCCCTCGACGCGGCTTGCGGAGGAAAGCCGATTGCCGTTGTTGCGGGTCCAGCACCATGCGGCGCATATCGCCGCTGTCGCTGCTGAATATCGTCTGGAGGGACCTCTGCCGGGCGTCGTCCTCGATGGGTACGGCTATGGCGATGATGGGGGCGCCTGGGGCGGGGAGTTGATGCTGGTGTCGGGGGTCGGCTGGCGACGGATCGGACATCTTGCGCCTCTGCCATTACCGGGCGGCGAGCGCGCCGCGCGGGAAATCTGGCGCATGGGGTTGGCTGTCGCTGCAATCTCCGGACGCATGGACGACGCCATCCTTCGCCGACTGGGCGGCGACATCAGTTTGGCCAAGGCCGTCGTGCGTCTGTCGCGTACCCCCGGAACAATGCAAACAACCAGTCTCGGGCGTCTTTTCGACGCCGCCGCCGCCATTCTCGGCCTGCGCCTGGAACAGACAGAGGAAGCGCAGGCGGCCATGGAGCTTGAGGATTTGACCACTATGCCGACGGCTCTGCCCGACGGCTACAGGCTCGACGGGGGGACGCTCGACTTCTCGCCGCTGTTGGCGCATCTGCTGGACGCCCGTCCCGGTGTCGCCGAAGGCGCCGATCTGTTTCACGGCACGGTCGCAGCAGGTCTCGCCGAATGGGCGACCCGAAATGGGCGATCCCTCGGCGTCAAAAGCATCGCTCTTGCCGGCGGTTGCATGACGAACCGCGTTCTCGTCAGAGAACTATGCCGGCGATTGTCCGCCGACGGATGGACGCCGCTGCTGTCACGCCAGGCGCCGGCCAATGATGGCGGCCTGTCGCTCGGTCAGGCGCTGCTGGCGCGACGGGCGGCGATTTCTGGTATTCTTCCTGCCGGGAGGTAAGAGCAGGCATGTGTCTCGCTGTTCCGGTCCGGGTGACCGAAATTTTGCCTGACGGGATGGCGCGCGCCGAACTGGACGGCGTCAGCATGACAATCGGCGTCATGATGATTGAGAATATCGCTGTCGGCGATTACGTCATCCAACACGTCGGCTACGCCATAGCGCGCCTTGATCCCGAGGAAGCCCGGCGGACCCTCGACTTGATCCGCAGCGCCTCAACACAAAACGACGGGACGACGACGTGAAACATGTCGACGACTATCGTGACGGGGATCTGGCCAGGTCGCTGGCGCGCAGAATCGCCGCGACAGTCCTGCCCGGCCGCAGCTACGCCTTCATGGAGTTCTGCGGCGGTCACACGCACGCTATCTCTCGTTACGGCGTCGAGGACTTATTGCCGGCGTCCATAAGGCTGATACATGGCCCCGGTTGTCCGGTTTGCGTGCTGCCCGTCGGCCGCCTCGCGGCGGCCATTGATCTCGCCCGCACACAACCCGTGACTCTCTGCGTCTACGGCGATCTGATGCGGGTTCCCACGGCGCGCGGTCAAAGCCTGTTGACGGCCAAAGCTGACGGCGCCGATGTTCGTATGGTTTATTCGCCGCTGGACGCTGCTCGCGTGGCTGAGCAAAATCCGGCGAGGGAGACGGTCTTCTTCGCTATCGGTTTCGAGACCACGGCGCCGGCGACGGCGCAGACGATCCTCTACGCGGAGCGCATGGGGCTGGATAACTTCAGCGTTATTTGCAACCATGTCCTGACGCCGCCGGCAATTGACGCCATCATGGCGACGCCGAACGACGACGGTCCACCCCGACTCGACGGTTTCGTCGGACCCGCGCATGTCGCTACTGTAACCGGTATTACGCCCTTCGAGTCCGTCGCCGCTCGACATTCCAAGCCCGTTGTGATCGCGGGCTTCGAGCCCCTCGACGTTTTGCAGGCGATCCTGATGCTGACGCAGCAAATCAATGACGGTCGCGCCGTAGTCGAAAATCAGTACCGGCGGGCTGTCACGGCGAGAGGCAATCTTCTGGCGCAAGAAGCGACGGCGAAAGTCTTCGCCCTGCGTGAGCGCTTCGATTGGCGTGGTCTTGGCGTCGTGGCGAACGGCGCCCTGCGCCTGAACGAAAATTATGACCGTTTCGACGCCGAAAAACGCTTTTCTCTGTCCACTCCGACAATGCCCGACAATCCGGCCTGTGCCTGCGCGGACATTCTTCGCGGCGCGAGTAAACCGGCAGAATGCCGCTTGTTCGGGACGGTCTGCACGCCGGAGACTCCCATCGGCTCATGCATGGTCTCTTCGGAGGGCGCTTGCGCCGCGCACTGGACCTACGGTCGCTTTCGCGACACGGCTGATCGCCCGCGCCTCGAACCGGCCCGGGCGGTATGATCGCATTCGACCGCAAACTCGATGTCGCCCGGGGTCGGATTGATCTTTCGCATGGCGCCGGCGGCCGGGCCACGACCCGCCTGACGCACGATATTTTTTATCCCGCCTTCGCCAATGATCTACTCGCCGCCAGCAACGATCAGGCGGTGTTTGCCTCGCCGGGCGCGCGCCTCGCCATGAGCACGGACAGTTATGTCGTATCGCCCCTCTTTTTTCCCGGCGGAGATATCGGCGCGCTCGCCGTCAACGGAACGATCAACGATCTCGCCATGGGCGGCGCGCGGCCGCTGTATTTGTCGGCGAGTTTCATCATCGAGGAAGGTTTTCCGTTCGCTGATTTACGACTCATCGCGGAAAGTATGGGCGCAGCCGCGCGAGCGGCGGGCGTGATGATCGTCACGGGCGATACGAAGGTCGTCGAGCGCGGCAAAGCGGACGGGGTTTTTATCACAACGACGGGCGTCGGCGCCGTCGCGGCCGACGTCGATCTGTCGGGAGAACGCGCTAGACCCGGCGATTGCGTTATTCTCTCCGGCGGTCTGGGCGAGCATGGCGTCGCGGTGATGATCGCCCGACAGAATCTTGGTTTGGGCGCCGAGATCGCGTCGGATTGCGCCGCCTTGCATGAATTGGCCGCGTCCATGATTGCTGTCGCTGGGCCTTCGATCCGATTGATGCGCGATCCAACGCGTGGCGGGCTTGCCGCGACCCTGAACGAAATCGCCCAGCAATCGCAGGTCGGTTTCTCACTCAGCGAGTCTGAAATTCCCGTCAAACCGGGTGTCGCCGCCGTCTGTGAGCTACTCGGGCTCGATCCCCTTAATGTCGCCAACGAAGGCAAGCTTGTCGCTATTGTCGACCCGGTCGCCGCGCCGTCGCTGATTGAGGCCATGCGGGCGCACCCGCTGGGCCGGGATGCGGCGGCGATCGGAACGGTCATTGAGGATCGTCATCGATATGTTCAAATGGAAACAAAATTCGGCGGTCGGCGCATCGTCGATTGGCTTTCCGGCGAACAATTGCCGCGAATCTGCTAAAGCTATCGATTGACGATCCGCCTATGATCGTCGTTCCGGATCGGCATGCCAGTCTGTGGAGACTGTCGCATCATCCTGATCACGGGGCTAATTTTTCGCGCGCGAAAGGAATCTCTCAGCCGTCATGCCCGCCAGCATGGCGGCGACAAAGATTGCAGCCTGCGGATCGAGGAAGCCCAGATCGACGATGGCCGGGCCTGGACAGACCCCCGCCAGGCCCCAACCCAAACCGAAAATCGCGCTGCCAGCTAATAATCTGTGGTCAATCGAATTGTTGGTCGGCAAGCGCATGGGGCCGCCAAGCCATGCATCTTGACGTGAAGACGCTGTCCGAAAGGCAAAAAATGCGACGCCGATGGCGCCGACCATGACAAAGGCGAGCGAGGGATCCCACAAACCGAAAAGATCAAGAAATCCCAAAACTTTCTCCGGCCGATTCATGCCGGAAACGCAAAGACCCGCTCCGAAGATCAGACCCGTGAAATAGATAAAAATCGCCTGCATCCGGATTTACCCCAGGAGATGGCGGACAACAAAAACCGTGGCGAAGCCGACGGCCATGAATGTCGCCGTCGCCACGAGAGAACGCGGCGACAGTCGCGCCAGTCCACATACGCCATGCCCGCTGGTGCAGCCCGAGCCCAGACGCGAACCGAAACCGACCAGCGCGCCCGCTATCGCAAGAACGCTTCCGGGGGTCGAAAACGACGGGGCGATTGGCGACCGCCACCAGAACAGAGCGGCAGGCGCGCAAAGCAATCCGGCGACGAAAGCGAAGCGCCACAAGGCGTCATTGATCCTGGGCGGCAAGAGGCCCCCGACAATGCCGCTGATCCCCGCAACCCGGCCAACGCCGAGGATCATCATGGCGGACGACACGCCGATCAGCGCGCCGCCAGACAGCGCGCTCAATGGCGTGAAATGAGCCCAGTCAATTTGCATGGCGACGCTTTTTCACTTTGGCGGGGTCAAGCAAGCAAAGTCCGACTCGCCAGTTCGACGATCTGCGACCGACAGATTGACGGCTTGCCGGCCGGCTGTCGCGATGCCGTAACGGAAGGCGGGGAGCCGCAGAGAAGCTTCGCCATCCGCGAAGAGGTGTCTCAGGCGGCGTGTTTGGCTGTGCCGCTGAATGACCCCAGGGCTTCAGCGCGCCGCTTCGAAATGCGTCTTGGCCCCCTCGACATAGCCCACGGCCCTGGCCATGCGGGCTGGCGAATTGGTGCCTTTTGCCACCTTGGAGGCCTTGCGCAACAATTTGATTCCTTGACGGATATGATCCGTTGGGTTTTGCCATACCGCGCTGCGCGCACGGTCATACGATTGATCGATGTGTTCGATCAACGAACCCGGCTCCTGCGCTTTTCCGGCCTGAATCGCTTCATTCGCCTCGCTGATCGCCTGCTCGAGATATGCCTGTTCGGCGGCTGCCGGCGACGCGCGCATCCCGAGGCTCAGGATCAAACCCGCGAGGACAAGGGAGAGAAGGGATTTTTTACGAAAAATCATAGGGCCTTGCTCCAGTTATTGCGAACGACGGGCAATTACAGGCTCTGTTCCGCCCCATGGATTGACCGCAGGGGATGTCTGAGCATGTAAGCCGCCGCGCCGCCATAGGAATCGGTCTCGACCCTTTTATCGGAAACCGCAGCGAAGCCCAACGTTTCCCAGAGCTGGCGAGAGTGATTGACAGAGGTCAAGGCCAAGGCCGGCAATCCAGCATTTCCAGCCACGAGATCGAGTTTGCGTATGATCGCCCGCGCAGCGCCCTTGCCGCGGGCTGCGACCTGAACCGCGACATCGTGCAGATAGAGGCAATCCGCATCAGTCGGCAATGCGCCCAGAAAACGGTCGAGTGGAGGAGCCTCGTAAAGCCGCCACGGATGCGACAGCGCATATCCAGTTACATGCCCGTTGTCTTCGAGACAAAAACACCCCTGGGGAAAGAGGGCGCGTTTCTCTTCAAGAACATCGGCGCGCTCCGGCAAATCCGGGTGAACGTCCGCAGCGATAGCGACGATATCTGCAAGATCGTAGTTCTTTGCCAGGCGCCAGAAATAGTGTGTACGAATGGACATTGCATTCTCCATCCTCGCGCATCGTCGAAAGCCACAGCAATTTGTAAGCTTCTGCGACAGGTCCATTCTGCACGAATATTCACGCAGGTTCCCGCAACATCATAAACCAGGACAAGCTGTTAGCCCGGGGTCTTGCAGTAATTTCTGTGACTATAAAAATTATCTCTTGTTTTTATCGTGGTTAAATTTTTATTGATAAACTTGGGAGCGGGCGACAAAACCGTTTAAGGGGCAAACATTATCCCATTGCCCGGAATGGCCAAGCTTATGATTAGATATCGAACCGCTTCCCTTGCGCTCGCCTTCATCTGTTTGCTGTCCGGCGGAGACGGCGCCAGCGCCCAGGATTTTCTACAGGAACTCTTTGGCTATGATGCGCCATCAAGCAACTCGCATCGTGCTTACGGTCACAGGAACGCCGAACATTTTTCTCACGGCGGGTCTAATCGGGAGCGATACCGAAGCCGCGGGAGTCGCGTGTCGCGAGGGCATTCCGAAAGGTTCGACGATGCAGAGGGATCTAATCGCTCATACGAAGGCGCAAGATCTTCTCGCCCTGCCGCTGCAATGCCGCGGCGCGAGGACGATGGCGCCTCGTGGGGCAATGGAACCGAATTCTGCGTTCGCACCTGCGATGGATACTTTTTTCCTTTGATCAAATCGGCGCAGCAAACCAAACAGGCCTCGTGCGAATACGCGTGCCCTTCCGCGCCAGTGGCTTACTATCACGGCTCTTCCATAGAGACGGCTCGCAATCTGGATGGAGAAAAATATACATCGCTGCCAATGGCCTTCAAATTCCGTGAGAAGGTTTCTGCGGGCTGCACCTGTCATCCGCCGGAGGAGTCCCAGCAACATTCGCTGAAAATCGTCAAAAATGACCCGACCGCCCATTCCGGAGACATCGTTGTCGAACAAAAAGGGGCCTTCGTTTATCAAGGAAAGCAGGCGGTTCCGATTGACCGGTCACGGCAATTGTCTGCGTCTGTGCGCCAAAACATTCATAAAATGACCGCCGGGCCGGCCCCAGCCGGCGGGATCGACCAATCTGCGCAGAAGAACGCCGACGCCTCCCTGGTTACGGGCTCGGTCAATAGTGGAGTTCTTTCGGGAGCCGCCCGGCCCATGGGCGAATTGGACGCCGCCGCAGTCAACTCAGGCGAGTCCGATGTCACGTCCTCCTGGGCCATTCCGGCGCTGTTATTACTGGCCGCCCTGTCGTTCGGCGCGGTGGCGGCGTTGCGCCTTTCGCCCGGTTTGCGGGGACGCCTGTTAAGCTTGTTTAAGGGAGCAACGGCCGCGCCGACGACTGTGGACGTTATCGACGCCACCCCAGCGGATTCTGGCGAGGTCTTGCCTAGACCCCAAGCCTGGGTTTGGACTGAATACCGGGGCGCTTCACAACTTGACGACGCGGCTTCTGGGTCGAAACCATCGACAATCGCGCCGAACCTTTTGACGACCGCAAACACTCACGACACGATCGGGAGCGGGACAGACGAGGCCTCAGTCAATGACAGGCCTCTATCGGGACAGGCCGGGCTAACGAGCGAAATGGGCGCCGCCTCACTCAATTCTAACCTTGCCGATCGCTCGGCCTTGCCGATCATTCCTGCATTGTTGTCAGTATCGGCTCTGTCGGGTTGGGTCACGGCGGCGAAACAATTGATGACCGATTTGCGAGATCGCCTGTTTGGCTTTTTCAAAGAATTAACGAACGCGCCGTCAGCCGTCGACAGCGTTTCCGGATCAGGCTCAGGCGCATCGTCGCCGACGCCTATGGCCTGGGTCTGGAGTGAATATCGGGGCGTTGCGCAACCCGTCGTCGAGGCTCCTGCGCCGGAAACATCGACCAGCGCAACGACCTCCTCAATTGACCAGATCGGCGGTCTATCGCCGACTTCGATTGCCTGAGCATGAAGTCAATACCGCTGCGCACGTTAAAATTTTAGCGCCGGACCATCACTTGAAATGGTCCGGGCAGCCGCTTGGCCAAAAACCCGGACCGATCCCTAACGTCACATACGCGCCACAACGGCCAGACGTTTAACCATTCCGCTCTGATACGCGCGCAGAAAAGCGTAATAATCCCGGAAAGACACGCAACCGTTCGAGTCGCCGTTCGGACCCAGCATATAGGTATGAGCCAATAGGCCTGCGCGGCCATAGATTGCGCCGCCGCCGCCAACCGGATTGAGTCGGAGGGCGGGAACCCCATGGAACAGGGCCTCGCGCGGCGACAGCTCGTAAATATGCGGAGGCGTCGGCCCTTTCATGCGTTCGCTGACATATCGCGGGTCGTCGAGGCGATCTCCGAGACCCGAATGCGCCTCAAGACGTGTGCCATCCGGCAGGTATACGGTCTTGGCGGAGATATCGTACACGGCGGTGTGATTATCGTAGCGCGCCGCCGCGACCGCCGCGCCGGTTGAGGAGCCTGTCGGCGTATTGCCCAGCAGCGAGCGGCCGGTCGCGATCGTTTCCTGTGCGGCGTAGGCAAGCGCCTGTCCCCCGCGCGCGGACGGACTGGAAGTCTCGCCAATACCGAAGAATTTCTCGAGGAAGTTACGATTATCGACCGGCGCGGCAGTCGCGACCGGCGTGCGGCGGAAGGGCAGACCGGAAACGCGCGTCGGCAACGCCGGACGATTGCTTTCCGCAAGAGTTTTGATCTCGGCGGCGCTTGGTCGTCGCGGCGGCATGGGGGTCAGCGTAACTTCACCCTCGATCGAGGCCGTCGTCGCCTGAGGCGGCGCAGTCTCGAAAGCCGCCCCTGCGATAGGCGGCGGCGTGACCGGAGCCACCGAAATTTTTCCGGCGGGTCGGATTGTCTTGATTTGGGCGACGGGCCTCAGGTTCGCAGCGCCACGAACGTCGACAAGCACAGGCCCGGCGGCGTTACTGGCTGACGCCGGGACGCCTTCCTGAGGGTCGGCGACATCAATGGTCGCGACCGGACGGGTCTGCAATAACCAAACTCCCGTCGCGAGACAGGCCAACATCGCCGAGCCGCTCAAGAGAAGTTGTTGAGTCTTCTTGCCTGACGGCAGGCGACCGGACGTTAGCGACGCCAGTTGCAACCCGATTGTATTCGTCATCCGCCCCTCACTGAAAATATTTTGTTAACCACGGGCGCATCCCCGCAGGAAAACCGTGTCAAAACCGTCACAGGCAAGCAGCAAATCACCCATTGATGGCATTGTTCGCGCCGCATTAGGGCGATTCTGGGCCGGTTATGTGGCTGCAAGAAGCGTCGAACACTCCCGCAATTTGCTGATTTTATTGACATTATTCCGCAACACAGAGCACGGGACCCAAGATGCGGGCATTTTTCGTCCAAAAGATAAAAATTGATTTAAATTCTGGTCGCCGCGACCAGCGGCGAAGAGGCCCGGGAAGTCCGTCCCGATTCCTGGAAGTTTTGCCATATCTGAACTGTCGCAGGACCCGATCTTGCTCCGATCAGACGCATCGCCTAGAGCAATTCATGCTGAAACTGATCCGAGATCTGGTCTGAATTCTCTTCGCGCTACTGTGCAGATGTCATTTCACATACGCCCGCGAAAAGGACAGATAACGAAAACAGTGCCGTTTCCGGGAGGAGATATGAACGACATCAGACGCATAGGCGTGGGTCCCCGCATGAGCAAGGCGGTCGTCCACGGTCAGACAATCTACACCGCCGGCCAGGTGGCGGAGAAAACCAAAGGCGGCCCCGTCGCTGAGCAGACGCGTGAAATCCTGGGACTCATCGACGACATTCTCGCCGAACTTGGCAGCGAGAAAACCAAAATCCTGTCAGCGACAATCTACTTGTCGGACATTTCGACCTTCGCCGAGATGAACACCGTTTGGGACGTCTGGGTTGACAAGACCGACCCGCCGGCGCGCGCCACCATTGAGGCGAAGCTCGTGACCCCGGATTACAAGGTCGAAATCGCAGTCATCGCGGCGCGCTGACGCCATTCAAAGGATTGTCGGGATCCTGCGCATAGCGCAGGGTTTCGAAACGCATGGCGCGGGCGTCGATCAGAATCAGCCGGCCGACAAGCCCTTCGCCAAAACCGACGATCTCGCGCACCACTTCCAGCGCCATCATGGCGCCGACAACGCCGGCGAGCGCGCCCAAAACGCCAGCTTCCTCGCAACCTGGCGCAGATCCGGACGGCGGAGGTTCTGGAAACAGACAACGATAGGTTGGATTTGGCCGGCCATCCGGGCCGGCTTCAAAGGGACGGAGCGTCGTCAGAGAGGCGTCAAAACCGCCGAGCGCCGCCGTCACCAACGGCCGCTTCTCGTAAAAACAACTGTCGGACACCAGATATCGGGTCGCGAAATTGTCCGAGCCGTCCGCAACAATGTCGTAACGCGCGATCAGGGCGCGGGCGTTGGTTTCATCAAGACGCAATGGATGGGTCTCGACAAGGACATTCGGATTAAGCCGCCTTATCGCCTCACGCGCGCTATCCGTCTTGAGCCGGCCGACATCCTCCGTGGAATGGATCACCTGTCGCTGCAGATTCGACAAAGCGATCCGATCATCGTCGACGACTCCGATCACCCCGACCCCGGCGGCGGCAAGATATTGCAGGAGCGGCGCCCCAAGCCCCCCGGCGCCGACGGCGAGCACCCGGGCGTTTTTGAGTCGTTGCTGTCCGGGGCCGCCGATATCGCGCAACACCAAGTGTCGCGCATATCGTTCGATTTCATCGCCGCTCAGGCTCATCGCGACTCCGTTCGCTCAAATCCCGGGTCCGATTATAGCCTATACTGTCACACGATGGGATGCGACGTCAGGTGGGGGCCGAACGATGCCGTCCCGGTAATTCCACAGGTTTCAACCAGGGTTCGACGCCGACGGCGCCAAGCGTGATCGCCCCATGGGCATAGGCGACATTGTCAAGAAATTGTTCCGCGCATTCGTCCCAGTTGAAAGTCAGCGCCCGCGCCCGCGCGCTTTCGCGAGAAATATCGAGCGCCGCAAGCGCTGCGGCGCGCAAGTCAGCGTCGAGAGCGCCCGCGCCGCTCCCGCCAATCACATCGAGCGGACCCATCACCGGAAACGCCGCAATCGGCAATCCGCAGGCGAGAGCCTCCAGCAAGACCATGCCAAAAGTATCCGTGCGGCTGGGGAACACAAAGACATCGGAGGCGGCGTATATGGGGGCAAGCTCCTCACCGGTCTTGAGCCCCATAAAATGCGTATCAGGGAACCTGGTCCTGAGTCCGGGCGCCGCTGGACCGTCGCCGACAACCACTTTCGAGCCCGGCAGATCAAGGCTGAGAAATGCTTCAAGATTTTTCTCTACCGACAATCGTCCTGCATAGAGGAATATCGGACGCGGCAACTCGAGCGGCGCGGCCTTCCTGGGAGAGAACAATGTGTGATCGACGCCGCGCGACCAACGCAACAGACGTCTAAATCCCCGCCCGTCGAGGTGACGCGCCAAACCAGGCGTTGAGACCATGGTTCCGGCCCCGGCGTTATGGAAACGTCTGAGGGCCGCATAGGCGATCGACGGGGGCAAACCGCAGCGCGCCTGAATATACTCTGGAAATAGCGTATGGAAGCTCGTTGTGAAACAGACTCCGTCGCGCAAACAAATCGCCCGAACGACCTGTCCGATAGGACCCTCGGTGGCGATGTGAATGTGATCGTAGCCTCTCTCAAGTCGGCGACGCACCAGGTTTGGCCACGGCAGGGCAAGAGAAATTTCGCGATATCCCGGCAAGGGGAAAGATCTGAAATCCTGCGGGGTGAGGAAATCTATATCGACCCCCTTGTTCCGCAACGATCCCGCCAGAGCCTCAAGTGAACGCACGACGCCGTTCACCTGCGGCCGCCAGGCGTCGGTGGCGACAAGAATGCGCATCAGGCCGCTTTCGCCTGGGGCGAGGGCAGGGCTTTTAATTTTTCGCCCGGAAGCGCGATCACGCGCTCAGCTGCAGTGGTGCGCCAATAAATGATTTCCAGTCGACCATCCGTATGTTCGACGATCGCCGAGCAGCTTTCAACAAAATCTCCTGTGTTGACGTATAGGATATTGTCAATCATCCGTATTGCGGCGTGGTGAATATGGCCGCAGATCACGCCGTCGACGCCGCGCCGCGCTGCCTCGGAAGCAAGGGTTTTTTCGTAATCTCCAATGAAATTGACAGCGTTTTTCACTTTCATTTTGGCCCATGCCGAGAGCGACCAGTAGCCGACGCCAAACAGACGACGCAGCCGATTGAACCAGGTGTTGGCCGCGATGGCGAGTTGATAGGCCCAATCGCCCAGCAACGCCAACCAACGGGCGTTGCATACAACGATATCGAATTGATCGCCATGTATGACGAGAAATTTACGTCCATCGGCGCTCTCGTGAACGACTTCAGGGACGACATCAATGCCGCCAAATGTCAGCCCGGTGTAACCGCGCGCAAATTCATCATGATTGCCAGGAACATAGATTACCCGCGCGCCCTTGCGAGCCTTGCGCAAAATTTTCTGTACGACGTCATTATGCGCCTGGGGCCAATGCCAGCCCTTTTTTAATTGCCACCCATCGACAATGTCGCCGACAAGATAAATTGTTTCGGCGTCGTGATGTTTGAGAAAGTCAAGAAGCAGGTCAGCCTGCGCCGATTTGGCGCCCAGATGCAGGTCGGATAGAAAAATAGTTCGAAATCGCGATACGCTCTCATCATCAATATCGATCACGGATCGAGACATTTTGCGATGCTCCACGATTCCATGGGGGAAAACTATACAAATTCTGCTGCATATTTATGACAGACTCCGTCTTGCAAAGACCAGACAGGAGCTGACGAGAAATCGCAATTCGGCGAAGGGCTTCCTCAACCGGTCTTGAGCGCGTCTGTGCGCTCCCGCACCGTCATCGCCTCGCCATGCCAAGAAAAATTATCGAAAATCAATCCATCGACAAAAATCACCGGCAACAGCAGATCGCGCATTGCAAGCGCAAAAGGCGTCCTCCACTCAAGGACAAATCCGCATATTCTTGCCAGAATGAGTTCCGATCCGTGAAGTAGCGAGATAATTGCCGCCACGACAGGCAGCGGATCAAATCCAAGACCTTGCGCGGCGATGGCGCCGCTCAAAACGGCGACAAAACTGCCGTTCATGATTTCAGGAGCATAATAGGCCGGGAATGTGGCGCGTCTTAATCTCGACCAACGCGCGTGACGCGCATAGACTTCTTGCGCAGTTCGCACGCCTAACGGTTGCTCGAACGGCATATCGACCAATCGAACGCGCATATTTTGGGCCCGTACGATTTTTGTCGCGGCTGCGTCTTCCGCGACTTCCGCGCCCAATGCGGGAAGGCCGCCGGCGCAATCGAGTATTTCCCGGCGCCACATCATATTTTTACCCTGGGCGAACCCAATGCCTATGGCCTCGGCGCCATACTGCCAGCGGGCCTGAAAGGTGTTCAGTATTGCGCATTCGACAAGCGCCCAGAAACTTGCCGGGCGCGAGCCGATGGGCATAGAGACCGTGAGGGCTGTGTCGTCCTGAAAGGCCGACAGCATCGTCTGGATGTAATCGATTGGGGGCAGGGCGTTCGAGTCGGCGAGTATTACGTATTCATAGCGGGCCGCTTCCCACCCCTTGACGCAATTGTTGAGTTTTGGATTGACGCTGATGCGATCGTCGCCGATCAGCAAACTGGCGTCGCGATCTTTATGCCCGGCGATCATTCTGTTGACCAGGGGAATAATCGGATCGTCGTCGGATTGGACACAAAATATCAATTCATATTTCGGATAATCAAGCTCAAAGGACGCTCTCAGGATTTCTTCGCTAAACGCCTCGACGCCCCTTAACGGACGCACGATAGTCACCGGCGGAGCGTCCTGCGGAGCCGCCAGATTGCGCGGGCGCGCGCGGCATTTCCTCGCCATGATCGCCACACTGATCAGATTCATCATGATAATGAAGGCGCAAAGACACGCCAGAAATGTCGCGATGATCATTGGGAGCTTTGATCCCTTCTGAATAAACTGCTAACGGCGTGCGACCGTCAGATGTTTGGCGTGGGGTTCGAACGATGGATATCCCGAGGATGAGTGAGCTTTGAGGCCGCGCATGAATCGGCGTCTCTTGTTGCCGCACAGCCCCTATATGCGGCGCCCAAAACGCTGCAAGATGACAGTTTTATTCTGTTTTTTTGACAAGCGGCGCCGATCTTAGCCTCGAAGTCATTCAATGGATGCCGGCCGGCTCGGGGTTGGCGCGCGACAGGTTCGTTATAACAAACAAAATTGTTTATTTTATCGGTTCGCAATATTAATATGCTCAATGGGCGTTTTTCGAACGCTGGCCAGCGCATAAAGTCGATTACACATGGGCGTCGAGGGACGGGAAAAGCAGAAGTTACTGGAAGCGGGCGCGCAGGCGCTCAGCGGCCAGCTCGGCCAAACGGTCCAGCGCCTGCGCAAGGCCTATAATCTTTCACTTTCGGAACTTTCTCAACAATCGGGCGTCGCGAAATCGATCATCAGCCAAATCGAGCGCAACGAAACCAACCCGACGCTTGCCACGATCTGGCGTCTTGCCCAGGCGTTGGACGTCTCGATCGAACGGGTGCTGCAAACCGCCGAGGACGAGCCCTTTCTCGAAAAAACCTCACGCACCGATACGCCAATACTTCTCTCCGACGATGGCAAGTGTCGGCTGGAGATCATCGGCTGGATCAAGACGGTTGACTGGCTGCAATGTTATGAACTGTCCGCCGACGCCGGGGGAGTGCTGGCGTCGGAAGCGCATCAGCGGGGATCTGTGGAATGCCTCTCCGTGCGCGCCGGCGTTCTGGAAGTCGAGGTCGCTGGCGTGAAAGAAAGCGCAAAAGCCGGCGAAACGCTTCGCTATCGCTGCGATCGGCCCCATATCATTCGTAACGCCGGCGCGCTTCCGGCGCAAGCGAACATGGTCTGCATCCTCAAGGCGGCGGTGATGGAGTAGAGCGCCCTACTCCAGTTCGCCCATATGTTTTTGAGAATAGAGCTGAACCCCGAGCTGTTTGATCAGTTCAAGCTGGGTTTCCAGGAAATCGATGTGACCCTCTTCGCTCTTGATAATGCTTTCGAATAATTTTTCCGACACGCGATCATTTACCGAAAAACAATAGGAAGCAGCTTCAATGTAATTGTTGCGCGCCTCAATCTCGGTCTGAAGATCGGCGCGAAGAATCTCTTCAACCGACTGGCCAATCCGCATCGGATCGAGCACTTGCATGTTGGGGAAGCCTTCAAGGAAGAGGATTCTCTCCGCGAAGGAGTCGGCGTGACGCATTTCCTCGATGGACTCTTCGCGCCATTTTTTACCGAGATCCTTCAAACCCCAGTTCTCGAAAATACGATAGTGAAGCCAATACTGATTCACGGCCGTAAGTTCGGCCCGCAATCCCCGATTGAGATAATCGATAACCTTGGCGTCGCCCCGCATATGTCTATTCCTCTCCGCCAGCGGCGCGGCCATGCCCGCCGATGGGGGGAGAATAGCGCGGCGGCGGTCAGGCCGCCAGTGAGTCTCCGCGACAACTGTCGCAATCGCCGCCGATTGGCTCCTGGAGGGCGTGACCGGCATGTTGGTCAACAATGGCGACGATAGTGCGGGCGCAGCGGCCGCATTTCGCCTCGCAGCCCATACGCCGGAAGACAGCCCCGACCGACGGGCGGTCTTGTCGGGGGCCGATCATTTCTCGCACATCGTGATCGGACAAGACGTTGCAGGAACAGACGATCATCGCGCCAACCAGTTTGGAATAGTTTTAAACTGCCATTTATATCAGTAAGTTATATTATTATCTCACGTGTTCAAGACATATAGTCCGGAAAGCTTCTCAATTGAGAGCCCTACGCCCTTCGCTGGCTTCGTGTCTCCTTTTTCGCCGCCCTCAGGCCGAAGGTCCGCATGAAAAAATTTTCTGCGCCGCGCGCGATCGAACCGTTTCTTAAGAGTCTGTTAACCCTTTGGCGCAACCATTCACTTTACGAGGCGTTCCTCCCGCGCCCAGAACCTCCAGCCCCCGCCCCGCCGGGGGCTTTTTTTGCGCCAGCGCCGCAGGGCCGAACACTGGCGCCGACGGAACGGCGCCACAGGGCGGTCAGGCGTTCAGGCGACTGAAGAGAACAACAAGCGGCGTCAGTCGAAATCGGCGACAAGGCCTCGACGGTCGAGATGCGATTCAATCGCATCGATAACCCTCTGCAACTCCTCAATCGCTATTGGCGTTTCATCATCCGGCGCATCCCAGCTCTCGATATCGTCGAGACGCACCAGAAAATCCGCTTCCTCGGGCGAGTCGGCGTCCGGCGGGGCGATCGGAATGGTGAGGGTGCGCTCATTAAAACGCACCCGAATGGCGCCCTCCGTCAACTCCACCTCTATCGCGCCGATGCGACGTCCCATGTTCAATCTCCAATCAATCCGGCCGCCGACGCCGCCTTTCGCATTAAAGTGGGCAAGCCTTCGTCGGTCAATTGAGCGCAATCGACCCAGCGGCCGGACGGACAAGCGCCCAAAAACTTGTGACGCGACCCGATGCGCGCGACGAAAACCGACGCCTCCAACCTGAAATGCGTAAAAACATGCGACAGAGTCGCAATCTGCCGCCACCGCGCCGCGCAGGGCGCGTGGCACAATTGCGTTTGTGGCGCGACATCTCTCGTAAAGGGCGACGACGGAAAAGCGTTCATGCCCCCAAACAGACCGCGCAATGGCCGTCTCCGCACGAACGCGCAGCCGTCGTGCACCAAAATAAATATCGCCCCTCGGCGATTTGGCTTGGCGGGCTTCCTCTCGCGTAAGGGATAATGATCCTGCGAGCCGTCTCGATACGCCTTACATGCATAAGCAAGCGGACAGGCTGCGCAGTTAGGCGCGCGCGGCGTGCAAACCGTGGCCCCGAGATCCATCAGCGCCTGTGCAAAATCGCCGGGGCGCGGCGACGGCGCCATCTCCTGCGCCATGTCCCGGGCCATCTCGCGCACGAGCGCGCTAGCCTGACGCGGCGGTCTATCAATGACCTGCAAACGCGCCATGACCCGTTCGACATTGCCGTCGACGGCGACGCAGGGTTGGTCGAATGCGATCGCCGCAATCGCCGCCGCCGTGTAAGGTCCGACCCCGGGCAGTTGACGCAAGGCGGTCTCGTCCCGGGGAAATCGACCCTCATGATCGCGCACGACGCGAATTGCGCAGGCGTGCAGATTGCGGGCGCGGGCGTAGTAGCCGAGCCCGGCCCAATCCGCCAGCACGTCGTCGAGCGGCGCTGCGGCGAGCGCCTCGACCGTCGGCCAGCGCGCGAGAAACTTGTTGTAATAGCCCCGAACCGTCGCGACCGTGGTTTGCTGGAGCATGATCTCGGATAACCAGACGGCGTAAGGATCCGGACGCACGCCGGGCGGCGCCCGCCATGGAAAATCCCGCCGGTGCGCGTCGTACCATGCGAGCAGCGCCGTCGCCCGGGCGGCGGGCCCGTGAACGGGCCGCCGACCCCGCCCGGCCATGCGGGCCTTTCGCGGCGGAACGACGGATTGTATCATGCGGCTCATGTGATAGGCGGCGCATGCGTTCGCCGGCAAGCGCCTGAGCGGAAAAGACCTCATGTATCGGAACCAACAGCGCAGGGGTAAGGGGGGATGAACGCGCCCCGCAGATCTCCGGCGATCTTCGCCCGGCCGCTGGCGGATTACGCTCTGCGCCAGATTGATCCGCTCGTCGCCCGACGGGGCTTTGGCGAAGCGGCGCTGATCCTTCGCTGGCAGGAGATCGTTGGCGAGCGGATCGCCTCGCTCTGCGCTCCCGAGCGGCTGCAATGGCCGCCGCGCCCGCGCCGCAAGGTAGAGGTCGCCTTGATCGTTCACGGCGACAAAGTGCGCGCCGAACGGACGCGCGGCTCCGAACCGGCGACCCTCATCCTGCGGGTGGAGCCGGGTTTCGGCCTCGACATTCAGCACATGACGCAGACAATCGTCGACCGGGTCAACGCTCATCTTGGCTGGCGCTGCGTGGGTCGGATCATTCAGCGCCAGGGCGCGTCGCCGTTGTTGCCGAACTTCCTCAGCCTGTCGGCGCG
Source organism: Methylocystis sp. (assembly GCA_040399965.1). Classification (GTDB taxonomy): domain Bacteria; phylum Pseudomonadota; class Alphaproteobacteria; order Rhizobiales; family Beijerinckiaceae; genus Methylocystis. The sequence continues at coordinate 2,428 of JBBARD010000033.1, read as the reverse complement.
ACCGTCTCCGCCGCCGTCCGATCCGGCGGCGCGCGCGCGCGCAGAAGCCGTCGTCGCCGGAATAGCTGATCTGTCGCTGCAGTCAGCGTTGTTGAGACTTGGAGAAAACGCCCTGCGTCAAAAGAATGGCGCTGACCGGGAGGCCGGTCCCGGGTAAGTCGGCGCACTCAGGGGCAACATGGAAGGAAATCAGAAAGCCTTGCAATCGCCGGCGCTTGCTTTTAGGTTCGCGCCGCTTGTGCCGCCATAGCTCAGTTGGTTAGAGCACCAGATTGTGGATCTGGGGGTCCCCCGTTCGAGCCGGGGTGGCGGTACCAAAAGAATCAAATAGTTAAAGAAAAAATCATACGGCCGCCGGGCGAAAAATAAGACCATTGTTTCACCGGTTCTAAACAGCGACGCCCGATGCTTTCGTGATCCCTACCGCTTGTCGGCTCCCTTCCCGCTGGGTCCGGTCAGGCTGGCGATGATGATAGATGCGCCTGGCGTTCCTCTGGCGCTGGTCGAAGACGAGGCGGTGTCCTGCGGGCGTCCGCCAGTTCCGGTCGATACGCGCCTGCTTGAGGTCGAGCAACTTTAGACCGCTTTAGGTTTTAACGGAAACATATCCTGCGTTTGCCGGGTGACTAGCGCATTCTTCCGGTTGGTTACCTTCGGAGAGACGTCCGATTTGTCGCCATGTCTCTTCGACGGCGCGTTTCAGACCTGCCGCATCCAGAGTTTGATTTTTGCGAAGGCCTGTTCGATGAGATTGAGGTCTGGCGAGTAGGCTGCCAGAAACCATAGCCGCGCGCCTCAACCTGGCGGACTTGTTGCTGCCGAGATTATCCATGATCAAGACGTCGCCTTTATTGAGCGCAAGAGTTATGTGCTGTTCTACCCATCGCCGAACTCAAAGAGTTTTATCTTGCTCGCACAGCGCTCATCAGGGACCGCTCCGCCGCCAAAAATCGCGCCAAGACAATCATGCTTCAGCGTCCAGAGATTCTATTTGTTGAACCCAGGACAAAAGAACAGCGGGCGAAAGCGGTATTGTGTCGATCACGCGAAGAGCTCGATGCTCAACAAAACGAACTCATAAATGCTATGCGTTCGGCGCTTTACGAGTATGATTCTAATACCTCATGGAATCACAAATGTTCGATGCGCTGAGGAAATCCTCTATGCGCAAAACCACGGCTTCCCAGACCTCGTCCGCGAGGAATATCGTGATTTTAGACTCTCTATGTAGAGGAACTACTCCAATACTGTATATATCAACACATGATAATGAGTAATTTTATACTAAACGAGGAAGTTCATACCTTTTGTGTAATTTCATGGAATTTAGAAGTATCACGGTAGAGATTATATGGCACAATCTTCCACAAAGCTTGACTTTGTGGAAATATTACATACCAGACGGTCAGAAATAAGAGTGAAATGTCCAGAAAAATATTATTATTATTAGCATACCATGTCTCAAGCTCAGATTTATAGGGTATTATAAGCTGTGTATAGCAAAATTCACGATCAGTTGAGTCAGAAAGAATTTTTTCTTCATCACGAAATACCAAGGATCCTATGCCGGTTATACCTGGCCGGACCCGATCAATGACTTCCTTATAGGACGCAGGGTATTTATCATAAATACGTGGTATTTGTGGGCGCGGACCCACTAGACTCATTTCTCCCCGTAACACATCCCATAACTGAATGATTTCATTAATTTTATACTTTCGTAAAATTCTGCCGACCTTAAGAACTCGCGGATCGTTCTGAACGATATAATCTCCCGATTTCATGACAGCTGCAGATTTAAGCATTGTTGCGAATTTAGTGATATTAAATTTTTTTCCTCGAAACCCGACACGTTCTTGAAAAAAAAATATTTCACCCTCTCCAGTAAACCGAAGCAAGATCATGATTAACAGTAATAAGGGACAAATTAATGTCAGCATCAGCGCACTTAAAGTCAAGTCCAAGGTTCTTTTTACCATTATCTGCTCTTGGATGCTAGTTCGAGTTGCCTGTCTAATTTCTTCACACTGGCTCGCAACTTGATTCCACATTTTTTTGAAGCTCTCGTTCCTACCCTGTCGCCTATAATTGGCAAACATGATACAAAGTTACAAAAAAGTCCTTAATTTTTAGGGCTATATTAACTGGTCCGATAAAACATAAGCCTATACTGCAATCGCAAATGGTGTCATAGAGCTTCAGAACTGCAGTAGCTTTTAGGTTCAGGACTCATTGATTGAGGTAGAAGGAGACGGCGGCAGCGATACAGATTGCTGAGAAGAACGTGCGCGCACATCGATCATAGCGCGTTGTAATACGTCGCCAATCCTTGAGCCTAGCGAAGAGATTTTCGATTTTGTGACGAGATTTGTATAGTCGTCCGTGAAGAACGCATCTCACGCCACGATGGGATGATTTTCTGACCTTT
>JBBARD010000032.1:6527-26111 GCA_040399965.1 Methylocystis sp. | reverse complement strand
GTTTTGGTCGACACCGGTAGACGAACCCCCTCCCCGCCCGGCATATTTGTTCTGCACGACGGCATGGGCCTCGTCGCCAAACGGCTGGAGCACATCCCCAACAGCGATCCGCCGAGGGTGAAGATCGTCTCCGACAATGATCGCTACGCGCCTTACGAGCGGTTGATTGAAGAGATGAATATTGTGGGTCGGATCAGGTGGTTTGCGCGGGAGATATAGATTAATTCCGACATATCCTGACGCGTTTACGAAGAAGCCTGTCTATGCCGCCGCATCAGCGTCCCTCTCCACAGCAGGTTAGCGAGGTTCTCGCAGGGATCGTCGAGCGCGTTACATTCCATAATGAAGAGAACGGCTTTTGCGTCTTACGCGTAAAGGCGAGAGGCCATCGTGATCTCGTCACGGTCGTGGGACACGCCGCGACGATTTCCGCCGGCGAATGGCTCACCGTTACCGGCGAGTGGTTTAACGACAGAAATCATGGCCAGCAATTCAAGGCGCGGTTTCTGAAAACCTCGGCCCCGACAACAGCCGAAGGCATTGAGAAATACCTCGCCTCCGGCATGATCCGGGGTATCGGCCCGGCCTACGCCAAAAGAATGGTGAAAGCTTTCGGAGACAAGGTTTTCGACATCATCGAAGCCGAACCTGACCGTTTAAAAGAAGTCGACGGGATCGGGCCGATCAGGGCGAAGCGCATAATTTCGGCTTGGGCTGAGCAAAAGGTCGTGCGGGAAATCATGGTGTTCCTGCACAGCCATGGCGTTGGCACGGCGCGCGCAGTTCGTATTTTCAAAACCTATGGCGCTGACGCCGTTCAGGTGATGACGGAAAACCCCTATCGCCTCGCGCGCGATATTCGCGGGATCGGCTTCAAGACTGCTGATGCCATCGCCATGAAGCTCGGCATCGAAAAAACGGCGATGATCCGGGTAAGGGCGGGAATATCTTTTGCCCTGACCGAGGCCATGGACGAAGGCCACTGCGGCCTGCCTGCAGATACATTGCGTCCGCTTGCGGGCGATCTGCTTGAGGTTCCGGAAGACCTGGTGCAGACGGCGCTGGATTTAGAACTGAGCGAAGGCGTCGTAACCCGCGACCGGGTTGGCGAAACAAATTGTATTTTTCTGACCGGCCTTTACCGGGCGGAACAGACAATCGCCGAGCGATTGAAAAGTCTCCTGAATGGTACGTTGCCGTGGCCATGGATTGATCCTGAAAAAGCGCTACCATGGATTGAGCAAAAAACCGGCCTTACGCTGGCTGAACGCCAAAACGAAGCGATCCGCCTGGCTTTAATAGCCAAGGTTTGCGTCATCACTGGTGGGCCAGGCGTCGGAAAAACCACCATCGTCAATTCGATCCTGCGGATCCTCGCGGCAAAGGGCGTCAAACTTCTCCTGTGCGCCCCCACAGGCCGCGCCGCCAAGCGCATGACGGAAACGACAGGGTTCGAGGCGAAGACAATTCATCGTCTACTAGAAGTCGACCCCAAAAACGGTGGTTTCAAGAAGAACGCAGAGAATCCTCTCCACTGTGATCTTCTGGTTGTCGATGAGGCGTCGATGGTCGACGTCATGTTGATGCAATCGCTTCTCAAGGCGCTGCCAGACAGTTCGGCATTGCTCGTCGTGGGCGATATCGACCAGTTGCCGTCCGTGGGACCCGGGCAGGTATTAGCCGACATCATTCAATCCGAGGCCATTCCGGTCGTTCGATTGACCGAGGTGTTCCGGCAAGCAGCGCAAAGTCGGATCATCATGGCGGCGCATAACATCAACAAGGGGATCATGCCCGATCTCCATCGGCCCGACGATGAAAGCGATTTTTATTTCGTGGCGGCGGCAGAGCCCGAGAATGCGATCCCCACAATCGTCAATCTGGTGAAAAATCGAATACCTGCGCGCTTTGGCTTCGATCCGATCCGCGACATTCAGGTTCTATGTCCCATGAACCGCGGCGGCGTCGGCGCGCGATCTCTGAATGTCGAACTGCAATCGGCGCTCAATCCTGCAGGCGACAAGAAAGTGGAGCGGTTCGGCTGGACCTTCGCGCCCAAAGACAAAGTCATGCAGATCGACAATGATTACGATAAGGAAGTCTACAATGGCGACATCGGCTATGTTGAAGATGTCGATGTCGACACGGGCGAGCTGACGACGAATTTCGATGGACGCACGGTCACCTACGAATTTGGCGAACTCGACACGCTTGTTCCAGCCTATGCCGCAACCATCCACAAATCCCAAGGCTCGGAGTATCAAGCCGTTGTTATTCCCGTTATGACGCAGCACTACACCATGCTTCAGCGTAATCTGATCTATACGGGCGTGACACGCGGGAAAAAGCTTGTCGTCCTGGTTGGACAGCCAAAGGCGGTGGCGATAGCGGTCAAGAATGTCTCAGGTCGCCGTCGGTGGACGAAGCTGAAGGAGTGGCTTTCATCTATAAAAGTGGCTTGAAGAAAGCTTATTTACGGATAGCGCACGCGGTGATAGACGACGGCTTGGCGCCTCCCTAGGGGGCTCTTGATTGCAATGTGACGGCGGCTACCGTGGGGCCTATTTTTGCGTGGATATCGACCTAAATGAAAATCGGTGCCGCAAAAAAATCGGCTGAGTAATACATCGAGACACGAACTAGCTTACTCACACTAAGCTGGCTTTGATATGCAAAGCTAAATAAGCTTTTAAAAAGATTCGCGGGCGCGGGCAGAAAGATGAACTCAGATCGATCCAATTTCATAGTTTTTTTCGCGTGGCAGTCCGATCGCGACCAAGAAATGACGACCGATGCTGTGCGTAAAGCTCTTCGCATAGCGAGTAACAGAATTGAAGAGGAGTTTCCAATCAGAATCGTTCTGGAGGAAGCTACGAGGGGGTCGCCAGGTGCACCAAACATTCCTTTCGAAATAGCGAGAAAGATTCATGCTTCTGATGTGTTTGTGGGAGACATCTCGACGGTGTACCAATTCCCGGGTAACGGGAAGAGCATGCCGAATTCAAATGTGACTTTCGAGACGGGGATCGCGGCGGCGTCTTTGGGCTGGAGTCGAATGATCCTCCTATTCTGGGATAAGTCAGGGCCCTTCGAGAATCTTCCGTTCGACTTCGATAGGCATCGGATCTCCAAGTATGAGCTCGACGCTACGGCGAAGAAGCTTGAAGGAAAGATCGAGCCGATCTCAAAGCTTCTTACCGAAGCATTGCGCACCATAATCTCAGAACGGCCCAAAAAGCCGGCAGAAATCGTGGAGAGAACGCCGGACCAAATTAAGCGGGCGCGTGATGAAGATAACCTTAAGTGGTTTCTCAACCAATTCAGCGTTCAAATGTTGGACTTTCACACACGTGAAGCCCCTGAGAACTTGCACTATTTCGCGCCGTACATGCACGAAAATATGTCGTATGTTTTGAGCCGCCTTGACTTTGCCCTTTACGATAAGCGTGCGGATGAGTTGATCCGTAGATTGACTGATAAGCTTGGAGAAACACTCCGCTATGACCATCTATACCGTGAGTTGAACAATCAAAATATTCAGGCGTTTGGGCGCCGAGATGAACGGGGCGACTTTCGAGAGGCAGAAGCGGCGGCGGCGACGGCAATTCTCTCCGCAGCAAGCGAGACGCGGGATCAGCTTAATCTTTTGGTCGACTACATTCGTAACGAGTATCTCGCCATTGATCTCGATCAGACAAGTGCGCGGGCCGAGAGGGAATACTACTCGGCTATCGCGCCAATCGGTGACTCTGGCTAGCGAAGATGACAGGCTGATCTGGCGCTTGCGGACCTCAGCCGGTTCGGAAAGCTGCTGTGCCTGCATGCCACCATCGAACCACGCGCCCGGGCCCTATATGTTGGACAATCTGCTTGAGATTTTTGAGCGGTCGCCGGAGATGAGTGGCGTTCTCGGCTCGCTGGGCTGCCGATCGCTGTCCGATTGACTACACCTACCATGCCGAAGCATCCCGCAGCGCACTGTTTTCGCTCGTAGCGAGTCTCGGGGGCATAGCTTTCGATCGACTCTCCTCGTTGGCTTTCGCTCCCAAGCCGCTATTGCAGCGTGCAGAAAGTCCGCAAAGTGGCAGGCAGCGAGTGACCGCTGATGGCGGAATTCGTTGAAAAAGACTGGGCGATAGCGTCGTCCGCCTCTTTGGGGGTGTTTTTAGCCCTTTAGCTGAGCGTTCCTCTGCATGGCGGCGGCGAAGCCGCCATAGGGAGCATTAGATAAACAAAATCAGGACTTATCCTACCTGAATTAAAAACCCCAAACCGTACGGAATTGGCGAAAGCCAGCGTAAATCACTCTTGAGACGTCCGATACTCAGTGAATTTAACGAATATCAGTGATTGTTCAGAGCTTCCCTAGCTGCCCTGCAAGCCTTGACCTTGGCTGCGCCTAGAGTTCTCGAGGTATAGTCGGAATTTACGTATCAAGATACGGAGCTACCCATGCGACCTTCAGGTTATTTCCCACACGCAGGATTTTGAGCCCTCTTGCTTCCTATATGCTTCCTGCAAACGTCAACGCCCTGCTTCCTGAAAGCAGGGTCAATTCGCAAATATTTGATTTTTTGGGAAATATTGGATGCGGGGACAGGATTTGAACCTGTGACCTTCAGGTTATGAGCCTGACGAGCTACCGGGCTGCTCCACCCCGCGCCAATGTGAGCTTGGCTTTTATGCGCCGCGTTCCGGGAACGCAACCCTTATTTTTAAAAAATTGAAATATCTGGATTTCGGTCCACAGGCGGCCCGTCAACGCCGGGGCCCTGCGCATCCTTGCGCTGGCGGCGGTGATCCGCCTGCCGCATGGCCGCAGCGATCCCGTCAAAATCGCGGCGCCGTCCATGCCGCCGGATGGCTTTCTGCTTGCCGCGCTCGCCGGATCGGTCACGGCGGGATTGATCGCTGATGGGGGCGGCTGGTCTCTTGTCTATGTCGCCTGGCTAACTCTCTTGCACGCCGGTCCGCCGCCCTCGCGGCCTGCGCTCGCGGCCTGCGCTTGCGGCCTGCGCTTGCGGCGCATGATTTCTGCCTGCTGGCGGCGGCGGTCGCCGGCGCGCCGCTCTGATCCAGAATAAATCTTGGATGCAAATAGGCGTTTCTGGATCGCAAAATCAGTATGGCGAGCCTTTAAGTCGGGGGGATTTTCGCAAATGCTTTTACACGATATCGTCCGCACATCGCAGTTGCTGACGATAACAGTTGATTGAACGACGGAACCTCTAACTAACAATAATTCTAATGTTTTAGGGGAAGACGGGATATCACATCAGCTCACGGGCAAAACTTTAAGGGACTGCAAACATCGCCTCTGCACTTATTCTCAAGAAATTCAATGCTCTGACCTGCTTGGCCCTTAACGGCCCATTGCCCCTCAATCATAAATTGCTAAAGCTAATACTTGAGCTTAAATTGGTTTCGAGATAAATTTCTACGCGCTTCACTCCCGATTGGGAGAGAGGTCTCTCAGCTGATGAATAACCGCTAGGAGCTTAAATGTGCACTGCGCGCCTGATCACAATCCCATTTTCGCACTATTGCGAAAAAGCGCGCTGGTCACTTGATCGAATGGGAATTCCTTACGTCGAGGAAGGGCATCTGCCAATTCTGCATCTTTCGGCAACGATTAGAGCAGGCGGACGCAGCACGCCGCTTCTTGCAATCGATGGTGGCCCTTCACTCACCGACTCAAAGGATATACTTCGGTGGGCTGACGAATCCGGGCAACGCGGCGACCGACTTTTCCCGGAGGATTGCGAAGAATCCAAAGTTCTGGAGTCACAATTCGACGAGGAGCTCGGACCTCATGCCCGTCGACTGGGCTACTCCTATCTTCTTGAGGACTCGGCCGTTTTCAGTCAGATGATGACAACGGCCTCCGTGCCTTTTGTAGAGCGTCGGCTGGCTGGCGCCTTTCTACCTCTCATGAAATTCATTCTCCGCTCCAGTCTCAATGTTTCGCCGGCTGAAACTCAGCGATCTCGAGACCTGATCGCAGCAATATTTGATGATGTCGCCAAACGTCTGGCAGACAATCGACCGTTCCTGTGCGGGGATCGTTTCACCGGCGCCGATATTACTTTTGCCTCTCTGGCGGCGCCGCTGGTTATGCCTCAAGCATACGCCGCGCGAATGATCCCGCTGTCATCGACCAACAGTGACTTTCGCGAGGAGGTTGAGCGCTGGCGCCAGACCCCTGCCGGAGAATTCGCCTTGCGACTGTTCAAAAACGAAAGACACCGCTGAGGCTATTGCATAAGCTTGGCTGAGGTGTTCGCTGACATGGCCGGATAAATTATCGCGGCAAACAAAAAGGCCGCCGGCGCAACGCCAGCGGCCAAGTCAGGGAGGAAACGTCCAAGGAGAGGACGTAGGCGCAAGCTTCTCCCCGGCTGGAGGCGCAAATAAGGCAAAATCTGCCGAGAGGCTTCAAAAGGGGCTAGCGTTGCAAAATTGCAACAGCTTCCGTCGGTCCGATCATCCGCCTCCATGGCGCGGGAAGAGGAGCGCGTCACTCAAGCTCGCCGAAAAAACCCGCGGCATTTCAACAATGCCGCAGGCTATTATGTTTTCGTCTCAGGCAAAGAATACGGCAATCTTCTCGCATGCCGCGATTATATGGATCAGGCCGCCTTCGGCTTCGGCGTAATCAGCTTGCGGTTCATCAACACTTCCGCAATCTGGATCGCGTTCAGCGCCGCGCCCTTGCGCAGATTGTCGGAGACGCACCACAACACCAGGCCATTATCGACAGTCGGGTCTTCGCGGATGCGCGAGACATAGGTCGCGTCTTCGCCCGCCGCCTCATGCGGCGTGATGTAGCCGCCCGGCTCGCGCTTGTCGATCACCAGCACGCCGGGCGCCGCGCGCAGAATGTCGCGCGCCTCATCGGCCGAAATCGGATTCTCGAACTCGATGTTCACCGCCTCGGAATGACTGATAAACACCGGCACGCGCACGCAGGTGGCGACAAGTTTAATCTTCGGATCGAGGATTTTCTTGGTTTCCGCGACCATCTTCCACTCTTCCTTTGTGAAGCCGTCTTCCATGAAGACGTCGATCTGCGGAATGAGATTGAAGGCGATGCGCTTGGGAAATTTCTTCGCATCGACCGGGTCGGAGACAAAAACCGAGCGCGTCTGCGCGAACAACTCGTCCATCGCCTCCTTGCCGGCGCCAGACACCGATTGATAGGTGGAGACAACCACGCGTTTGATCTTGGCGGCGTCGTGCAGCGGCTTCAACGCTACGACCAGCTGCGCCGTCGAGCAGTTGGGATTGGCGATGATGTTTTTCTTTTTAAAGCCCGCTGCAGCCTCGGCGTTCACCTCCGGCACGATCAGCGGCACATCAGGGTCCATGCGCCAGGCGGAAGAATTGTCGATCACGACGCAGCCCTGCGCGCCGATTTTCGGCGACCAGGCTTTCGAAACCTCTCCGCCGGCTGACATCAGGCAGATATCGACGTCAGAGAAATCATAGGTGTCGAGATGACGGCATTTCAGCGTCTTGTCGCCGAAAGAAACCTCCGTCCCGATGGAGCGCGAGGAAGCCAGCGGCACGACTTCCGAAACAGGAAAGCGGCGCTCGGCCAGAATGTCCAGCATTTCGCGGCCCACGTTTCCCGTGGCGCCGGCGATGGCGACCTTGTAAGCCATGATTGATCTCCAGCCGGCGACCTTGCCGGCGCGACGATGATCTAGAAAGTAAATCCCGTGCCCATATTGCCGCCGGGCGTCATTTTTACGGGCATGGACTCGCCGCCGCTCGACTTCCCTGTATTGGGCGCGTCCTTGGGCTTTGGCGGCTCCTTGCCAGGCGACCAGCCTTCAAGCTCGCCGAACTGGCGATCCGGGCGTGGCTTGCCGCCCTGCTGTTGCGGGGCGGCGGCGGGGCCAGGGCCGGACGGGGCGACAGCTCCCCGCGCCTTTTTGCCAGTGGGTTTGGCGGGGGCGTCGAAAGCATGCGGATCGAATTGTAATTCCTGAGCGCGCGAGGCCGTCGACGCGATACCCGCCACAAGAGCAAAAACCGAGAGAAAACCGAGAAAACGTCCGACATCCTGACGCATGGCTGACCTCTCCCTTAAATCGTCAAGGCCCTCCTAAAACGTGGAGGCGGCAGGATCAAGGCAAAGACGCCGTATCAGACTCAACGAAATGAGAGGTTGTGGCTTATCCCGCCCGCGCGATCGCCCGGTTCTTGAGGTCGGCGATGGCCTTTGCCGGCTCCAGATGTTTCGGGCAGGCCTTGGTGCAGTTCATGATCGTATGGCAGCGGTAGAGTCGGAAGGTGTCGTCGACGTAATCCAGCCGCTCGTCGGTAGCCTCGTCACGAGAGTCGGAAATCCAGCGATGCGCCTGCAGCAGCGCCGCCGGACCGAGATAGCGGTCGGAATTCCACCAGTAGCTCGGACAGGAAGTGGAACAGCAAGCGCACAGAATACACTCATAGAGCCCATCGAGCTTCGCCCGGTCCTGCGGCGATTGCAGACGTTCCTTCTCCGGATCAGCGCCGGCGTGCAGCCACGGCTCGATGGCGGCGTGCTGTTCGTAGAAAATCGTCAAGTCCGGCACAAGGTCCTTCACCACGCCCATATGCGGCAGGGGATAGAGGCGGATAACGCCCTCAATCTCGTCCATGCCGCGCGTACAGGCCAGCGTGTTGACCCCGTCGATATTCATCGAGCAGGAGCCGCAAATGCCCTCGCGACAGGAACGCCGGAAGGTCAGGGTCGGATCGATATGATTTTTGATCCAGATGACGCCATCGAGCACCATCGGCCCGCAATCTTGCGTATCGATGAAATAGGTATCGATGCGCGGATTGGCGTCGCTGTCAGGATTGTAGCGGTAGATGCGAAATTCGCGCAGCGCCGTTGCGCCTTCCGGCTTCGGCCAAACCTTGCCTTCGGCGATCACGGAGTTTTTCGGAAGGGTGAATTCGACCATCTTTTTTGTTTCCGCTTTAGTGGCCTTCTCGACCGGCGTCACAGGCGAGTTAATACACCCGCGCCTTCGGCTCGATATAGGAGACCTCGTTCGTCATCGTATAGCTGTGCACCGGGCGATAATCGATCGTTGTCGTTTTCTTCTCTTTATCGATGGTCGCCAGCGTGTGTTTCATCCAGTTGGCGTCGTCGCGCGCCGGGAAATCCTCGCGGGCGTGCGCCCCGCGAGACTCCTTGCGGTTCGCCGCCGACTCCATCGTCACCACAGCCTGAACGATCAGATTGTCGTATTCGAGCGTCTCGATGAGATCGGAGTTCCAGATCAGCGAACGATCGCTGATCTTGATGTCGACGCCGGCGCGCCAGACATCGTTGATGCCTGAGACGCCTTCGTCAAGCACCTCGCCGGTGCGATAGACAGCGCAATGCGATTGCATGGTCCGTTGCATGCGGTCGCGCAGCGTCGCCGCGCCGGTGTCGCCCGTGGCGTGAAGGAATCGATCGAGGCGCGACAGCGACAATTGCGCCGAGTCGGCCGGCAACTCGGATTGCGCCGCGCCGGGTTTGACCAGTTCGGCGGCGCGCTGCCCGGCGGCGCGACCAAACACTACAAGGTCGATCAAAGAATTTGAGCCGAGTCGGTTGGCGCCATGCACCGAAACGCAGGCCGCTTCGCCAATCGCCATCAGTCCCGGCACCACAGCGTCGGGATCGCCGTCGATCTTGCGCAAGACCTCGCCATGATAATTCGTCGGGATACCGCCCATGTTGTAATGCACGGTCGGAAGAATCGGAATCGGCTGACGCGTCACGTCCACGCCCGCAAAGACCCGCGCGCTTTCGGAAATGCCCGGCAGACGTTCGGCGAGGATCGCTGGATCGAGATGTTCGAGATGCAGGAAGGCGTGATCCCTCTTCTTGCCGACGCCCCTGCCCTCGCGCACTTCCATGGTGATGGCGCGCGAAACCATGTCGCGCGGCGCGAGATCCTTCACCGACGGCGCATAACGCTCCATGAAGCGTTCGCCCTCACTGTTGGTGAGATAGCCGCCCTCGCCGCGCGCGCCCTCGGTAATCAGACACCCGGCGCCATAAATGCCAGTCGGATGGAACTGCACGAATTCCATATCCTGCAAGGGCAGACCAGCGCGCAACACCATGCCGCCGCCATCCCCTGTGCACGTATGTGCGGAGGTGGCGGAGAGATAGGCGCGGCCGTAACCGCCGGTCGCCAGTACGGTGAGGCCAGCGCGAAAACGATGGATCGTGCCGTCGTCAAGTTTGAGGCAAACTACGCCGCGACAAGCGCCAGCCGCGTCCATGATCAAATCGATGGCGAAATATTCGATGAAGAATTTGGTCTCGTGCTTCAACGCCTGACCATACATGGTGTGGAGCATGGCGTGGCCGGTGCGGTCAGCGGCGGCGCAGGTGCGTTGCGCTGGCGGACCCTTTCCGAAATCAGTGGTCATGCCGCCGAACGGCCGTTGGTAGATCTTTCCCTCGGTCGTGCGAGAGAAAGGCACGCCCCAATGCTCCAGCTCATAAACCGCCTGCGGCGCGTTACGGCAGAGATATTCGATCGCGTCCTGGTCGCCGAGCCAGTCGGAGCCCTTGACCGTGTCATACATGTGCCATTTCCAGTCGTCCGGGCCCATGTTGCCCAGCGCTGCGGCGACTCCGCCCTGCGCCGCGACCGTATGCGAACGCGTTGGAAAAACCTTGGTGACGCAGGCGACAGAGAGCCCGGCCTTGGCGCAACCAACTACCGCGCGCAACCCTGCGCCGCCGGCGCCGACCACAACCACATCATAAGTATGATCAGTGATCGGATAGGCCCTGCCGCCTATCGAGAAGGATGATGCAGCGCCAGTCGCATTCATTCTTACAGCCTTTTTATCGTTAGTGGATCGCGGCGCGCAGGAGCCCTGTCACCTGGGCGCTGCGATCAGCATAAGAGCCAGTGTCCAAAGGGCGGCGATCGCCCGCGCCGCCCATCGATTGGCGCGAAGGGCTTTCTCCATCAACGCCGGATCATGCACATAATCGATGATGATCTCGTTCATGCCCTCGCGGGCGTGAACCATGCCAATCACACCAAAGGCGATCAGCGCCAGCGCCGGAAAAGGTCGACCGATTGCGGCGCGCACGCCATCGGCCGGCAGGCCGACGACTCCGGCCAGGTACCAGCCCGCCAGAATGCCCAGCGGAGCCAGCGCGTAAGAGGTTAACCGCATGAAGCGGGCATGCTCTGAGCCATGGTGGTCTGCGACAAAGGCTGCGCCCCGACCTTCACGACCGCTTTTGAAATGTGTCGGCGTCGACATGGCTTCCCCCCGTTCAGCCCGCCAATGATCTGGCGATCCATGTCAGGACGGTCAGCCCGACGCCACCCGCCAAAGTGCCAATCGCCAACGCTTCCCGGCCTTTCGGGTCCATGTAAAGGCCGCGATCCCAGAGGAAGTGACGCACGCCGCCAAGCAAATGGTGATAGATGGCCCAGGTGATCAGAAACACGAGCAACCCGCCTATCGCGCTCGACCCGAGCCACCCGAACGCCGTGTAAAAGGCGCCCCCCATCCCGACGCCAAGAAACAACAGGGTCAGCAAGGCCATAGCGACATAAAGACCAGCTCCGGTGATGCGATGCGCAATCGACATCATCATCGTCATCATCGGGCGATAGACAGACAAATGCGGCGACAGGGGCCGCTGCGCGCCGCGCGCATCAGAATCTGCGTTGGCCGAGCCTGAACTGTCCATGGCCATACCCCTCTGGCGGCGAATATTATTCCCAGCCGCTTCCAAAGGGATAATTCAAATAATGCGGCGCCGCAACATCAACTGACATGATGACGTCCTACTCTCATAAAAATCGCTTATGTTTCAGCTTTATCACTGCGTCACGGCCCCTCTGAAGACTGCACATGAGCATTTATCGCTCTGTCTAGGCAGACCCAGAGGATTGATGCGATTCTCATTGTTAGAGGCGTGACAAAAATGTCACACCATCCATCTCATTGATATTCGCGACTGCCTCCGGGGTTACAATTTTGACAGATGGCGATAGTGTTACATTATAACATTGCCTGAGGGCTCTGACATGTTTGCCGCTATGTCAAAAAAACCTTTGAATTTCATTGGCTTGATATGCATCCAGGGGCTTTGGCCCGCTGTTGGCGTGGCGCAGCAGTCCTTGCCGACCATTGAGGTCAGGTCCGCGAGTCCAATTAAAAGACAGGCCGCGTCGAAGCCTCGGGTCGCAGCGATCGCAGCGCCCTCGTCACCGAGACGATCGGCGCAGACAGTCCCGCAAGCGCGGGATCAAGCGCCGGACGATGTGCCCGCGCAGGCGACATCCGTTACGGATGGCGTTTTGCCGATTGTCGCCGATCAATATGCGACGGTTCTGGTTGTCACAAATCCGGAATTGCGCCGCAGCGGCGGCGGCCAGCTCGGCGACATTCTCTTTGCGCGACCGGGCGTCACCGGCACGGAAACGGCCCCGGGCGCCGCCAGCCGGCCGGTAGTCAGAGGACTGGACAACTACCGCGTGCGTATTCAGGAGAATGGCATCAGCACCAGCGGCATGTCGGAGATTGGCGAAGATCACGCCGTACCAATTGATCCATTGGGAGTCAGTCAGCTCGAGGTCGTTCGGGGACCGGCGACATTGCGCTGGGGTTCGCAGGCGATCGGCGGCGTGGTCAACGCAACCAACGCCCGCATCCCCGAGGTCATTCCCTGCCCGGAGAACGCAACGCCGCAGGAGAGAGAAAACGGCTGCGTCAAGCTAGAGACAAGAGGCGCCGTCTCGACGGTTGACGCCGGCATGGAAGGCGGCGCTCTGGCGGATGTTGGCGTGAAAAATTTCGCCGTTCACGGCGACATCGGCGGCAGGCGCGCAAGCAATTACGCGATCCCCGGTTACCCCTATCTGTTCCCGCCCGATCCGCCGCCGTTGGTCAACGGACGTCAGCCCAACTCCAGCAACAGATCGGGCGGGGGCTCGATTGGCGGCTCGGTGATCAACGAAAACGGCTACCTCGGTCTGGCCGTCACGCAATACGATAGCGCCTATCGCATACCGGGCATTGAGCCGACCGCCAACAATGTGCGTATCTCGCTGGGCCAGACCAAGATCAGCGGCAAGGGGGAATTACGACCCGACTCCGCCTATGTCGAGGCTATTCGTCTGTGGGGCGGCGTCATTGATTACAAACACTACGAACTTGCCAATGAAGGCGGCTTCGACGGGATCCAGCAAACCTTCACCAACAAATCCCAGGAAGGTCGCGTCGAAATTCAGATGAAGCCCTATCAGGCTCCCTTTGCAAAAATCACAACTGCCCTGGGCGTTCAGGGGGCAGGATTGCGCATGACGGCGCCGGGCATGGAGGGGGGTCTGTTTGACCCCAACCGCACCGTCAGCGTCGCCGGTTTTGCCTTCAGCGACTTCGAATTTACGCCGACGACCCACGCGCAGATCGCCGGACGCATCGAGAACACGCATATTACCGGCTCGTCCCCGGATTTCCTGAGTTTTGCCTACCCGACCTGCGCCCAGGAAGGAGTGAACGCCGGGGGCGAAACCGTCTGCGAGGCGGTGAATGCGGCGCCGACCATCTATCGCGACAGGAATTTCATGCCCAAAAGCGCTGCGCTGGGCCTGATCCAGAATTTGCCGCAGGATCTCGTCGTCAGTTTGAATGCGCAATATGTTGAACGCGCGCCGCAGGCGCCGGAACTCTTGTCCCGCGGCATGCATGAAGCAACAGGAACATACGACATCGGCAATCCGAATCTCGGCGTTGAATCCGCCAAGCAAGTCGAACTTGGCTTCAAGCGCGTTACCGGACCCTTCCGCTTTGAGGCGACAGCCTATTACACGAGCTTTGGCGGTTTCATCTACCGCAATCTGACCGGCCAGACTTGCGAGGGCGAGCCGGGGAGCTGCACGCCGCTCGGCGAGGGGGGCGATCTCAACCAGGCCATCTACACGCAACGCGACGCCCTGTTCCGTGGCGCGGAGGTTCAAACTCAATACGATCTGGGCGAGGCTTACAACGGCGTTTTCGGTTTTGAAAATCAGTTCGACGTTGTTCGAGCGACATTCTATGGCGGCGGTAACGTGCCGCGCATTCCGCCCGTTCGTCTGGGCGGCGGATTGTTTTATCGGGATGCGAACTGGGTCGCGCGCGTCAATCTTTTGCACGCCTTCGCGCAAAACAATATTGCGCCCTACGAAACCACGACTGCGGGATACAATCTGCTCAAGGCCGAGATCAGCTACAAAACCAAACTTGATCCCCAGGGTCGTCGCGAATTGATGATGGGCGTGACCGGCAACAATCTGCTCAATCAGAACATCCGCAACAGCGTTTCCTTCCGAAAGGATCAGATATTATTGCCCGGCGCCAATCTGAGGTTTTTCGCTAATTTAAGTTTCTAGGAACATGCCGAAGCGAAACAATTGGCGGGCTTGGCGAGCGCGAGCGTTCCTGCGACGCAATTCATCGCAGATGCAAGCGCTTCGGTCCCCAACAAATCAGGCTAACGGCGTCGACTGGCTCCCCAGACGACCCCGAAGCGCCAGCAGGCCAGCCAGCGCCGCAAACGCGCAGAAGCCTCCGGCCGAGAAAGCGGCGTAATCGCCCTCCATGTCCCACAAAAGGCCAGCCGCCCAACTGGCGACGAGCAGCGCGGCGCCGCTCGCCAGGTTAAACACTCCGAAGGCTGTGCCGCGCAGCGTCGCCGGCGCGGCGTCGGCGACCAGCGCCGCCAGCAAGCCTTGGGTCAGGCCCATGTGCAATCCCCAAAGCGCCACGCCGAGCGCAACCATCGACAGCGTATTTCCGCCCGCCAGCACGCCGTCGGCGGCGATCAGCGCGATCATGCCCGCCGCAAGCGGCGCGATCCGGTCGCCGCGATCCGAAAACACCCCGACCGGATAGGCGGCCAAAGCATACACAATGTTCATGGCCACCAGCACCAGCGGCGCAAGCATGGCCGGCAGGCCGACCGCTTGCGCCTTGAGAATGAGAAAGGCTTCTGAAAAACGCGCCAGACTAAAAAGCGTGGAGACAGCAACCACCAACCAGAAGGCCCCGCCAAGGCCCCGCAACTCTGCGATGTGAAGCGGGAAACGCGCAGGCTTGCGCGGTCGGGTCGCCTCAGGCTCCTTGACGCCGAGCGCCAAAACCAGCACCGCCAGTCCGGCGGGGATCGTCGCGGCCCAGAACACAGCGCGAATATCGTCGACGGTCAGCCACATGAGCAACACGGCGACGGCCGGTCCGAGAAAGGCGCCGATCGTATCGAGAGACTGACGCAGGCCAAAGGCGGCGCCAACCAAGGGGGGCGGAGTCACATCGGCGACCAGCGCGTCACGAGGTGCGCCCCGTATGCCCTTGCCGACGCGATCGAGGAAGCGCGCCGTCGCCACCCAGGAGACATCCGGCGCCAGGGGAAAAAGCGGCTTGGTCAGCGCCGCGAGGCCGTAGCCAATCAGGGCAAGCAGCTTGCGCTGAGCGAACCAGTCGGACAGGGCGCCTGACAAGACCTTGACGAAAGAGGCCGTCGCTTCGGCGACGCCCTCAATCAAACCGACCTGCGTCATGCTCGCGCCCAGCGCGCCGACAAGATAGACAGGCAACAGCGCATGGATCATCTCCGAGGAGAAATCCATCAACAACGATACAAGACCCAGCGCCCAGACACTGGCGGGGATTTGCTTAAAAAGGGACCAGGCGGGTTCTTTCACGCTCATGCCATTAGGTAGCACGATTTTGGCTCAGGGCGAGACTGCGGCGACCCACGCCGACTGTCCGGCGACAGGCGGCAGAAGGTGGTTCGAGCAATCTCGCCAACCTGACTGGCCTCGACATGGATAATGTTCACATTCGTATCAGCGACCTATCGCCGTAACCCTTTGCGCATGCTGAAACGAGCGCGCTTTTCCCGCCGGCGAAGCAAGTTGGCATGGGATCAATCATGTTGCGCGCGATCGTCTATAATTTTTGTCGGAGAGAGTATCGATCGATCACTGCTAATATCCCGTCGATTTGCGTGCAAATTGCGCTGACCAGAGCTTTGCAAAAAATTATTTCATAGCATGATTTATGTGTCGGTCGGGCTCGTCGCTCCCGAAGCATGACAATGGTCGAGGGTCGCCCGGCTTGGATGTTCCGGGCTACTCTCCTGCCCGACGCGCGAACGTTTCACGTCCTTTTCATCTGTCACGAGCGCGAGGGATGACAAAAATAGTTGAGAATGAATAATTAATCTGGAGCTAGCCACTCCGGTCGACATGAACCTCTTACGGACAGGACAACATCCCTCCAGTCGCCCGGAGTTTCCGAGAACAGCACAGGCGGAGCGAGGCGGTAGAGTTCACCATAGGGCGTTGACCTGGTGATGGTTTCGGGAGCAAGGAGCTTATGATCCTCACCCTCGACATCCAACTCATGTCGTTCAAATCTGCCTAGCGACGAATACCACATGGCGTTCCGAGTGAGCGAAATTTTGACATGATAACTGCCCCCTTCACGCGCTCTGCGGATCAACGCGGCGGTGACGCCCGCCGCTCCCAGATAACCTGCAATGAAGTCATTCAAGATCATGGTCGGAGGAAATCTCGGATGATCAGGAGTGCCTTCCTCAAATGTATATCCGCTAACGCAAAGCGCCTCCATATCGAAGCCGCCGCGGTTTGCCCAGGGACCATCGTAGCCATAGCCGCGAACAGAGGCATAAATGATTCCGGGACGCCTCTCGGCTAACTCCTGTGGCGAAAAACCCAGATTGCTGAGGCAGCGACCGCGATAACTATCAACGAATACATCGGCCCCCGCCGCCAGTTCATGCCCCCGCCGGTTTCCTTCATTGGATTTGAGGTCAAGCCATGCTGAGCGATGTCCGACACAGGCGTCTGTCACCAGCGCTTCATGCTCGAATTCCTGATGAGGCGACAAGTGTAAAACCTCGGCTCCCTGCTCTGCCAGCGTACGTGAAATCACGTTACCTGCGATAACATGGGTTGCCGATAAAACACGGATACCGGAAAGCGGTCGCTCGGCGGGTCCAAATGGGAAGGGATCGCTGTCCGCAATTTTCTCTATCTCAACAAGGGGTCTTGTTGAAAGAAACTCGCCCTGGGGGTGCCGCTCCCATTCTGCGCGCGAACGACACAGCGCAAAAATCATGTTTTTCTCTGCAGAAACCTCATCAAGATCCTCACCATTCCACTTCAAGACTGCGTTGGCGATGCTCAACTTATCGGGGGAACATCTGAGCAAGGAACACCAAGCCGCCAGCATATGGGGGTAGCCCCCGGTTGGAAGAACCCAACGTCCATCTCTGGTCAAATACAAGTCAAACAGCATATGATTATTGACAGCGTAAGGCATTTGATATGGCATGCCATTAATTGTAGGCTTGAACCTGTAAAGCGGATTAACGCCATGAATCGCTTTACGAAGATCCAGCGTGAGATCCTGCCCGCGTCCCGTACGCATCGCCCAGATTGTCGCCGCCCCGGCTGCAGCCCCCATCATTGGGATTGCGATACATGCTCCGATACGAAATCTGCTCGGGAAAATAGGATCGGCGCCGAGGAAAACGATCTTTCCGCCTGTGTCTTCAACTGACAAGCCTATTCCGCCCATAAATTTAGCGAATTCGACGTCAATATCGAATTTATCCATTGTTGTGCTAGCGGCCGCCATGAACTTAACCCTCACCTATCTTTGTTGGCTGATTGCAGCCAATGTCAAAAGTCCACAACAGCCGATCATTCCAAATGAACAGCGCTCTTCTGGGCAAACGAATACAACTGCCTGAATGATGTGATCGCATTCATTTTTTTACAAGTCGCTCCCAATCACCACGCTATGGTGACGCGCGTCATAAACAGATCGGCGTGATCTCTCTGTTGTGTCGCCTGGGCGATCAAGGGATTCCAGATATGCTGATAACTTGGAATTAGACGTATCGCAGGAGTGAGGGCAAAATCGTAGAATACCTCCATGCCCTTCTCATCCTGAATGTTGCGTGTGAAGAGAGTCAGCTCGGATACGTCGCGTTTGAGGAGGCCGCTGATCTTGTTATAGAAGAAACCGGCGCCGAAACTGTCGTAGGGTCGATCCTCCGCAAGGCCATGCGCAAAAATTGCGATGCTGCCGTCGCCGTTAATGGCGTTCGTGCTTTGGGGCGCATATCCGCCGCGCGCAAAGACGCCTACGCCATTGATCGGCTGACCGCTTTTCAGCTTGCCCTTTACCGTATCCGCATCATCCCTGACATATAAATATTGCGAAGCGTTGGCGATAGCGAACCAGCTTTCATGTTTGTAATTCATCGGAAGACCGATCATGGTCGGCTCGCCGAACAACGCGCTGAGTTGCTGATCGGCGAAGCCGATGACAGGCGCGAAGGGTCGCGAGAAATCGACTTTCGGTTTGTTCGACCAGTTCAGTGAGGGCGTTAATTGACCTGGCAAGCCGGCGATATTGTATGAAAATATCGACGTCAGATAGACATTGCACCATTTGAAAGCGTTTTGCGCAAGGTTCGACGATTTCGTCTCTGTGTCGAGCACGCCGCCGCCGATCGCCCAGTTTTCGGTCGGCGTAAGAACAAAAAGGCCAGCCCACGCCGTGGGATTGTAGAATTGCGTGGTGATCGGGTTTTTATTAAAATTGAAGTTCGCAAAATAATATTTGAAGCTGTTGCCGAAGAGAGTCTGGTCCGGAATATACACGTCGCTGATCTTGCCCAGCACAATGCTGAATTTCTTTGTCAGCGGTTGAACGAGAAAATATTCAGAGGGCATCGTGTTTTTATAGAAAAAAGGACCGGGTTCAACGAGGCCGGTGTATTGCGGCACGGCAGTTCCGGCGTTAAAGGAACTGTCGGGCGTGGCCCCGTAACGCGATTGCAGGGTAAAATGGAAGAGGCCGCCGTCAGTGAGACCGGCGCGACCCAGATCCACGTTCACGGAGGCCTGGGTATTCTGAACGAAGGAACTGCCGGTCTTCGTGCCGCCCGAGGTGACATCCTGATAGGTGCTGGTGGTGTAAATGTCGAAAAACCAGCCGTGACGCGCAAACTCGGTGCGCGAGCCGCCCCAATCGCCATTGACCTGGGTTCGGTTGGCGAACTCGCCAGTCACGGTGCCCGGCAATCCGAAAACAGGGGCGTTATTGAAGAAGGGCAACAAGCCCGGCGCGATGTTCGCTATGGACAATTTTGGCGAGGGCGTGGGACCCCATGGGTCCTGGGGTTGTGTCTGGTTTGTCTTGGCGGACTTTGCGGCCCTTGATCCCGACCTTTGCAGTTTCTGAGCCTGCGCGGGGACGATAGTCGGTGAAACTGGCGCTGGGCTCGCCGGCGAGGGGCCAAAATTTTGCGACGGATCGAAACCGAAAGGATCGTGCGACGCAGATTCGCCCAGTGTGTTCAGTCGGGTAAAGCCCGTGAAGTTTTCGAAGGCGACCGCTGGTCCTGCGCTCGCCAGCGCGAAGGCAAGCAGTGTAAGCGAACCGACAGTCTTTTTCTTCGGCGACGTTGCGATGATGCGCATGGCGATAATTTATCCGTGCAAGAAATTATCTGATCTTACTAAAGCG
>JBBARD010000032.1:0-6427 GCA_040399965.1 Methylocystis sp. | reverse complement strand
CTCTCGCCAGCGCCCCGCCTGCTTGTCTCGTCCCCGGAGACTCATCATGATAACCAATCCGCTTCAACTTAAAGCTTTCGAGAACGTCTCCGCCGCTCTTCCATTCAAAATCGATCATTCGAACATCGAAATCGAACACGCGCCGTCCTATACGATCAGCTGCGTCAAAGCGCACGATTACGCCGCTGGCGTCATGGCGGCGATGGGCGCAACGATCGAACATTTGGGTCGGGTGCGCGGTCTGCCCGCGCAGAGCCTTAAACTGAATCGCAGGCGCTGCGGTTTACTGCTCAACTCGTTGCAGCTGCTCTATCTTAACGGTTACAGCACGATCATGGACACCTGGGGCGTAAACCCCGACAACGGCACCTATCGCGCCAGGGACGGTCGCTATGTGACCATGATCGGCGTTCACCCGCATTTGCGCGACAAGCTTCTGACCTATTTCGATTGCGCGAATTCCGTCAGAGCGATTCAGGCGGCCGTCGAACGCAAAACCGCCCAGGAGATCGAAGACGACGCCATTCGTCTTGGCCTGCCGCTCGGCATCGTGCGCACGCCGGCGGAATGGGCCGCGCATCCCCAAGGGGCCGCGACGCTCGGTCGTCCGCTGATCGACTTTGAAATGACGAAAACCGAAAAGCGGCGCGTGCTTGGCGGCGCAAAACATCGGCCGCTCGAAGGCGTGCGCGTGGTCGAATTGACCCATATGGTTGCCGGTCCCGCGAGCGCTCGTTTTCTCGCCGAACAGGGCGCCGATGTCATCAAGGTTCAACCGCCGATGGGCGACTGGGTTCTGCCGATCTGGATGGACGGCAGTTGGGGGAAGAAGAACATCCTGCTCGACATCAAGAGCCGACATGGCAAAGCGCGTTTCAACGAATTGCTCTCCAGCGCCGATGTGTTGATCGATGGCCAGCGTCCCGGCGTGCTCTCGCAGATGGGGCTGGACGACGCCGCGCTGCGCGGCCTCAATCCAAATCTGATCCACGCGTCCTTATCCTGTTTTGCGCGCGGCACGCCCTGGGAGACCCGTCCAGGTTTCGAGCAGATCGCACAGGCGGTCAGCGGAACCATGCATGCGCATTCGCAAGACTTGAGCGCGCCGACAGTCGTCTCCGTCCTCCTCAATGATTATCTGACAGGCTACCTGGTCGCCACCGGCGTTATTGCCGCATTGGCGGAGCGCGAACTCAATGGCGGTTTCTATCATGTCGGCTCTTCGCTTTCGCGCTGCTCAAGCCTTGCCCCGGAAATGGTCGAGGATGTCAACGCGGATCAATATCTGCCGGTGACGATGGCGGATATGATCGAACACGCAATCGATCAGCAGACTACCTCGGGAATATTCACCCGCCTCTCCCCGGCGGTAGAGTTCAGCCACACGCCCTCAATGGTCTTTCGTCACCCTACCATCATGGGCGTGGACCCGGACTCCACGGGCTGGGATGAGGTCTCATCAGCGGCGCCCGTCGCGCCCCATTATCCCTCGAAACTGGCGCGGGAGGGCGGCATCCGTAATTTCATCTCCTGTCATGGCATCGAGGACCGTTCAGACGGCGGCGGCGGCATGAGCCTGGCCTCCAAATCCCTGATCGACTATGTGCTCGAACACCGCAACGATTGATCGGAAGCCTATATGCCGTCGCCGGCGCTCGACGCGTCTGCGGAGCTCCGCGACCTGAAGGCTTGAAGGGGCTTGCCCCAGCGGCCAAAACGGCCCAAACCATCCGTAATCGTCGTCGGGAGCCCGGCGTCGGGCGGAGGCGAGGTGTGGGAAATGTCCGAAAACGACTGGAAAAAAAGTCTGCCCTTCAAACGGCACTGGGCGCTCTATCTGCTGTTCAAGCTGCTCGTTCTGGCGCTGGCGGGCGTTGTGGCTTGGCGGCTGCTGCAAGCATTCGCCGTGGTCTGAACATGGCGCGAGATTCCGCCCCCGGCCTGCGTCCGTTTCTGCCCGCAGACTCACAGGCGCTGGCGAGGCTGTTTCGCGCCTGCATCGAGAGACTGGCTGCCGAGGATTACAGCGAAGAGCAGCGCGCCGCCTGGATTTCCTCTGCAGACGATGAGGCGGCTTTCTCGGCTCGTCTGGCCGCTGGCCTTACCCTCCTCGCCCTCGTCGACGGCAAGATCGCCGGCTTCGCCATGATTAAAGACAATCTTCTGATCGAGATGCTTTATGTAAGCCCGGACATTGCCCGTCGCGGCGTTGGTTCCGCGCTGATCAACGCCATCGAAAAACTCGCCGCCGGGCGTGGCGCGACAAAGCTCACGGTCGAGGCGCCGGATTCGGCGCGTGATTTTTTCGCGGCGCGCGGTTATGTCCCGCAAAGCCGTAACACGATGTTGGTGGGCGGCGAGTGGCTTGGAAATACGACCATGACGAAAGAGCTGGCGGCCGCCGCCACCGGGGGGCCGCATTGACATGAACCGCGAACGCGTGACGCTCTACGATACGACGCTGCGCGATGGCGCGCAGACGACGGGCGTCGATTTCTCGCTGGAGGACAAACGCCAGATCGCCGCAATGCTCGACGAACTGGGCGTCGATTACATTGAGGGCGGCTATCCCGGCGCCAATCCACTCGACACCGAATTTTTCGCTACAAAACCGAAAATACGCGCCCGTTTCAGCGCCTTCGGCATGACCCGCCGCCAGGGCCGGTCGGTCGAAAACGACCCCGGCGTCGCCGCATTGCTGGATTCCGCCGCCGACGCCGTGACCTTCGTCGCCAAAAGCTGGGATTATCAGGTGCGCGTCGCCTTGCGCTCGACGGAGGAGGATAATGTCGCCGCCATCGCCCAATCGGTGACGGCTGCAGTGGCGCGCGGCAAGGAGACAGCTGTCGATTGCGAGCATTTTTTCGACGGCTACAAGGCCAATCCGCGCTACGCTCTGACATGCGCCAAAACGGCCTACGACTCCGGCGCGCGCTGGATCGTTTTGTGCGACACCAATGGCGGCGCCCTGCCGCATGAGATCGAACGCATCGTCTCCGAAGTCGTCAAGGCGACGCCCGGCGATCATGTCGGCGTGCATTGTCACGACGACACAGGACAGGCGGTGGCGAATTCGCTCGCCGCGCTGCGCGCCGGCGCACGACAAATTCAGGGCACGCTCAATGGTCTGGGAGAGCGTTGCGGCAACGCCAATCTGACGACGATCATTCCCACTCTGCTCCTGAAAGAAGAGTTCGCATCGCGCTTCGAGATCGGCGTGTCGCGTGAGAAGCTTGCGCATTTGACCCGCATCTCGCATGCGCTCGACGAATTGCTTAACCGCGCGCCAAACCGGCATGCGCCCTACGTCGGGGCCAGCGCTTTCGCCACCAAGGCCGGCATTCACGCCTCGGCGGTTCTCACTGACCCGCGAACCTACGAACATGTGCCGCCGGAAAGCGTCGGCAATATGCGTCGCGTGCTGGTTTCCGATCAGGCGGGACGCTCCAATCTGATCTCCGAACTGACGCGCCTTGGCGTTGACTTCGACCGGGAGGATCCGCGTCTGACGCGCATTCTCGAAGAGGTGAAGGAGAAAGAATCGCAGGGCTACGCCTATGAAGGCGCCGACGCTTCGCTCTATCTGCTCGCCAAGCGCATCCTCGGCGAAACGCCCTGTTACTTTGACGTCGAGCGCTACAGCGTCGCCGTCGACCGGCGTTTCGGCCGTAACGGCGGGATCGAGGATCGCGGCGCCGAGGCCATCGTCAAGATCAATGTTCATGGTGAAAGCCGCATCTCCGCCGCCGAGGGCAACGGCCCGGTCAACGCCCTCGATCTGGCGCTCCGCAAGGATCTCGGCGCCTATCAGCGCTACATCGAGGATGTGCGGCTGGTGGATTATCGTGTTCGCGTCTTCCAGGGCGGCACCGACGCCGTGACGCGCGTGCTGGTAGAATGCGCCGACGACAGCGGCCTGCGCTGGTCCACCGTCGGCGTCTCCGCCAATGTCATCGACGCCTCTTTCGAAGCGCTCGTCGACGCAATCAACTACAAGCTGATGCAGGCCGGCGCACGCTAACGCTGACGGCGACGCGGAGAACGATACTGTCCAGACGCAAACATCGAAGACAAAAAACAGCATCGGAGCGCTCCGGCGCCGAGCCTGGCGAGGTCGATCGAAACGCGATTGCTTTTGGTCCGATGACCGATGACGAGATCGCCACACTCGAAGACTGGGCGGCGCAGGAAGGCTGGAACCCCGGTCTCGGAGATCTCGACGTCGCGCACGCCAGCGATCCGGAGGCTTTTGTCGCCATCCATCAGGGCAACAGGCTTGTCGGCGGCGGCTCAATCATGAGTTACGGCGGCAAATTTGGTTTCATGGGCCTGTTCATTTTGCGGCCGGATATGCGCGGGCGCGGTTTGGGCGGCCAGTTCTGGCGCTGGCGCCTGGACCGGTTGCAGGCGCGGCTCGACGCGGACGCCGCCATCGGCATGGACGGCGTCTACGACATGACGCCGTTTTATGAGCGCGGCGGTTTTGTCGCGGCGCATCGTCATCTGCGCATGCAGGGCGTCGCGCACGGGCGCGCCGACCCCGGCGTCCTGTCCGACAAGGCGCGCGTGATCGACGATATCCTCGCCTTTGATACGGGACGTTTTCCGGCGCCGCGCGACAACTTTCTAAGTCACTGGCTGGATCGCCCCGGTCTGCATATCGCCGCGCTCTATCGCGGCGACGCCTTCGCCGGCTACGGCGTGGCCCGGCCCGCCCGCAACGGCTTCAAAATCGGACCGCTCTTTGCAAGGGATGTCGTGACCGCCGACCGCCTGCTGGGCGATTTGCTGTCGCGCATCGACGGGCGGCAGGTCCAGATCGACATTCCGGAAATCAACGGCGCCGCGCGCGCGCTCGCCAGCAAATATGGACTGGAGGAAGTCTTCGGTTGCGTCCGCCTCTATCATGGGGAACGGCCCAGAATATTCACCGAAGACGTTTACGCCGTCACCTCGCTCGAATTCGGATGAACGCGCTCACATCCGTT
Organism: Methylocystis sp.; assembly: GCA_040399965.1. Classification (GTDB taxonomy): domain Bacteria; phylum Pseudomonadota; class Alphaproteobacteria; order Rhizobiales; family Beijerinckiaceae; genus Methylocystis. The sequence continues at coordinate 1,439 of JBBARD010000032.1, read as the reverse complement.
CGATAACGCCCATATCCGCAATCCCCGGCGCGTTTTTTGCGGCGGCGAGGATCATCGGCAAAATATCCTCGACGCGTTCTGCGACCATGTAACTGACCTCCCACGGCGCGCGGATAAACGCGGCGTCGCGCATGTGCGACATGAGATCGAGCAGCGGGCGCCAGAATCCGCCAATGTCGGCGATCACCAGCGGCTTGTCGTGACGGCCAAGCTGAATCCAGGTGAGTTGTTCAGCCAGCTCTTCCAGCGTACCGACGCCGCCCGGAAGCGCGACGAAGGCGTCGGCGCGCTCGAACATCAGCATCTTGCGTTCGTGCATGTCGCGTGTGACGACAAGCTCTGTCAGTCCCTGCGCGGCGATTTCGCGATCGTCGAAAAAATCCGGAATAATTCCAATCACGCGGCCGCCAGCCCCGAGGGCCGCACGCGCCGCCGCGCCCATCAGACCGCAGGAGGCGCCGCCATAAACGAGACCGACGCCGGCCGCCGCTACGGCGCGTCCGAAAGCCTCGGCGGCGTCGGCGAATTGCGGATCGGCGCCGCTTGACGCGCCGCAATACAGGCAGATGTTCCGGATTTCGCGCATGTTAGATTTGTCGCGCAGCGGCATGCGGCGCGTCAAGCAGACCCAATCGCCGATCCGAACAGGGTGCGTTCGGCGGCCAAACCGCCTATATGGGAGGCGCACCCCGAATCCGGGGCGTTTTCCTCAACTTTGGAAGTGAAATGCGCGGTTTTGGTCAACGCGATCCGGGGGCGCCCGCCACGTCGGAAGCATCCCTGTCGGAAGTCTCCCTGCTGAAAACGATCCGCCGCCTGTGGCCCTATTTGTGGCCAAAGGGACGACCCGATCTGGAGCGCCGCATCGCCATTGTCTTCGGCCTGCTCGTCGTCAGTAAAATCTTCAATGCGCTGACCCCCTACGCATTCAAATGGGCGACCGACTCGCTCGTCGACGCCAACGCCGACGCCCTGACCACGATCGGCCGGGGCGCTGTGTATTTCACCCTGCTGATGGGCGCGATCCGCATCATCGCGGTCGTTCTCATGCAGGCGCGCGACGGCGTCTTCGCAGCGGTGGCGATGAACGCCGTGCGCCGGCTCGCCACGGATCTCTTCGTGCATATGCACGAGTTGTCCCTGCGCTTTCACATCGGCCGCAAGACCGGCGGTCTCACCCGCGTGCTGGAGCGCGGACGTAACGCCATCGAAACGCTGTCGAGACTGGTGATGTCGACCGGCGCGCCGACGCTGATCGAAATGGTTCTGGTGCTGGGGGTTTTTGTTTATCAGTTCGACTGGCGCTACGGCCTCGCGCTGATCGTAACGCTGGGCGCCTATTTCGCCTATACGACCTTCGCCACCAACTGGCGCATCGCCATCCGGCGCCAGATGAACGACAGCGACACCGACGCCAACCAGAAGGCGATCGACAGCCT
>JBBARD010000031.1:0-26727 GCA_040399965.1 Methylocystis sp. | reverse complement strand
GTTTTTGCGCCAGTTGTCGTATAATTTGGAAAACGACGTCACGTCCGTTCCTTTCAAAAGAAATCAAAGGCCTTGCGATATTTGGACGATTGAACTTCCGATCACGCAGAAAAGCCATTTAATATTGTGAAGATATATTTTCAGTATCATAATATTCATATTAATGTCTATTCATCATCCATCCCTAGCTGCGCAGGTCTGCTCTTTCGGTCGTGATATCCGGGCTCCCTTGCTGTCTAAATACCGGCGCTTGTCCCTCATGCTGGTCCAGCCTCACCAGGGCGGCGGCACCGGCTTCCCCGGCGGCAAGTGCGCAATTGGGGGCGCGATAGGGGGGCGATAAGGAAGGAGCAAAGGGAAAGGAAAGGGGGAGGCGAGGGCCAGTCGGCGGTTGGATGATGAGGTCTTGCCGCCACAATCAAGCATGCCCGCCATCCGGCAAGCGATCCTCTACCTCTTCGAGCGACCGTCGCCAACGCGATGTACGCATTGGCGAAAATGAGTCACCAAAGAAACCAAATCTAACCTGCCAAAGTTGTGCGAGAAATTAAACCCCGACGAGCGGACGCGCCGGTTTACTGTTGCCATGGAAATTCAAGATCGGATGTATTGTAGCCCAGTTGGCGGACACGATTGATCAGATGGGTCAAAGCCTTTGCCGAAGGGCGCTTGCGGGTGAAAATGAAAACGTTGTCGAGTGTCGGACTAGTCTCTATGAACCAGCTGTAGTCTGGTGCGTGGTCGATAATGTCATATTCCACCGATAGCAGGGGATTATAACGGACCATTAGTCTTGAATTGACGCCGGGATCGAGGATTTCGGCCACTCCGTTAAGAACGGTTTCCTCGCTGCCCTTGCGACAGGCGTCGCGAACCTTGATTTGGTTTGGTTGCGCGCCCCGGAGGTAACTGGTGGTGCCTTCGATGCAGCCATTCGTAATCCACATGGGACGGCGGGCTATTTCGAGCCATGTGCCTCTATACAGGCGGGCCGGATCAATCGGCCTGCGGTTATCCTGAGCGAACGCGCTCGCGCAGGTTGATATGGCGAAAATAAAGAGAACAGATTTAATACTGAACTTGACCATTTCGTTGCTCCTTCGAGACGAAGATAAGCCTTAGCGAGACACCCTCGTCCAACTGATCGATTTACAAACTATGCCCGCAAGGACACAGCCGCGTGTCTGCATCGAACTTTGTCCGTAGTTGATTTCCAGGTTGTAGCTGAGTTTTCGCTGCGGATCATAGGCGGTGCCAGACATCGACGAACCGTTTCCAGCAACTTTCATCACAAGCCGATCACCAACATGCTCGTTGCTCGACGGATCACGGATCCATGTGTTGATCGCACACAGAGCATCTCCGCAGCGCGCGATCCGCACGCGGGCGTTGCCATCGCCTCGCGACCAGTTTCCGATAATGCCTTCAGACGCAGCCAATGCCGGCAGAGACGCCGCAAAAAATACTGCGCAGGACATGAACAGAGGTGAAACGCGCATCATTTCCTCCTGTAGGTTACGCATGGGTCAAACGATACAGGCCGACGTCAATCGCCCCGGCGCGGAAGCCGCCCTCGCAGTAGCAGAGGTAATAGTCCCACAGACGTCGAAATGATGGGTCGAAGCCGAGCGCTTCGATTTGATCCCAGTTCGCATGGAAGCGACGACGCCACTCGACGAGCGTTTGCGCATAACCATTGCCGAATGTTTCTATTGTCTCAAGTCGCAGGCCGGCGCGGCGAGCTTCATTCTGCAAGGCGCTCGGGCAGGGTAAAGCTCCGCCCGGGAAGATGTAGCGCTGAATGAAATCAGGGGTAGTCATGTAGCTCTCAAAGCGACTGTCTTCAATCGTGATCGCCTGCAGGATGATATGACCGCCTTCTGCCAGTCGGTCTCGTAATGCAGAAAAATAGACCGGCCAGTATTGCGGACCGACAGCCTCAATCATCTCGATCGAAACAATGCGGTCGAACGCGCCAGTGGTATCGCGATAGTCTTGCAGGCGCAGATCTACCTGATTCTGAAGTCCGTTTCGGGCGACGACGTCCTGCGCCTGCACGAGTTGCTCCCTGGAAAGGGTCAATCCGGTGATGGCTCCCGCACCCGTCTTCGTCATGGGTGCGACCAAGCCGCCCCAGCCACAACCAATTTCGAGAACGCTTTCCCCATCGCGGGCGTCGAGGAGTTCGATGACGCGATCCACCTTGAGCTGCTGCGCCTCCTCGAGCGTTTCCTTGCCGGTAGGATAGATGCCGGACGAATAGAACATATGCGGATCAAGCCAGAGACGATAAAAATCGTTTCCAAGGTCGTAATGGGCAGAAATATTGCGCCGGCTTCCCGCGCGAGAGTTGGCTCGGAGTCGATGCATCAGCCAGTTCGCAAGTCGTGCGGGGGCCGATCCTTCTACGGCTTGCATGAAAGCATCACCGTTCACCGCCGCAACTTCTATCGCCGCTGGAAGATCGGGCGAACTCCATTCGCCGCGAATAAACGCCTCCGCAAATGCAACATCGCCAGAAAACACCAGGCGCCGCAGCGCGGACAATTGATGAATCATGATTGTCGCCTCTGGACCAACCTCCGTCCCCCGACAATCAACCTGGGTTCCGTCAGGGAGGACGAACGTCAGTCGTCCGCGTTTCATCGCGGCCATGACTCTGCGAAGCACCAGCGCCGTGAGCCCCATCCGCCAGCCAGCTCGATCATGGGAGAACGGTAGGCGCGACGCGCCAGGGGAAATTAAATCTGACATTGTATGTTTTCCTTTTCCCTGTTTTCTTCGGCGACGACTGTGACAGTGCGCTCGGGAGGCGCGGGACGGGTATGCAAGCCAACCCCCTTAAGCCAGATAAGGAGAGCCTCGTAGTGGATTCCGACGATAACTTTTAGCGTCAGCAGCGGATGCGTCAGGAATACGCCCGCCAGCGCGCGGTCATCAAGCTCGCGCAACGCAAGACGCTGCGTTGCGATTAACAGATCTCCTTCTTCGTCAGCGACAGAGATCGAAATTGTGTAGGTATGACCTGGCGGGCGTATGCGGAAGGAGTAGGCCATATCCATGGGCAGGAAGGGCGAGACGTAAAATTCCTTCGAACAGGTATGGGATAGGGTCTCGTTCCGTCCGTCGACAGGGAAGAGGTAACAGTGGCGTTGGCCAAAAGTATTGTGTACTTCATAAAGGATGGCCCGCAATACGCCATCTTCGCGATAGCAGAAGAAAATACTGAGCGGGTTGAAGCCGTAGCCGAGAATACGTGGCATCGTCAACAGTCGGATCGCTCCATTATCTGAGGCAATGCCGGCATCACGCAGAATAGCCTGTATCTCTCCTCGAAGGTCGCCCGTCTTTGCGAAAAGATGATCCTCGGGGATCACGCTGAAAAGATTGAACCGTCCGAAGGAGAGTAGCCGCAGTTTCCTCGAGAGCGCCGGAAGTTCATCAATATCGATGAACAGAGAGAATACGCGATAACGTAGGCGATGCTTCCTGGGCCTGAGCCTGCGATGGGCTACCGATCCAACGTAGAGCGCGGAGTTCGTCGCCATGGTCGCTCCTAAACCTCCGGCGCGGGGCCAACATGAATGCGGGCCGACTCATTTTCCACCGTCCAAGGGCGCCGAACGCCCCCGAGCTGCTCGGCGACAGCAAGTCCGGACTGCAATGCGTCTTCGTGGAAGCCTGAGCCAAAATAAGCTCCGCAGAACCAGATGCGGCCAACGCCCTGTAACGACCAGAGTTCTCGCTGAGCATTAATGGCCGCCATATCGAAAACCGGATGTTCGTAGAGGAACCGGCGATAAACGAGATCCTCTCGCGGCGGCTTCGCGGCATTTAATGTGACAAACAAGGGCCTGGATTCGGGAAGCCCCTGCAGCCGGTTCATCCAGTAGGTGACAGAGAGAGGCGCGTCAGGGCCCTCTGAAAGATAATTCCAACTTGACCAGATCGAGCGGAGTTTCGGCATCAGCTCCGGATCGCCATGCAGAATTGTTTCGTTTCGGGAATATTTGAAGCAAGAAAGCAGTCGCCGCTCATCCCCGGAAGGATCGGCGAGCATGCGAAGCGCCTGATCCGCGTGCGACGCGATGACGATTTGGTCGAAACGCTCCACGCCATCGCGCCATTCGACCGAGACCCCATCGGTTTCACGAGTCACGCGCTGCACTTGTGCATTGAGCCGCACGCGCTCTTTAGACGGCTCGATCAGTCTCTTCACATATTCCCGGCTACCGCCAGCGACCGTGCGCCACAAAGGACGCCCCGTGATCTTCAAAAGTCCGTGGTTCTCGCAAAAGCGGGTAAACGCCTTGGCTGGGTATTCAGCCACCTGCCGTGCAGGAAGAGACCAGATCGCCGCCGCCATCGGGTAAAGGTGATCCTCACGAAAGGGTAACCCATAGCCATGAGCGTCGAGGTAGGCCCCGAGAGACACGTTATCCATTTTTTCGATATGCTCGGGGGCCTCCGCATAGAAGCGCCGAATATCCAGGAGCATAGACCAGAAACGGCGACTAAGGAGGTTCTTCTTCTGCGCAAAAAGTGTAAAAAAGTCATTTCCCGCATATTCGAGCGCGCCATTGCCGGTGGAGACGGCAAAGGTCATTTCCGTCGGCCTCGTCTCCACCCCCAAAAACTGAAACAATTGCGTGAGATTGGGGTAAGCACGCTCGTTATAGACAATAAACCCTGTGTCGACGGCGACTGGCTCCTCTTCACCTACCTCCACAGTGTTACTGTGCCCGCCAGCGTAGTCATCCTGTTCGAAAAGCGTCACATCGTGGGCTTTTGTAAGGAGCCAGAAAGCGGAGAGACCTGCCACGCCGCTTCCGATGACAGCTATTTTATTACGTTTATTCAGTGTATTATGCGCCATGCGCGCCCCTTTATGGTCCGAACGCCATAAGCGTTTTGGAGCCGTAGACTCGTAATTAATACCTATTTACGTTTGTACTCGGCAAATGGATCACCGACACATTGTTTTTTGAGAATTCGGGCGAGCCGGTGATCCAAGATCACTTCCGATGCGTATAAGGAGGTATGATTGTCGCCAGCACATTTGAGATTCTCGAAATCGTTGGTGGTGGGTGCTCGCCATGGAGCTCTCCTTCAAGGCCAAAGATCATGAGTGTCCGCTCTGGTCCGGAGACATTGTCAGCCATAGAAGCGAGTAATCTCATCAATCGTATCGCTGTGGCGAAGGATCGCCAAGCATTCGCTTTATTGTTCGCTTATTATTTCCCAAGGGTCAAAGCCTACCTTCTGCGTGTGGGTGTTTCGCCAGGACTGGCGGAAGAACTGGCTCAGGAAACGTTGCTCAGGGTGTGGCGGAAGGCCGAGAGCTTCAATCCGGGCGCTGCCACAGCTTCGACATGGATATTCGTGATTGCGCGGAACCTCCGAACTGATGGGCTTCGCAGTGAGCGGCCCTATCCCGAGCCTGATCCGAGCGAAGAACCGGAACAGCCTGCGACCGGCGAGACGATCGTGGCTTGTCTTGAGCGTCGGGAAAGGTTGCGTCAGGCCTTAGGCGCGCTGTCGACGGAACAGGCGCGCATCATAGAGCTATTCTATTTCGAAGACCTTCCACATTCAGAGATTTCGAATGTCTTGGGGGTGCCGCTTGGCACAGTAAAATCGCGCATCCGCCTCGCCGTGCAGCGACTGCGCGCAGAACTAGAGGTTCTAGAATTATGAAAGCGCACAGCGATACAGCAGACGACCTCCTTCTTCGTCACGCGGCGGGGAGACTCGACGCTGGCTTTTCCTTGCTGATGGATACTCATCTGGCGCTATCAGCGGAATCCCGAACCCTATACGCGCAGTACGAGGCGCTCGGCGGCGTGATCCTGGATGAGATCACGCCTGCTGATGTCGACCCGGCAGCCTTGAACCGCGCGCTCTCTGCGATTGAATCCCTCAAGACAAATAAAAGCAATAACCTGGTCCATGCGCCCAGACTACCTGCAATGCCGGAGTGTTTCACGCAGCCGCCGCCACTCAGGATGACGCAGATAGATTCCTGGCGCTGGATCGCCCCCGGTGTTCGTTCGGCGCGCATCGCTTTGCCGAAAGGAGCCAAGTCACGTGCGTTTCTGCTGGAGATAGCTCCGGAAGTGACGTTGCCGAGACATGGCCACGAAGGAGAAGAGGCGACCTGCGTGCTGAAGGGAGGGTTTCGGGATCGCGGCGCGCATTATGGACCCGGCGACATCGCACGGGCGGATGAGCGGATTGAACACGACATTGTGATCGATCCTGGAGAGCCGTGTCTTTGCTTGATCGCTATGGAAGGTCGAACCCGTCCTAATAGTTGGTTCGGACGACTCTATCAGAATTTCAGAGATATATGAGTATGACGTTCCTGTTCGTCGCGACAGCCGCCGGCCTTTCAGCAATTATGTCCATGGCCTGGTTTATCCAGCGCAAAACCGGTCAGTCGGGCTGGATAGACGCGACTTGGTCCTTTGCAATCGGCGCGGCAGGGTTTTTCCTCGCGGTGGGGCCGCTGGATGGAAATCCGCCAGGGCCGAGGCAATACCTCGTAGCTTTTTTTGCTGTGGCGAGCGCGGTTCGTTTGGGTCTTCACATAGCCGCCCGCAGTTTCAATGCCGGTGAGGACCCCCGGTATCTGGATCTGGTCACGGAATGGGGCGAGGATTTTCCCCGACGGCTATTCTGGTTTTTGCAGATACAGGCGTTCTGCGCGTTCTTGCTGTCGATCGCAGTCTTTCTCGCCGCCCGCAATCCTGCGCCCTTTCCAACAGCGACGGACATTATCGGTTCGCTCCTCCTTGTGGGGGCGATCGCCGGCGAAGCATGGTCGGATGCAACCCTGACGCAATTTCGAAAGACTCGATCGTCTGGTGACAGCGTCTGTATGAGCGGACCATGGGCTTGGTCGCGGCATCCAAATTACTTTTGTCAGTGGCTGATCTGGGTGGGATTCTCCATTATAGCGATTAATTTCTCGGGGATCTGGCCGCAGGGCTGGCTCGCACTCCTTGCGCCAGCGTTTATCTACTGGTTGCTCGTTTATGTCTCTGGCGTGCCGCCGCTAGAGAAACACATGCTGGCGTCGCGGGGCGCCGAGTTCCGGGCCTATCAAGAGCGTGTGAACGTCTTTTTTCCCGGCCCCCAGAAACGCATTTTGGCTCCTAGGAGAAAAACGCCATGTCCCTGATTGCGTCCACAATAAGCATTGTTGAGCGCGCGCCGCTGCCGGATCCAGTTTTGCGCATGGGGGTTAGCTATCTTGTCGGTCGCACCCGACAGCGCCTGAACAAGACGCCTAAGTCAGCGACAGCAGCCTTTGCGCGGCAAATGTCGGATTTCCCGATCGCGATCCACACGACGGAGGCCAATACGCAACATTATGAAGTTCCCGCGCGATTTTTTGAGCTGGCGCTCGGACCGCGGCGCAAATATTCCTGCTGTTTTTACGAGGCATCGGAAACGACGCTCGCACAAGCCGAGGAGCGTGCGCTCGAGGAAACCGCCCTGCATGCCGGGCTTGCAGATGGCCAGAGCATTCTCGAGCTTGGATGCGGTTGGGGTTCACTCTCAATCTTCATGGCGCAGAAATATCCGAACGCACGCATCACGGCAGTTTCAAACTCATCCAGTCAGCGCATCTTCATTGAGGCGCAAGCAGCGAGTCTAGGACTTAACAATCTGAATGTAATCACTGCCGATATGAATGAATTTGTCGCCAGTGGGCGGTTCGATCGAATTGTTTCGGTTGAGATGTTCGAACATATGTCGAACTGGAGGCCGCTACTGACGCGGCTTCGCGAATGGTTGACCAGGGACGGTCGCCTTTTCATTCATATTTTCACCCATCGCAATCAACCCTATCGTTTCGATCACGCTGAAAAAGCCGACTGGATCGCCCAGCACTTCTTTACTGGCGGCATCATGCCAAGTCGCCAACTCATGCATGAATTCGGAGATCTTTTCACCGTCGAGGAAGAATGGTTGTGGAGTGGCGTCCATTATCAGAGGACCGCGGTCGATTGGCTGAGCAACTTCGACGCCCAGGGTGATGAGATAGATGTGATCCTGCGGCAGACCTACGGCTCCGAAGCCTCCCTGTGGCGTCGCCGCTGGCGCTTGTTCTTCCTCGCCACTGAGGGGCTTTTCGGCGATAGTGACGGAGAGGAATGGGGTGTTAGCCATTATCTCTTGCGTCCAACAGATGTTTAATCTGACGGCGCTCTGGCAGCGCGTGGCAGGTAGCGCGGTCAACGACGATCCTTTGACTGCGGCCTCAAATAGACTTGCCCTCATTATCGCCTCCAATCAGCCATTCTACCCGCTTTACGTTCGCTGGGTTACGGGTGAGGCAAGCACGTCTCTGGGGCTGACATTTCTTTCAACGCCTTTCTTTCTTGCCTCACCCTGGATCGCCAAACGCTTTGTGGGGGTTGGTCGTTTATGGTTTCCTGCGATCGGAGCGATAAACACGTTCTTTTGCGGATTTATCTTCGGCGAAGCGTCCGGAGTTGAATGGTTTCTTCTGCCATGCATGGTTATCGCCTTCCTCTCCTGCCGCGCCATGGAGAGAAGAGCGCTTTTTATCTATTGTCTGGCGTTATCGGGCGCTTTTGCCATGTTGCATGGTCGTTATGGCGATCCCTTATTTCAAACCCTACCCGCCCAAGCTGCCTTCAGATCGTTAAATATTTATAGCGCCTTGGTCTTTAGTGTGATTGCTCTTTGGATTCTCTGGCGCGCACGTTCATGAATTGAAACTACGCGCGACCTGGTAACCTGCCACCGCTGCAAACGCAGTGAGAAAAGCGCCCCAAGCAAGGTCAATTACTGTCACGAGCACTGGCCACTGAATCAGAGTGGCTTGGTTCGTGAGGTCGTATGTTCCGTAGGCGACGAGGCCCAGCAAAGCCCCATTCAGGGCGGCCTTTCTCCAGCCACCGCTGTTCATGGCCTGAAAAACCGCAAAATAGGTCACTCCAAACAGATAGAGTGCATAAAATGCCAAAGCGGGACCCAGGCGAAATTCATTTGCTAGAATAAGCCCGAGCTGCGGGCGATAAAGGCGATCCCCCATCGTCGACAGCCAAACAAGGTCTAGCGCCAGCATGCCTATCGCTGAACCAACATAACCCAATAAGAACTGCCTCATACATATCCTCCTATAGTTAAACTCCTATACGGCTGAGCATCAAATTTGGATCACTGAATCTATGACTGGCGCAAGTATCCGCTACAGGCCGAAGGTCGTCGCGGATATTTTCACGCTGCGATAGCTCGCGTGTTTTTTTTGGATGCGTTCTCCAGTTCCGCAGCAGCAATTCTTAGAGCCGGTTTGCTGGATTGGCGGCGATCCGCGCGAGGACGTCGGCGAGCCAGGCCTGAGGATCGACGTCGTTCATTTTGGCGGTGACGATCAGGCTATACATGGCGGCGGCGCGCGTCCCGCCGCGATAAATACCTTTAAGATTTTCTTCATTTGTTAATGGCGGAGAGAAAATGCGCCAGATGGCGGCGCAAAAGTTTACTGGTCAGGTTTCGAGAAAAGCGCCGGGTGGAGCTTTTGGTTGCGTAATCGCGCGCGTCAGGGCGCGCGAAGCGCGGCGATTGATAACAGTGTTTTCATGGTTTGGTCTCCGCTTGAAACCGAATTGATTACGTAAACATCTGATGTGCGCCAGAGGGCATGTGCGAAAGGGGCAGGGAGGGGGAGGGGAGAGGAGCCCGAATATCCTTCCCGATTCTTGTTCAAGCGGATGGCCAGCGTGTAGCCGCCTGATATCACACCCGCTACCACGAATGAAAACAGCGCCAAAAAGGCGCTGGTTCAACATGGTGTTAAGTCTTTGTTTTGAAATGGCTCCCCGAGTAGGACTCGAACCTACGACCTAGCGATTAACAGTCGCGTGCTCTACCAGCTGAGCTATCGGGGAACGTGACAGGGCGTATACAAGCGCCCGGCCGCTTTGCCAAGCCCCCGGAGAGCCCACCGGAGAGATCGTCAAAAAGGAACCCCGTTCGAGGCCGTTCCGGGTTCTAGCCGCGATCGAATTCCGTCCTGTCGCATCGTCTTCAGGCCTCGGGGAAGGCGGCGCGGGCCGCCGCCACGTCCTCCAGCGTCGGCAGGCCGGCCTCATTGCCGAGATGCTGGATTTTGTGGGCCGAAGCAGCTCGGGCGAATTCGAAATGCGAACGCCATGGGGCCTGAGGGTCATCAAGATAGGCGGCGCAATAGGCTCCGTGGAACACGTCGCCTGCGCCAGAGGTGTCAATGATTTTATCCGAGGGAACCTTCAGCGACGGCATATGCCGAACCTCGCCGCTCTCGTCATACCAGAGCACGCCCCTGGCTCCGCTGGTCACGGCGCCGATCCGGCAGCCTTTGGCCTTGAGCCAATCGAGAGTCTCCCCCTCGGTCAGCGCCAGCTGCTCACAAAATTTCTCCGCCACTACCGCCACATCGACAAAACGGCACAGTTCCTCGAGGCCCGGGCGCAGCGCGCCGCCATCGAGCGACACAAGAACGCCCTTCTCGCGGGCGCGTTTGGCGAAATGGAGGGCCGCGTCGGCCATATGGCCGTCGAGGTGAAGTAGTTTGAGCTTGTCGATCCCGATTCGCGGGATTGCCTGAAGGTAGGCGTCGTCGCGGGCCCGCAGGATGGCGCGTTTGCCGTCCTTGGGAAAGACAAAGGAGAGCGACGAGCGCGCCACGCGTCGCGAGTGCACGCGAACCCCGTAGGCGTGGGCCATGTCGACAAACATATGACCCAGCCAGTCTCGCGCGACAGTGGTGAGCAGATCGACATGATGTCCAAGCCTTGCACAGGCGAAGCCGGCGGTGACGGCGTTGCCGCCAAAACTGACAGCGTAATCCTGCGCCACCATTTTTTCGTCGCCGCTCGGCACACGGTCGGCGCGCATGGTGACGTCGATATAGGCGTGGCCGATAAACAACGATTCCAAGCTCAACCTCCTGTCGCAACGCGACAATTGTCGACGCGAGTCGATTCGGGGTCAAGGCGTCGGCGCGACGAAACGATCGATCAGATCGAGAAACTGGTGCCGCAGCCGCAGGAGGCGGTGGCGTTCGGATTATCAATCCGGAAGGATTGCCCCATCAGATCGTCGACGAAATCGATGCGGGCTCCGAGCAGAAAGCCAAGAGAGGCAGGATCAATCGCCACCCTGGCGGCATTTTGCTCAATCACGGCGTCCTCCGCGTCGGGACCCGGAGAGATTGCGAACTGATACTGGAAGCCTGAGCATCCGCCGCCCTCGACCGAAACCCGGAACACCGCTCCCGGCGCTTCGGATGACAACAGGACGCCGATGCGTTTTTCCGCCTGTTCGGTAACGGCGATGTTCGCCGTCGAGTCGTTCGACATGACCGGACCTCCGTCTCCGCTTGCCCAATTGACATATAAGGCTTTATGCGGCGCAACATAGGTTCATTCCGCGCGCCTTTCAACGACAGGAGCCGCCGTGGCGCCTCGCCAGCCTCTCGCGCCTTATGCCTGCGACGCCGCCCGGTCGCACGGGCGACTATATCCGCTCGATGATTCGCCAACGCGCAGCGCCTTCCAGCGTGATCGCGACCGCATCATTCATTGCACCGCCTTCCGCCGGCTGGCCCATAAAACCCAGGTTTTTGTGCCCCTGGACGGCGATCATTTCCGCACCCGACTCACTCATTCGATCGAGGTGGGACAGATCGCCCGCGCGCTGGCGCGCTGTCTGCGGGTCGATGAAGATCTCGCTGAAGCCGTGGCTCTCGCCCACGATCTGGGGCATACGCCCTTCGGCCATGCCGGGGAAGAGGCGCTCGAAGCCTGCATGAAGCCCTACGGCGGCTTCGATCACAACGCGCAGGCCCTGCGGGTCGTCACCAAACTCGAGCGCCGTTACGCCGATTACGATGGCCTCAATCTCGCCTGGGAGACTCTGGAGGGAATCGTCAAGCACAATGGCCCCCTGGCCGGACCCAGGGCGACGCGGCCGTTGTCGCGCTTCATCGCCGAATATGACGCGCTGTTTCCGCTTGCCCTCGACAGTTTTGCCGGCGTCGAGGCGCAGGCGGCCGCACAGGCCGACGACATCGCCTATATTGGACATGACATCGACGACGGGCTGCGCGCCGGATTGTTCCGGCTCGACGACATTGCCGAGGCGGTTCCTTTCATCGCCGAGATTGTCGGCGCCGTTGACATCTGGCGCCCTTCCCTCGACGGCGGACGACGAATCAACGAGGTCGTGCGTCGGATCATCACCGGATTTGTCGAGGATATGATCCAGAACTCATTGGCTCAACTTGCTCGTCTGGCGCCGTCGACGGCGGCGGAGGTCCGGCTGGCCGGGGAGGCTTTGGTGACCTTGTCGCCGTCGAGGCGCGAAGCCGAGCGCGATATCAAGCGATTTTTGTTTGAAAACATGTATCGCCATGAAAAGGTGATGGATGTCTGGCGTCAGGCCCGGGAGGCGATTTCCCGGCTGTTTCCCGCCTTTCTCGATCGGCCAGCGCTGATGCCGTCGGAATGGGCGACTCTCGCCGCCGATCATGACGAACCCGCCCGGGCGATTGTCGTGGCCGACTATATCGCCGGCATGACCGACCGTTACGCGTTGGGCGAGGTCAGGCGGCTGTTCGGGCCTGTGGGGGGAGGCGGGTGATTTGATCGGATCAAACTGCTAAACCCCGGGTTCGATTCCCGTTGCTCTCCATTGCCTGTCTGGACTCCATGAATCTCTTCGATATCTTCCACGAACGCGTCGCCGCGATTCTCAGCGATTTCGTCACGACAGGAAAACTCGTCTCGTTCGAACCGTCCCGTTTTGTAGTCGAACCGCCAAGGGATTCAGGACTAGGCGATCTCGCCTGCAATGCGGCGATGGTCTTCGCGAAAGAGTCGAAGGCAGGTTTTGGCGCGCCGCGCGCTTTAGCAGAGGCCATTTGCGAAAGGCTTACGGCCTCCGACGGCGTCGCTGCGGCTGAGGTCGCCGGGCCGGGATTTATCAACATTCGCCTCCAGCCGGAGCTATACGCCGAGGTTCTGCGCGCGATCTTGCGTAATCCGGAAAATTATGGACGTCCGGAGAAGGGACGCGCCGGCGCCCTGCGCGGCGGAGTCAATGTCGAATACGTCTCCGCCAATCCGACCGGCCCGATGCACGTCGGGCATGGACGCGGCGCCGTGTTCGGCGACGCGCTTGCCAGCCTGCTGGCGTTTTCTGGCTGCAACGTGACCCGCGAATATTACATCAATGACGCCGGCGCGCAGGTCGAGGTGCTCGCCCGTTCTGCGTTTTTGCGTTATCGCGAAGCGCTCGGCGAGACCATCGTCATTCCGGAAGGACTCTATCCCGGCGACTATCTCAAACCATTGGGCGCGCAACTCGCGACGGCGCATGGTCGGTCGCTGCTCGATCAGCCGGAGATCGCGTGGCTGCCTATCGTTAAAAACGCCGCTATCGACGCTATGATGGAGATGATCCGCGCCGATCTAGCAGCGCTGAATATCCGGCATGACCATTTCTTTTCCGAACGCGCGCTGCACGCCGTCGTTAACGGCGTTTCGCCGATCGAGGCCTCCATTGACTGGTTGCGGGGCAGGGGGCTCGTCTACGAGGGGCGCCTGCCCCCGCCGAAGGGCCAATTGCCGGAAGATTGGGAAGATCGCGAGCAGACCTTGTTCAGATCGACGGATTTCGGCGACGACGTCGATCGGGCGCTGAAGAAATCCGACGGGTCTCCGACCTATTTCGCCGCCGACATCGCCTATCACAAGGACAAGATTGATCGAGGCTACGACACGCTCGTTGACGTCTGGGGGGCCGACCATGGCGGCTATGTAAAGCGAATGAACGCGGCGGTTGCTGCGTTATCGGCCGGGACTGTCAAACTCGACGTGAAACTCTGTCAACTCGTCAAGCTGATGCGCAACGGCGAGCCGGTGAAAATGTCCAAGAGGGCCGGCGACTTCGTCACCCTGCGCGAGGTGGTGGACGAGGTCGGGGTCGACGCGGTGCGTTTCATGATGCTTTATCGCAAAAACGACGCGCCGCTCGATTTCGATCTTGCCAGAGTGATCGAACAATCCAAAGATAATGCGGTGTTCTACGTTCAATACGCCCATGCGAGGGCGAAGTCGGTCCTGCGACAGGCGAAAGCGGCCTTTCCGGATCTGGATCTGGCCCCTCTTGCTTATGTCGACGCGCCACTACATTTATTGCAGGATGAGGGCGAAAAAGAGCTGGCGAGATCTCTCGCGCACTATCCGCGGGTTATTGAGGCTGCGGCTGCGGCGCACGAACCTCACCGAATAGCTTTTTTCCTTCACGACCTGGCCAGCCAGTTTCATTCTCACTGGAATAGGGGGAAGGATTTTCCATCTGCGCGATTTGTTAACTCTGAGATGAGAGAGATGACGCGGGCGAGAATTTCCCTAGTATTATGCATGATTGCGGTATTGGCGTCGGGATTGGGAATTCTTGGGGTGAGCGCCCCGGAGGAGATGCGCTGATGGGCCATAGGCTCCGTCGGCCTGAGTTGCGTAAGCTCAAAGATCGAGGTTTGTAATGCGTGAGCCCACGACGAGAGGTCCAGCCGTCGAGATCGAGGAACTGGAGAAGCGCCTCAGGTCCAACCCGCCGCCTCCTCAGAAGCCCTCGCAAATTCGGCTCGACATACCCGCGTCATCGGGGCCAACGCGCGAAAACCGGCCGGACCCTTTGGCCGAACTCGCCAGACGTATGCCGCCGACGCAACCCCGGAGCAACCACAGGTCGGATACGATTGCGCTGAAGCCGCAACAGGCTTCGCCCAGACCTGCTCCGTCTGCGTCGATCATGCCGACCAGACCCGAACCGACTTTCGCGCCACCCCCGCGTCCTGTCGCTACGCCTCCTGCGCCTCCGCGTTCCGCCCCGAACAGTCCCGCGCTTGCAACGACGGTCGCGCCTCCCATGCGCGCGCCTGTTGCCCCTCCCATGCGTGCGCCTGTTGCGCCTGCGTCCCGGGTTATCTCTCCGCCGCCGATACCGGCGCAATTGCCGTCCGGACGCTCTACGCCGCCGATCCCCACTTTGCCGCCGATCCCCATTTCGCCGCCGCAGATCCCGGCTCTGCCGCCATTGCCGACAGCGCCGTCTTTGCCGAAGCTGCCGCCGCTGCCGGAACTTCAACATTCATTGCCTTTATTGCCGCCACTGCCTTCTCTTCCGAAGCGGGACCCGCAGCACGGAAGCGAACTGCAACCGCCGACTTTCACGCCGCCGGCGCCGCCGCCTCCCGCTTATGACACCTCGGACATGTTCCTGCGTGGAACCTTGTCGGCCCAGGATAAGAGCGTTGGAGCTCCACCCGGGGTGCCAGGCGATGTGCCGGGCGTCGCACCGGCAGTAAATTCATGGCTTGCGACCCCCGAACCTAGGGGGTCGTCGCAAGCGACAGAGGATTTGAATAGCCTTACGCGATCCGCTGATTCTCTCTATCCACCGCATCAATCCGTCGATCCGGGTCGAGCGCCAGACATTCGGGCGAATGATCCGGCGCACGCCATGCATCGGCATGCCGATTACGCCGGTGAGGAAACTTACGAAGAATCGCCCGGCGGCTGGCCAGAAGATTCGCAATACGCTTTCGATGAATTTGATTCTGTTGAGGAAAATTACGTCGGGGATGAAGGATATGACCCGCGACTGGCTCCCCCGACTACTGGCCCGAAGGCGTTTGGTCGCAAACTCCGTCCCTGGCACGCGATCGTTGCCGTCGCCGCACTCGCTGTCGTCAGCATCGGCTGGAGTTTCCTGCATCGATCCGGCGTCGACGGCTCCCGCGAGATCGCGACGATAGAAGCTCCGGAAGGACCAATGAAAGTCAAGCCGACGATTGAGCCGGAGTCGGACGCCCCGACGGCCGGCGCAGCCGCCGTGCTTGACCGCAACGAACTGGAGCCGGTTAAAAAAGTCGTCAAAAATCTTGAGCAGGCGGTCGATCCCTCCGTTGCGCCCCAGCAAAACGCGGACGCAATTCCGGATGGCCCTCCGCCAGCCGAGATACCCGGCGCCGTCCAGCTGGGCGCCGGACGCGTCGACGCGCCGCATGAACCGCCGCCCGCCACAGTCGTACAGCAGCCGCGCAAGGTAAAATCCGTCGCCGTTCCGGCAATGCCGGTCGACCTTCAGGCGCCGCCAGCGGCGGCGGCTCCACAGCCGACTGCGCCAGCAACCGCAAAACCCGCGACCGCCGGGACATACTGGACCCAGTTCGCTTCGGCGAACAGCGAGGCCGAAGCGCGCACGCTCCTTAAAACTCTGACCAGCAAATATGGCGGCGCAACTGGCGGATCCAAGTTTACCTACAGGCCCGTCAAATCCGGGGATAAGACTGTGTATCGCGTTCGCGTCGGCGGACTGACCAAAGAAACGGCTGAGGCCGTCTGCGCCAAAGCGAAATCTGGCGGCGACGCCTGCGCCGTTATTGGCAACTGATCCGGTCGAGGCGTTAGACGTCGCCCGGAGAACTCTTGCGGAGCGAAGATGCGAGCATTCATCTGTGGGGTGAAGGGACTTGTGCTCGATGATGAGGAGCGCCTTTTCCTGCGCGAAACGTCTCCCTGGGGCGCGATCCTTTTTCGTCGGAATGTCGATAGCCCCGAACAGGTAGCGCGCCTGACCCGGGAGATCCGCGATGCGCTTGGCCGGGACGCGCCAATTCTTGTTGATCAGGAAGGCGGTCGCGTTCAGCGCCTGACGACGCCGAACTGGCCGGCCTACCCATGTGCGGCGCGCTTTGAAACGGCGGGGAACAGTCCCGACATGGCGTCGCGTCTCGCCTGGCTCGGCGCGCGGCTCATCGCGCACGACCTGCGGGCGGTAGGAATCGACGTCGACTGTTTGCCCGTACTCGACACGCCGGCCCCCGGATCGCACGAAATCATCAGCGACCGCGCCTATAGTCGAAATCCCGCCGATGTCGCCAGGCTTGGACGCGCTGCAGCGGAAGGCCTCATGGCGGGAGGCGTTGCTCCAGTCATGAAACACATTCCCGGCCATGGACGCGCCCGCGCCGACAGTCATCTGGAACTGCCTGTCGTCGATGCGCCTCGCGCCGAGCTGGAGCAAGTCGACTTCCCGCCCTTCAGGGCCAACGCCGATCTGCCGATGGCGATGAGCGCGCATGTCGTTTACACCTCAATCGACCCGGATGCGCCGTGCACCTGGTCGAAAACAGTCATAGAAGAAATTGTTCGCGGCGAAATTGGTTTCGATGGCCTGCTGATGACCGACGATCTGTCGATGAAGGCCTTGAGCGGCGATTACCGCTCTCGCGCCGAGCGCGCCATCGCCGCTGGTTGCGACATCGTCCTGCATTGCAACGGCGATCTCGCCGAGGCGCGGCCGGTTGCTGAAGGCGCGCCAAAACTTGCCGGCAGAGCTCTGGAGCGCGCCCACCGGGCGCTCGACTGCATTCGCTCCCGTGCGCCGCTGGACGAGGTTGCGGCCCGCGCAGAATTCGCTGCCGCTTTCGCCGCCGGGTGACAAACCCCGTCGCGGCGCCTACTTCTAGCTCTCGCATGCCCCGGAGACGATAGCCGCCCATGACCGCCGCCCCCCTCGCGCCGACTTCCCTCGACGCCGCCGTCGTCCAATCCGCTGAAAAAGCGCTAGAGCAGATCGCCAGGGCGCGCGCCGCAATTGGCGCGGTCATCTTCGGTCAGGAAGAGGTCGTCGAACAGTCTCTGGTTACATTGCTCTCTGGCGGCCATGGATTGCTTGTCGGCGTTCCCGGTCTCGCCAAGACGCGCCTTGTGGAGACGCTGGGCAAGACGCTCGGCCTCGCCGAACAACGCGTTCAATTTACGCCCGACCTTCTTCCCGCCGACATTATCGGCTCCGAAGTGCTGGAGGAAGGAGCTGACCGCTCTCGAAATTTTCGGTTCATCAAGGGGCCGATCTTCGCTCAGCTTTTGATGGCGGACGAGATCAATCGCGCCTCGCCGCGCACACAATCCGCATTGTTGCAGGCGATGCAGGAGCATCATGTCAGCGTCGCCGGCAAACGCTATGATCTTCCCAGGCCTTTCCATGTGCTGGCGACCCAAAATCCGCTGGAGCAGGAGGGCACCTATCCGTTGCCCGAAGCGCAGCTCGACCGCTTCCTGATGCAGATCGACGTGAAATATCCCGACAGGGCCAGCGAACGTCGGGTATTGCTGGAAACGACCGGAGACGTCGTCGCGGCCCCGACCCAGGCGCTTGTCGCCGGCGAACTGGAAACCATCCAGCGTCTGGTTCGACGCTTGCCGGTCGGGGACAACGTCGTTGATGCGATACTCGACCTTGTGCGCGCTGCGCGACCCGACACGGGCGATGCGGGGATCGCTGCGCATGTTTCCTGGGGACCAGGTCCGCGCGCCGCGCAGGCGTTGATGTTGGCGACCCGCGCCCGGGCGCTTGCGACAGGTCGATTGGCGCCCTCTCTGGACGACGTGGCGGCGCTGGCGCCGCCGGTGCTGCGACATCGTATGGCGCTGAATTTTTCCGCCCGCCGCGAGATGAGCGTCGAAGACATCATCCGCAAGCTCGTCGCCCGGATTGGCTAGAATGAGCCTTTCCGGCGGCGTCGACACACAGTGGCGCGATCCGGCGCGGCGCGCGCTAGATCGAAGCGTGGCGGCGGCCGAACTTGCAGCAAGGCTGCCGAGACTGGTGACGCGCGCGCATGAAATCGCCGCCAGCGTCGTCTATGGCCTGCATGGTCGACGACGAGCCGGCGTCGGAGAAACCTTCTGGCAGTATCGACCCTTTGCCTCGGGCGAGGCGGCGGCGCGCATTGACTGGCGTCGTTCGGCGCGCGGCGATCATCTTTATGTGCGTGAGCGCGAATGGGAGGCCGCCCACAATTATTACTTGTGGATGGATTGCTCGTCGTCGATGGGTTTCTCTTCGTCTTTGGCGTCGGAAGATAAACTTTCACGCTGTCTCACGCTGGGACTGGCGCTTGCTGACGTGCTGGTGCGCGGCGGCGAACGCGTCGCCGCTTTGGGATTTACGCCGCCCGCCTCGGCAAGAAACATTGTGGATCGTCTGGCGAGCGCGCTACACGCCAACGCCGACGCAGCGGCGACGCAGGAACTGCCGCCCGAATTGGGACTGGGTTCGCGCGCTCGGGTCGTTATGATTTCCGACTTTCTGTCCCCGCCCGACGAACTGGCGGCAAGACTGAAATCATACGCCGCCGTCGGCGCCGGGGGGGCGTTGCTGATGGTGATCGATCCCAGCGAAGAGAGCTTTCCCTTCGACGGCGAGACACTGTTTCTCGACACAGATGGCGGGGAGCCCTTTCACGCCGGCGACGCGCGGCAACTCAGGCAGGCCTATGCTCAACGATACGCCGAGCATAAACGCGCGATTGCCGCAGCGGCGCAAGGCGCGGGTTTTGTTTTCCTTCAGCATCATACGGATCGTCCGGCGGCCGAGGGCGCGCTGGCCCTGACGATGAGTCTTGAGGGCGTCGAGGCGCGTCGCTGATGGGTTTCTCGTTCGCCGCGCCGGCCGCGCTAATCGGGCTGTTGACCCTGCCGTTGATCTATTGGCTGCTTCGGGTGACGCCGCCGCGTCCGCGCGAAATTTATTTTCCGCCGACCCAAATCCTGCGCGAATTGAGACCCGATGCGCCCACGCCGTCAAAAACGCCCTGGTGGCTGCTGGCGCTTCGCCTCTCGCTTGCCGCAGCGCTCGTTTTCGCCATGGCTGGGCCAATCTGGAGTCCGTCGAGCCCGCTTGCGTCGCAGGCCGGACCGACGCTGTTGATAATTGACGATGGCTGGCCTTCGGCGCCGACATGGGATCGACGACTCGCCGCCGCCGGCGCGGTTCTCGACGAAGCGACACATGCCGGTTCGACTGTCGCCCTTGCGCCATTGTCCGGCGACGCGCCGCCGCAGATGACAGACGGCGGGCAGGCGCGCCAGAGATTGCAAGCTCTACGACCACAACCCTATTTGCCAGACAGGTCCGTTGCCGCCGCGCGACTTACGGAATTCGTAAAAGCGCATCCTGGCGCCCGAGTCGTCTGGATCAGCGATGGTCTTGCTCATGACGATAAGGACGCTTTCGCCAGGGCGCTTAAAGAGGCCGCCGAGGCCGGCGAGAAGGTGGAGACGCTCGGCGACGAACATGTGACGCTGGCGCTGGCGGCGCCGATAAACAATGCGAAAAGTCTTTCGGTTGATGTATTACGCGCTTCTCTTGCCGGTCCAGCGCAGGCGAGGCTGTCCGCCCATGACAACAAGGGTCGGACGCTCGGACGCGTAACGGTCGATTTCTATGACCAGCTGCGCGCAACCGCGCGGTTCGATCTGCCAATTGAGGTGCGCAACGACGCTACTCTGCTACGCATTGAGGGTGAGAACAGCGCTGGAGCCGTTACGCTCCTCGACTCTCAATCGACCGTCAAACGCGTCGCGATAATCGCCGGCGGCGCTGATGACGCCCAACCGCTCCTGTCGCCTCTGCATTATCTTGAGAAAGCTCTTTCGCCTTTTTCGCAAACGCGCATGGCGCGGCAAGGCGCTGCGGAGCCGGCGCTTGATTTGCTCTCCGAACGTCCGAACGTGGTGGTGCTGGCGGATGTCAGCCTCCCGCCGGGCGAGAGTTTTGACGCCCTGACGAAATTCGTCGAGGAGGGCGGAGCGCTGGTGCGCTTCGCCGGACCACGACTCGCCAACGCCGCCGATACGCTTCTGCCGACACGCCTTCGTCGCAACGGCCGCGTATTGGGCGGCGCGATGTCCTGGGAAACCCCGAAATCGCTTACTGATTTCGATTCATCAGGTCCCTTCGCGGGATTGCCAGCCAGCAAGGATGTCAGCGTACAACGCCAGGTGCTGGCCGAGCCCGATCCGGGACTGGCGGCCAAAACATGGGCGAGACTGGATGACGGCACGCCGCTCGTCACCGCCGAACGTCGCGGCAAGGGCATGATCGTTCTTTTTCACGTCAACGCCGACACGAGCTGGTCGAACCTGCCGATCTCGGGACTCTTCGTCGATATGTTGAAACGTATCATTGATCTTTCTCCGCAGTCAGCGCCGGCGTCGAATGTCGAAGACGCCAACGCCGTACAGGCTTCAAATCCGGATGACGCACGAAGCTTTGCGCCCCAACGCACGCTTGATGGTTTTGGCGCGCTCGGCGAGCCCTCGCCACTGGCTCAACCCATTACGGCTGGCTTCACAGGACCGGCGCGCGCCGAACATCCTCCCGGTTTTTATGAGGCCGGCGACAGGGTTGTCGCCGTACAGACGTTGAGCGCGAACGACACGCTGAAGCCCTTTGATTTCGCCGCTGCCGGCCAGGCCCTGCGTCCATTGCAAGCGACGCGTCTTTATGATTTCCGTACGCCATTACTGGCGCTTGCGTTGGTCGCACTCATCGTCGATACGCTGATGTCGTCTCTGGTGTCGGGCAAGCGCGGCTGGCGTGGATTTGGCGCGGCGGCTGGCGTCCTGACAATGATCTTCGTGGTCTTGCCCCACAATAATGCGCGAGCTGGAAACGACTCGACCTCGTCAATCGCCACGCATCACCGCGAGGCGGCGCTCAAGGCGCGCCTGGCCTATGTTGTCTCGGGCGACCGACAGGCGGACGACACCGCCCGCGCAGGTCTTGAGGGCCTCTCGTTGGCGCTCGCGGCGCGCACATCCTTTGCGCCGGCGGAGCCCGCCGCCGTCGATCCGGCGCGGGATGAACTCGCCTTCTACCCCATGCTCTACTGGCCAATCGTCGCTGGCGCGCCGCAGCCGTCGGCGAAGACGGCGGCGAAAGTCGCCGCCTATATGAAACAGGGCGGCACGATCATTTTCGATACGCGCGACGCTCTGATGCAACGCCCCGGCGACCCGCCGACGCCAGAGGGACAATGGTTACGGGATTTCTCGAAAAACCTCGATCTTCCGGAGCTTGAGATCGCGCCGCACGATCATGTCATCACCAAAACCTTTTATCTCCTGGATAACTTCGTCGGTCGTTATGTCACCGGCGACACATGGGTGGAGGCGCTGCCGCCCGAGACGAAGGAGGGCGGCGAGGCGCGTCCGGTGCGCGCAACTGATAGCGTCTCTGCGATCGTCATCACCTCCAATGATCTCGCCGGCGCCTGGGCCCAGGATAAAAGCGGTCAGCCAATGTATCCGCTGACGCCCGGCGGCGCGCGCCAGCGCGAGATGGCCCTTCGCGGCGGCGTCAATCTCGTGATGTATACGCTGACAGGCAATTACAAATCCGATCAGGTGCATGTCCGTGATTTGCTGGAAAGGCTTGGTCAGTGAGCTTCAGCGAACTGAAACTCGCCTTTGCGCCCCTCTTGCCCTGGTGGGCGCTGGTTGCGCTTGGCGTTCTGGCGATAGCAGCGCTGGTCTTCAGCGCGATGCGCGGTCAGCGTGGTCTCGTTCTGCGCGCGTTGGCGATGGCGCTGACGCTTGCAGCGCTTGCCGATCTCTCGCTGGTGCGCGAAAAACGCGATCCTCAAAAAACGCTGGTCGCCATCGTCCTCGATCGCAGCGAAAGCCAGAATTTTGGCGGACGGACACAGCAGACCGAAGCCGCCGCGCAGGCGCTTGACGCCTCGCTCAAAAAATTTGGCGATATCGATAAGCGCCTTGTCAGCGTCTCCAACGTGACGGGCGGCGATAACGGCACGCAACTATTCACAGCTCTTGGCGCGGCGCTCAAGGATACGCCGCCGGAACGCATCGGCGCGGCGATTCTTGTCACCGACGGCGTGGTGCATGACATTCCGGCGAAAGCGGCGGCTCTGGGGTTTCACGCGCCCATTCATGCGCTGATCACCGGTCGCGAGCGGGAACGCGACCGCCGCATAGAGCTTGTCGAGGCGCCGCGTTTCGGAATTGTCGGCAAGGATCAGGTGATCCGGGCGCGGGTCGTCGACACGGGCGGCGACAATGCGCGAACGCCGATAACCGTGCGCCGCGACGGCGAGGAAATGCCGACCTACAGCCCCGTTCCGGGCGACATCGTCAGTATTCCTGTGCATATCGCCCATGGCGGCGCGAATATCGTCGAACTCGATATTCCGCCCGCGCCCGGCGAACTGACTCTGGCCGATAACAAGGCGGTGGCGACAATCGAGGGCGTGCGCGACAGGCTCAAGGTGTTGCTGGTTTCGGGCGAGCCGCACCCGGGCGAACGCGCCTGGCGCAACCTGTTGCGCGCAGACGCCAATGTCGAACTTGTGCATTTCACGATTTTACGACCGCCGGACAAGCTGGATCTCACGCCGGCCTCGGAACTGTCGCTGATCGCATTCCCGACTGCCGATCTCTTCGGACGCAAGATTAATGAATTCGATCTGATTATTTTCGATCGTTATTCGAGTCAGACGCTGCTCCCCTCCGTCTATTTCGACAATATTCATCGGTTTGTCGAAAACGGCGGCGCTTTCCTTGCGGCGGTGGGGCCTGATTTCGCCTCAACGCGCGGCCTTTATTACTCTCCGCTGGAGGATATTCTGCCGGCGCGACCTGATGGCGTTTTGCACGAGCAGGCGTTTCGCGCTCATGTCAGCAAGGAGGGAGAGAGACATCCGGTGACGCGGGGGCTCGCCGGCGCCAAAGCCGAGCCGCCGAACTGGAGCGAATGGTTCCGACAGGTCGACGCCAGCGTGGTCAAGGGCGCGTCAATCATGACCGGGGCGAAGGACAAACCGCTGCTTGTTTTATCGCATGAGGGGCAGGGGCGAGTGGCCCTGCTGCTCTCCGATCAGATTTGGCTTTGGGCGCGTGGTTATGACGGCGGCGGTCCCTACGCCGATCTCACGCGTCGGCTGGCGCATTGGCTGATGAAGGAGCCGGATCTCGAGGAGGAGGCGTTGCGCGCAACGGCTCAGGGACATTCGGTGACCATCGAACGCCAGACCCTGAAAGACGCCATGACGCCGGTGAAAGCGACGTCGCCCTCCGGCAAGACGCGCGAGACAACGCTGAATCAGGCCGAGCCTGGCCTCTGGCGCGCGCAATTTGCGGCGGACGAAACCGGTCTATGGCGGTTCGAGGGCGACGGTCTAACGGCGCTTGTCACTGTCGGCCCGCCAAATCCGCGCGAGTTTCGCGAGGTCGCCTCCACGACCGAGAAGTTGAAACCGCTCGCCGAGGAAACCGGCGGCAGCGTTCGGCGCCTCAGCGTGAACAGCGACGCCATCAATATGCCGCGCCTTGTCGAGATGCGCGACGCGCGCCGCTTCGCCGGCGGCGACTGGATCGGAATCAAACAAACCGGGGCCTCCACGCTGGTCGGCGTCGAGGTCGCGCCGCTTGGGCTGGGGCTCTGGGCGATGCTGGCGCTGCTTGGCGCCGTGGTGGCGGCCTGGGGCTGGGAGGGGCGGCGCTCTGGCGTCTGACCTGCTAGCTTCCGGCCTTCAGGAGAGATTCGCTTGCCCAGTTATCGCGCCATTGGCCTGATGTCCGGCACATCCATGGACGGCGTCGACGTCGCGCTCGTTGAGACGGACGGCGATGCGCAGGTGGCGCTCGGACCCGCCGGGCATTTTCCCTATAGCGACGCCGACCGAGCCCTGTTGCGCAATGCGCTGGGCGAAGCGGCGACCCTCACGGATCGAGACGCGCGGCCGGGCGTTCTGGCCTTCGCCGAACGCATGGTGACGGACCGTCACGCCGAGGCGGTGGAGAATTTTCTCGCCGCCAATGGAATCGAGTCGACGGCCGTCGATCTGGTCGGCTTCCATGGCCAGACCGTGCTGCATCGTCCCAGAGAACGTCTGACTGTGCAGATCGGGGATGGGCCGGCGCTCGCGGCGCGTCTCGGGATCGATGTCGCCTGGGATTTCCGCGCGGCCGACATCGGGGCGGGCGGCGAGGGGGCGCCAATCGTGCCGGTGTTTCATCGCGCGCTGGTCGCGGCCGGCGGCATGAAGGGGGAGGTCGCGCTGCTGAATATCGGCGGCGTCGCCAATGTCACTTATGTGGCCGATGGCGAACCGCCCATTGCCTGCGACACCGGGCCGGGTAATGCGCTCATCGACGATCTGATGCTTCAGCGCACTGGCGCGCCCATCGACCGTCACGGCCATATGGCGGCGCGTGGCCGCGTCAATGAGGCGGCGTTGCTGCGGATGCTGGCGCATCCCTTCTTCGATCAGCCGCCGCCAAAATCCCTCGACCGCAACGCTTTCGCGCTCGACGCCGTTATGCGGCTCTCGACCGAAGATGCGGCGGCGACGTTGACCGCCTTCACGGCGGCCTCGGTGCTGCGTCTGTTCCCGCACCTACCGGCGCAACCGCAATTGCTGATCGTGTGCGGCGGCGGCGCGCGCAATCCGATCCTCGTGCGCGAACTGGTGATGCGGCTGCCGTGCAAGGTGACGACGGCGGACGCGGTCGGTTGGTCAGCGGACGCCATGGAGGCGCAGGCCTTCGCCTATCTTGCGGCGCGGGTGGCGCAGGGACTGCCGCTCACCTTCCCCTCAACCACTGGCGCGCCGGGGCCTTTGCCCGGCGGCTTGCTGGCGCGGGCGCCGGCGATGGGCGCGAGTTGATCAATCGCCGCGCGCGGGAATGGCGATGCGCGTCGGATTGCCCAGACGTCGGTCGAGGTAGGCGTCGACATGGGCGATCAGCGGCTCGACCCGGTCCTCAAAAAAGTGGTTGGCGCCCTCGACCACCGCGTGTTCAATGACGATGCCCTTCTGCGTTTTCAACTTCTCGATGAGCGGCGTCACTTCCTTGAGCGGCGCGACACGGTCGAGATCGCCGTGAACGAAAAGACCCGATGACGGGCAGGGGGCGAGGAAGGAAAAATCAAAGCGATTGGCTGGCGGCGCCACCGAGATAAAACCCTCGATCTCCGGACGACGCATCAAGAGTTGCATGCCGATCCATGAGCCGAAGGAGACGCCGGCGATCCAGCAGGCGCGCGCCTCGGGATTGACGCCCTGCGCCCAGTCAAGGGCGGCGGCGGCGTCTGACAGTTCGCCTGAGCCATGGTCGAAATTGCCCTGCGAGCGGCCAACGCCGCGAAAATTGAACCGCAGCACCGAGAAACCGCGCTCCGCGAAGGAATAATACATATTATAGACGATCTGGTTGTTCATCGTGCCGCCAAATTGCGGATGCGGATGCAGGATGATCGCCAGCGGCGCGCCCCGGGTGGCGGACTGATGAAAACGGCCTTCGAGCCGGCCTGCGGGGCCGGTGAATATGACTTCGGGCATTGGCGTCCCTTGGCTGAAAAACGGCAGGCCGCCTTCTACCATGCGCCGACCTGTAAATTGCAAGGATATTCGTCACAGACCTGGCGGCGGTGCCGACTGCGGGTCCGGATGAAACCGGTCAATCCTGTGGATTGCCGGTTAGCAAACGGTCCCCGGCTTGCGACGGCCGGGCAAAACAACCATTCTCCCGGCCAGTTATGGCGTTGTGGCGCGGCGAGTCGCGTAAGGGATCGTAATGGCCCAGGAACTGGCGTTTGAGCTGGAGGACGGACCGCGCGACGAGGGGGAGGCCTTCCTCGTCGACGTCGACGGATTCGAGGGGCCGCTCGACCTTTTGCTAGAGCTGGCGCGCCGACAAAAGGTTGATCTGGCTCGCATTTCCATACTCGCGCTCGCCGAACAATATCTCGCCTTCATTGACGCCGCTCGCAAGGTCAGGCTGGAGCTCGCGGCAGACTATCTGGTGATGGCGGCGTGGCTCGCCTTCC
>JBBARD010000030.1:0-27596 GCA_040399965.1 Methylocystis sp. | reverse complement strand
GCTGGTTGAAGTAGTCGCCCGTCGGCGAAACCCACTGCTTCGGATCCTTCGCAAGATCCTGCAGTTCGTCGGCGCGCGCAACGCCGGCCGAAGCCAGAGCGAGGATAGCGACCGAGGTCGTCAACAACAGCTTATGCATGAGCTTTTTCCTCCTGACGACGCCGTGCCGCGATTGCTCACACCGGTCCCGGCGTCGCGCCTCTTTAATAGAGCCTAATTGCGATGTGAAGGCATTTTCCGCATCTGGTTCCCGCCGCGAGAAGAATGCTCCATCACGACGGGCGGCTCCCGGTTTCCCTCCGGGAGACATTATTAACTCGGAAACATCCGGATAATATGCCGGGCGCGATAGAATCGCAATCGCAAATTTTGGCTGCGACAAAGCTCTCCGGCGCCGGGGGGCGTCGGGTCAAGGACTGGATAAACGACGCCATGCAAGGTTTATTCCCGCAAGTTGTCTTCCCGACCTTCAGGGCTCTTGCGGCCCTGATCGTCCTGACCGGCGGCGCCCGCGCCGCGCCCGCCTTTGTCCTGAACGAGATCGCCCCGGGCGTTTTCGTGCATCAGGGCGAGACGGCGCTCATGACCCGCGACAATCTCGGCGGCATCGCCAATCTTGGCGCAATAGCGGGCGACGCGGCGGTTGCGGTGATCGACACCGGCGGCAGTTTGCCTGAAGCGCGCGACTTTCTGGCGGCGCTCCGCGAAAGGACCAACAAGCCGATCCGTTATGTCGTCAACACCCACGCCCATCCCGATCATATTTTCGGCAACGCCGTCTTCGAACAGCCCGGGGTTGTTTTTCTGGGCCATAAAAATCTGCCGCGCGCGCTGGCGGCGCGGGGCGACTTTTTTCTGTCTTCTTTCCGCGCCGCGATGGGGGATGCGCTTGATGGCGTGCGGATTATCCCGCCGACCGAAACGGTTGCGGAAACGATGACGATCGATCTCGGCGGCAGGCGTCTGGTTTTGCAGGCGTGGCCGACCGCCCATAGCGATTGCGATCTGACGGCGTTCGACGAAAAAAGCGGCGTGCTCTTCGCCGGCGACCTGTTGTTTCTGCAACATGTTCCGGTTATCGACGGCAGTCTCCTGGGGTTCCTCGCGGTCGCCGACCGGCTGGCGGCCGTTCCCGCAACCCGCGTCGTTCCGGGTCATGGGCCGATGGTTGCGCCCTGGCCAAAGGCCCTTGAGGATCAACGCGCGTATCTTGACCGCTTGACCGCCGATTTGCGCGCCGCAATCCGCAAGGGCGCGACCGTCGACGAGACGACCCAAAACGCGGGAGAGTCCGAACGGCCGAAGTGGCGGCTCTTCGACGATTATCACAAGCGTAACGCCACCGCCGGCTTCGCCGAACTGGAATGGGAAACGCCCTGAAGGCGTCTTGAAGACGGCGGCTTTTTTCCCGCTGCGACTTTGTCTCTCGCCGACGCCGGCGGCGGGCTTATAATCCCTCCCGACTCCCGCGAGGGACCTTCAACCGGAGACCGATATGCGTCTTGATCGCCCCGCGTTTGCGCTCGCCCTGCTTCTGACCGGCGCGCCCTCAGGACTGCGCGCCGCCGACCCCGATCCATGGCCGGGGTTGCAAACCGAGATTTTCCAGAACCGCGCCATCGCTGGCGCAGAGGGCCTCCTCGCTCTGGAGGCCCCGATGCGCGCCGAGGATGCGGCGATCGTGCCGATGACCCTGCGCTTCGCCAATCCGGACGCCGTCAAAACCGCGACTCTGGTCATTGACCAGAACCCGATGCCGATGGCGGCGGCCTTCACCCTGGGGTCCGACGCCGGCGTCGGATTCATCTCGACGCGGGTGCGGGTGAACTCCTACACCAATGTCCACGCTGTCGCCGAAACGCGCGATGGCGGCCTTCATGCGGACGTGAAATTCGTCAAGGCGGCGGGCGGCTGCTCCGCCCCGGCGGTCAAGGATCAGGACGAGGCCCGCGCCCATCTCGGCCAGATGAAATATCGCGAATTCAAAAGCGCTGACCCGGCGCGGCGCGAGGCCCAGATCATGATCCGGCATCCGAATAATTCGGGCATGCAAATGGACCAGCTAACCCGGCTCTATATCCCCGCCCATTACGTCGACCGCATCGAGGTGCGTCAGGGCGAGGCGCTGATCTTTGCGATGGAGGGCGGGATTTCCCTGTCGGAGGACCCGAATTTTCGTTTCAGCTACAGGCCCAATGGCGCCAGGACGATGTCAATCACCGTCCATGATAACCGGGGAAACGATTACAGGGCCGAGTGGCCGATCGCCGAAGCCTCCTGATATACAAAGCGTCCCTGGCGACAACTCAGGCGTTGTGATGTTCAACACGCCCAGGAGAAATTCCGGTCTTGATCTCCCCAGACCGGGTCTTCCCCTTCTTTCAGACTGGACTTTTGTCTGGATGGGCTTTGTTTCGCCGGAACGGTTGCCACTGCAATGGAGAGCGCTCCAGAACCAAAACGCGGGATAGGGGCCGCAAAGCCCTATCCCGCGCTCGTATCAGGAACCCCAGATCGTCAACGCCGCGCAAAAGGCGAACGGTATGGACGCCAGGGCGCACATCGCCACGCACGCCAGTTTCTCATATTCAAAGGCGCGGTTGCGCGCGCCTTTCTTGTCACTGATAAACGCCATCGCACACGCTCCCGGAACTTGCGCGTTCTCGCGCTTGTTGTGGCGCGCTTCTGTTCGAGCGCGCCTTGACTAACGCGTCTGTGGGCGATTCGTTGCAGTCAGGAGTTAGGTATTTAGAAATTTTTTACTTTTTTGGTTGTCGCAGGGGGCGGATGTTCCGATTCGCCGTTTTCGCTGCGCTACCGGGCGGCTGAAAAGAGACGCGGCCGACCCGGCGTCGGCGCCGAGGACCGAACGTTCTCGCTGAACAATTCGGCGAGTTTTTCGGTCATGGCGCCGCCCAGCTCCTCAGCGTCGACGATGGTCACGGCGCGTCGGTAATAGCGGGTGACGTCATGGCCGATGCCGATGGCGATCAGCTCGACCGGCGATTTCGTCTCGATTTCATGGATGATCTGGCGCAGGTGGCGTTCGAGGTAATTGCCCGGATTGACGGAAAGCGTCGAATCGTCGACCGGCGCGCCGTCGGAGATCATCATCAGAATGCGGCGCTGCTCCGTCCGCGCCAACAGGCGCCGATGCGCCCAGTCGAGCGCCTCGCCGTCGATGTTTTCCTTGAGCAGCCCTTCGCGCATCATCAGGCCGAGATTGCGCCGCGCCCGGCGCCACGGCGCATCGGCCGATTTATAAATTATGTGGCGAATGTCGTTGAGCCGGCCAGGACCGGGCTTTTTGCCCTCCGCCAGCCAGAGCTCGCGCGACTGTCCGCCCTTCCAGGCGCGGGTGGTGAAGCCGAGAATTTCGACCTTGACGCCGCAGCGCTCCAGAGTCCGGGCGAGAATATCGGCGCAGGTCGCGGCGACGGTGATCGGTCGCCCGCGCATCGAGCCGGAATTGTCGAGCAGCAGCGTCACCACCGTGTCGCGGAAATCGGTGTCCTTCTCGCGTTTGAAGGACAGCGGCTGCTGCGGATCGACGACGACGCGCGGCAGACGCGCCGGATCGAGCATGCCCTCTTCGAGATCGAACTCCCAGGAGCGGCTTTGCTGAGCCATCAGACGGCGTTGCAGCCGGTTGGCGAGACGGCCGACGACCGAGGAGAGATGCAGCAGTTGCTTGTCGAGATAGGCGCGCAGCCGGTCGAGTTCTTCAGTGTCGCAGAGTTCCTCGGCGCGCACCGTTTCGTCGAAACGCGTCGTATAGGCGCGATAATCGACTCCGGCGCGATCCGCCGCCGGCGATTGCGGACGGCGGGCCTCGGCGGCTTCCTCCAGATCGCCGTCGCCCGAGTCCTCCTCGCTCTCGCCATAGGGGGCTTCGGCGGACTCGCTTTCGCCCTGCTCCTGCGAGTCCTCGGCCGCCATCGCCGTCTCCAGTTCGGCGGCGCTTTTGGCCTGATCCTCCTCCTGGTCCTGCTGGTCGCTGTCATCGGGGTTTTGCGGCTGTTCGCTCTCCTCGTCGGAGGCTTCAGGCTCCTGCGGGGCCTCGCCCGAGGCCATTTCGAGATGGGCGAGCAGGTCGCGCACGATCTGGGCGAAGAGCCGCTGGTCGTCGACGGCGCCGGTCAGCCGGTCGAGATCGGCGCCGGCGCGCTCCTCGATCACGTCGCGCCACAGATCGACGATCCGCGCGCCATGCGGCGGCGGCTTGAGGCCGGTCAGCCGCTCGCGGGCGATCAGCGCCAGCGCGTCCTCGACCGGCGCGTCCTCGCGGCTTTCGATCCGGTCGGCGTGGCTGCGCTGGTAGCGGTCGTCGAGCATGGCGCCGATATTGGCGGCGACGCCGGCCATGCGCCGCGCGCCAAGCGATTCGACCCGCGCCTGCTCCAGCGCGTCAAAGGCGGCCCGCGCCTCGGTCGTGTCGGGCGCGAAGCGGCGATGCAGCGCGTCATCGTGGCAGGCGAGGCGCAACGCCAGCGAATCCGATTGGCCGCGCAGGATCGCGGCGTCCTTCGCAGTGAGTTTGCGCGGCGGATCGGTGAGCCGCGCTTTTGCGCCCTCGGGCGTCGCGATCAGCGCGGGGCGGTCGGGGCCGTAGGAGACGTCGAGATCGGGGCTGCGCGCCATGGCCCGCATGGCGCCGGAAATGGCGCGTTTGAACGGCTCCTGCGCGGCTTCATTGGGGGCGGCGGGACGACGATTGCTGGGCGACGGCGGCATGGCTTCTTATGCGCGAGACGCGCGGAGCGGGCAAGTTTTAACGAGGGATTGCGGTTATCATGTTGGACAGCCGAAGCATTCAAAAATCTGGGCCTTTGGATTTCGTTTGCATTTCTGAGGGATCAATGGAAGCCTTCGCGTTGACAATCTTTTAAACGGCTGATTAGCTTTCTCCTGAGATCAATACGTTTCACATTTTTACAGCCGGGACATAAGATGATTTTCTCTTACGTAACAATTTCCCGGCGAATCATCTTTTTCGCTGCTACCCCTCGTAAGACCTGCAGCAATTCTCAAGAAATATGACCACAACCCACCTCATTCCGGCCGATATCATGGAGCTTTACGAAGTTCATGAATGGCGAAATGCAGCAGGCGTGCTGCTGACGGCGCATCCACAGGAATGGGATGATATCATGGAGGCCCTGAGAGCGTTCCGTTTCAAAACATCGGACATTCTTGCTCCGGGAAAGAATAAATCGGAGCTCGCGAAAAACTTTGACTCCAAACTTGCTGAAAAAGGATGGTTCGAAACCCAGTTCGCGACGTCGATTAAAGTCGACGCTGACGAGCGTGTAAGCCCAACTCACAAAGTCGACTGTTACAAAAACCGCGTAGCGCTTGAAATCGAATGGAACAACAAAGACCCGTTCTATGATCGTGATCTGAACAATTTCCGGCTGTTGTTTGATCTTCGCGTCATCGACGCGGGGGTTATCGTGACCCGGTGTTCGGAACTTCAGACGATTTTTAATCGTCTGGGCAAAGGGTCCAGTTATGGAAATTCCACCACGCACATGCAGAAACTCATCCCGCGCATCGAGGGTGGCGGCGGTGGCGGTTGTCCAATTCTGGTTTTCGGAATATCGACAAAACTATATATCGAGGATGCAACGATCCCAGCGATCGCCAATACCGCCACCGGGGACGAAGACCATGACGCCGAGTGACGAACTCGTAAAGTTCACCGGAGGTAAAAAATTTAAAACGATTCTCGCCGATCCGCCATGGCAATTTCAAAATAAAACAGGAAAAGTTGCGCCGGAACACAAACGTCTGGCGCGTTATGGCACGATGACTCTTGAGGAAATCAAAGCGCTGCCCGTGTCGAAAATATCGGACAATCCGGCCCATCTCTATCTTTGGGTGCCGAACGCGTTGCTTCCCGAAGGCCTTGCGGTGCTCGCTGCATGGGGTTTTCGTTATAAATCAAATATCGTATGGCACAAAATTCGCAAGGACGGCGGCTCGGACGGTCGCGGCGTCGGATTTTATTTTCGCAATGTGACGGAATTGCTTTTGTTCGGCGTGAAGGGAAAGAACGCAAGAACCCTTCAGCCCGGACGCACGCAGGTGAATTATCTTGCGACGCGCAAAAGAGAACATTCGCGCAAGCCCGACGAACAATACGAAATCATCGAGTCCTGTTCGTCGGGACCCTATCTCGAATTATTCGCGCGCGGCACGCGTAAAAAATGGACCATGTGGGGCAATCAGGCCGACGACAGCTACCATCCCACATGGGACACCTATGCGAACCATTCGCGCGCCGGCCGCACAATCGAGGCGGCCGAGTAAATCTGTCGTCCGATAACCGCTGCTGCGTCTCTCTCGTTAATCCTGCGACAGCGGCGTCTTGCCGGGTCCGTGCGGGGGTTCGCGCAGGGCCTCCAACGGATGCGGCTCCTTGCGGGCGCGGCGCAGCGCCGAGTCGAGAAAGGCGGTAAAGGCGTCGATGTCCTCGTCGCGGGTGCGATGGTTGAGGATGGCGGCGCGGATCGCCGGCCGGCCGTCGAGAATGGTGAGCGAGGGCGCCGCTTCGCCGCGCTCGTGCAGCTCCATGACGATTTCGCGCGCCAGCGCGCCGTCGGGATCGTCCTTCACCCCGAAACAGACGATATTGAGAGTCACCGGCGCGCGCATGACGAAAGCGTCCGACGCCTCGATCCAGCTCTCAAGCTTCTTCGCCAGCCGGCAGGTCTGGGCGATGCAGGCGCCAAGCTTCGCCGCGCCGAAGGTTTCGATGGTCATCCAGGTCTTGAGCGCCCGGAAGCCGCGCGACAGATCGGCGCCAAGATCGCAAGGCCAGGTCTCGCCCGCCGCAAGCCCGCGCGGCGCGCGCGTCAGATAGGCGGCGTTGGCGGCGAAGGCGCGTTTGTGCGCGTCGGGATCGCGCACGAGAAAGAAGCCTGCGTCATAGGGCACATGCAGCCATTTGTGAAAATCGAAGGCGATGCTGTCGGCGCGCTCCAGCCCCTTCACCAGCGGCTTTAATTCCGGCGAGAGCGCCGCCAGCGCGCCGAAGGCGCCGTCGACGTGAAACCAGGTCTCCTCGGTGCGCGCCACATCGGCGAGGCGGTCGAGCGGGTCGATGGCCCCGGTGTCCACCGAACCGGCGGTGCCGACGATCAGAAACGGCGTGAAGCCGGCGGCGCGGTCGGCGGCGATGGCGTTGCGCAGATCCTTGATCTTGATCCCGCGGCGCGCGTCGGAGTCGATGATGCGCAGATGCCGGGCGCCAAGGCCGGCCAGCTCCATCGCCTGCCTGACGCAATTATGCGCCTCGCGCGACGTATAGGCGATGAGCTGGCTGTCGTGCGCGCGCAGGCCGTTGAGCCGCACGTCGCTCGCGCCATAGGCGTGATCGCGCGCCACCAGCAGGCAGAGAAAATTCGCCATCGAGGCGCCGGTGACGAAAATGCCGCTCGCCTCGGGCGGGAAATCGAAGGCCGTCGCCATCCAGCGGGCGATCTGGCGCTCGACGTCGAGAGCGATGTGATTGCGGCCGCCGCAGTTGGAGTTCATGCCGGCGGCGAGCATGTCGGCGATCATGCCGGCCGGCGTGCCGGCGCCCTGCGCCCAGCCCATGAACATCGGGTGGATGTTGCCGGTGGCGTAGGGCTTGATGAAGCGCTCGAAATCGTCGAGCACTGCGGCGAACTCGCGACCCTCGTCCGGCAGGGCTTCGCGGGCGAAGCGCGCCTGCGCCGCCGCGTCCGGCGCGCGCCAGACCGGCCGGCTGCGCAGATCGCGCAGGTAGTCGATCATCGCATCGAGCGCGCGATGGCTCGTTTCGCGGAAGGCGTCCCAGTCTTCGGGGTCGAGATCGACCGGCTCCGTCATATTGAGAGGCTCGCGCGTCGTCGATCCATCGACAGGGGCATAGCCGGTAACGCCGCGCCGACGCAACCATGCCTGTTTTTCAATCGTCTTTTTTAATCGTCAAGGACACGGTTCCGACGCCCTCGACGGACCCTTCGACGTGGTCGCCGGGCCTCAGCGGGCCAACGCCGGCTGGCGTGCCGGTGAAGATCAAATCGCCCGGCGCCAACGCCACATAGCGCGACAGGGCGGCGATGATCCCGGCGACGGGATGGATCATGTCCGAAAGATCGCCCTGCTGACGCGGCGCCCCGTTCACCGATAGCGCGATACGGCCCTGCGCCGGATGGCCGATGTCGGCTGCCGGGCGGATCGCGCCGAGCGGCGCGGAGAGATCGAAGCCCTTCGACATGTCCCAGGGACGGCCGACGGCGCGCGCGGCGGCCTGCAAATCGCGCCGGGTCAGATCAATCCCGGCGGCGTAGCCATAGACGCAGTCGAGCGCCGTCTCGACCGGGATATTGAGGCCGCCGCCGCGCAGGGCCGCCACCAGTTCGATCTCGTGATGAAGATCGCCGGTTTGCGGCGGGTAGGGAATGGCGGCGCCGTCGGCGACGAGCGCATCGGCAGGTTTGGCGAAGAAGAAGGGTTCGTCCCGCGTCGCTTCCTTGCCCATTTCGCGCGCGTGATCGGCGTAATTCAGCGCGACGCAGAAAATGCGACGGACCGGAAAACGCGCCGTCGTTCCGGCGACGGCGGCGTCAGCGCGCGCGGTTGGCGGGATAACGAAATCCTCAGCCATCAATGTCTCCGCTGTCGAAAGCGCCCGGATCGAAACTGCGCTGCGTAGAGCAGAATTCGCAGGTGACGCCGATGCGTCCGTCGTCGCCGATCATATCGGCGCGCTCCTGCGGGGAGAAGCTGCGCAACAATCCTTCGATACGGGCGTTAGAGCAACGACAGAACTCTTCCAGCGCGCGTTCGCCGAAGACGGTGACGCCGCGCTCGTGAAACAGCCGATAGAGCAAGCGTTCTCCGGAGAGGCCGGGATCGATCAATTCGTGATCGGCGAGCGTCTCGGCGAGCGCCCGGCCTTCGCTCCAGGCGTCTTCGACAAAGTCGTCGTCGTCAAGGTCGCTGTCCTCAACCTCGTCGTCGTCCTCGTCATGATGCGGCGCGTCGCCGCCGGGCAGGTCGCGAAGACGCCCGCCATGCTCTGGAAGATACTGCAGCAGCAGACCGCCGGCGCGCCAAACGCGTCCCTGAGCGGTCACCGCTTCGCCAACGGCGAGACGCACGAAGGACGGGATTTGCTCCGATTGCCGAAAATAAATATGCGCCGCTTCAGCGAGACTTTCGCCTTCGAGCGGCACGACGCCCTGGTAGCGCGCGGCGTCGGCCTCGCGTTCGATGGTCAGGGCGAGATGCCCGCGTCCAAAAAGCCTTGCGGGTTGCGCGCGCGCGCCGGCGGCCTCGAATTCCGCGACCCGCGCAGCGTCGTAACGGGCGAAGCCGCGCAATTTGCCGGGCGCGTCGTAATCGACGACCAGCATATCGACGGGACCATCGCTGCGGGTTTGAAGCTGAAAGCGACCATGCGATTCAAGGATCGAGCCGAGCAGCGTCGCGAGCGCGAGCGCTTCGCCCAGAAGGCGCGCCACGGGCTCAGGATAATCATAATGCTTCAAAATGGCGTCGACGGTCGGCCCGAGCCGAACCAGCCGCCCGCGCAGATCGAGCGGCTCCACCGCGAAGGGCAGAAGGCTGTCGTCATGCGCTTCCGGCGAAACCGGGCGGCTCGGCGTTTCCGTCATCCGGCGAAATCCGGGGCCAGACACCAGGCGAGCACGGCCTTTTGCGCATGGAGACGATTTTCGGCTTCGTCGAAGACAACCGACTGGGGACCGTCGATCACTGCGTCAGTGACTTCCTCGCCGCGATGCGCCGGCAGACAATGCATAAAGATCGCGTCTTTCGCCGCTTCGCCCATCAACGACGGGTTGACCTGGTAAGGCGCGAGAGTCTGGCGGCGGAAGGCCTCGTCCTTGTCGCCCATCGACACCCAGCAGTCAGTGATGACGACATCGACGCCCGCCACCGCTTCACGCGGGTCGCGGGTGACGTTGAACGCGACGTTATTACTGCGCGCCCAATCGACAAGCGCGGCGTCGGGCGCCAGCGCCGCCGGCGTCGCCGCGTTGATGGCGAAGCCAAAGCGCGCCGCCGCATGCACCCAGCTCGCCAGCACATTATTGGCGTCCCCGACCCAGGCGGCGGTGCGGCCGGCGATCGATCCGCGATGTTCCTCGAAGGTCAGCACATCGGCCATGATCTGACAGGGGTGCGAATTTTTCGTCAGGCCGTTGATCACCGGAACGCTGGCGTTCGCCGCGAGTTCGATCAGATCGTCATGCGATAAAATACGGATCATGATCGCGTCGACGAAGCGCGAGAGCACGCGCGCCGTATCGGCGATGGTTTCGCCGCGTCCGATCTGCATTTCCTTGCCGCTCAGCACGACGGTTGCGCCGCCGAGATCGCGCATGGCGACGTCGAAGGAGACGCGTGTCCGAGTCGATGGCTTGTCGAAGATCATGCCCAGATATTTGCCGGCGAGCGGTCGCTCGACCGGCGGCGCGCCTCTGACGCGGTTCGACTTTAACTTTCTGGCGCGCGCGAGAATGCGCCTGAGTTCGTCGCCGGAGAAATCCGCAAGGTCGAGAAAATGGCGCGGCGGCGCGGGCGCGGGGGCGGTCATTACGCCGCCCCCTGTCGCAGGGTCGGCGCGGCGAGACGCGCGCAGGCGGCTTCGAGCTTCGTCGCGGCGGCGTCGATATGCGCGTGATCGATGGTCAGGGGGGGCAGCAGACGAACGACATTATCGCCGGCCAGGACCGTCAATAATTTTTCCTCACGCGCCGCCGCCGCCAAATCGCTGTTGGGGATATGGGTCTTGATCCCATACATCAAACCTTCGCCGCGCACCTCCGCAATCACCCGGGGGTAGCGCTGTTTCAACGCGCAAAGATGTTGATTTAAATACGCGCCATTCTCCGCGACACGATTGAGGAAGCCCTCGGCGAGAACGATGTCGAGTACGGCGTTGCCGATGGCGGCGGCCAGCGGATTGCCGCCGAAGGTCGAGCCATGGGAGCCGGCGGTCATGCCCTGCGCGGCGCTGCGCGTAGCCAGACACGCCCCGATGGGAAAGCCCCCGCCCAGACCTTTGGCGAGCGCGGCGATATCCGGCGTCACGCCGGCGTGTTCGCAGGCGAGAAACCTGCCGGTGCGTCCTACGCCGCATTGCACTTCGTCGAGAACCAGAAGCAGACCGCGCGCGTCGCATAGCGCGCGCAGCGCGCGCAGGAACTCATGCGGAAAAACCCGCAAGCCGCCCTCGCCCTGGACCGGCTCCAGCAGGACGCCCGCGGTTTCGGAGGTGATCGCCGCCTCCACCGCTGCGAGATTGGCGAAGGGAACCTGATCGAAACCTGCGACCGGCGGCCCGAAGCCTTCGATATATTTTGGATTGCCGCCGGCGGCGATGGTGGCGAGAGTGCGGCCGTGGAAGGCGCCCTCGAAGGTAATCAGCCGAAAACGCTGCGGCGCGCCAAGATGGGCGTGATATTTGCGCGCGGTTTTGATCGCGCACTCCATTGCCTCGGCGCCGGAATTGGCGAAAAAGACCAGATCGGCGAAACTCGCCTCGACCAGTCTTTGCGCCAGACGTTCGGCTTGCGGAATTCTGAACAGGTTTGAAACATGCCAGGGCGCCTCCGCAGCGTGCTTCAGCGTTGCAACGAGGTGCGGATGTCCATGGCCAAGCGACAATACAGCAACGCCGGCGCTGAAATCGAGATAACGATCGCCATTATCGGCGATGAGCCAGGGTCCCTCGCCGCGCACAAAGGCGATATCAGCCCGCGCATAGGTCGGATACAGGGCGGAATTCACATCCTTGCTCCCGTGCCGCCGGATCGATGACCTTCGGCGGCGTGGCGCGGCCCCGTCTCCGGGGCCTCAAAAACAAATCGCCGCCCCTCTCGGGACGGCAGTTTCGAGTCAATATTCTAGGCGCGACCGCTGGCGGGGTCAAATCTCTTGAAAAACCGCTTAATCCATCGCCGGCGCGATCCTTCACACGTGGCGCCCAGGGTCGTTTTCAAAAGCTTTTCATGGGTAAACTCTGTTAAGAACCCCGCAAAGTCTGTTGAGAACCCTGTGCTGCGCTTGCCAGCGACTCGCGCACGTGATTCTACTGCCCAGCGAATTTCACGGCGACGACCCCGGTGTCGGGCCGAAAGTTTCACGAGTTTTCGTTCCGCGTCCTGTCGCCGCCGGCTTCTCCGGCGCCGCGAGAGCAGAACCATTGTCGGCGTCGCGTCGACAGGCCGCCGGATGGAGGAAAAATGTCCTGGACAGAAGAACGCGTCGAATTGCTGCGGAAACTATGGAGCGAAGGGTTAAGCGCCAGTCAGGTCGCCGCCGAACTGGGGCCCGGGATCACCCGTAACGCCGTGATCGGGAAAATTCACCGCCTGGGTCTGGCCGAGCGCGCCAAGACTGTGGTCTCGTCGCGACCGCGCATGGTCAAGGCGCCGCGTCAGGCCGTCCAGACAAGGTCCGCGGCGCCGGTCGGGTTCTCTGTCGGCAATACCGCGCTGGCCTATGCGCCCGAAACGCTGGCGGTCGCTCGCCAGCGTCCTGAGGAAGAGGTCGTTATTCCGATGTCGGAGCGCGTGACGCTGATGGAGTTGCGCGAGTCGACGTGCCGCTGGCCCATGGGCGATCCGACAACGCCCGAATTCCGTTTTTGCGGCGGACCATCGCCAGTCGGCGGCGGTCCCTATTGCGACTTTCACGCGCGCGTCGCCTATCAACCCAGTCAGGAGCGTCGCCGCATCCGGGTCGATCAGCCAAAAATCGGACGATCCTGACTTCCCTCGCCTTCATTCGCGACCGAAGGTTTCGTCGAAGGAATAGCCCGCGCCGCGCACGGTGCGGATCGGGTCTTTCTCGCGCCCCCGGATCAGCGCCTTGCGCAGACGGCCGACATGGACATCGACGGTGCGCTCGTCGATTTCCGCCGTCATGCCCCAGATGTTGTCGAGCAGTTGCGCGCGGGTGAAAACCCGGCCGGGCTTCTCCATAAAATATTCGAGCAGTCGAAATTCGGTCGGACCGAGATGAATCTCGCGTCCGTTGCGTCTCACCCGGCGCGTGTCGCGGTCGAGGTCGATGTCGCCGATCAGAAGTTTCGAGGCAACGCGCTCCGGCCGGGCGCGACGCAGGAGCGCGCGCACCCTGGCCATGAGTTCCGGCGTCGAGAAAGGTTTCACGACATAGTCGTCGGCGCCGACAGAGAGCCCGCGCACTCGCTCGCTTTCCTCGCCGCGCGCGGTCAGCATGATCACCGGAATGTCGCGACAGTTCTCGCGCGCCCTTAATCGCCGGCAAATCTCCAGACCCGAGACGCCAGGCAACATCCAGTCGAGAATCACGAGATCCGGGGGCGACTCGGCAATGCGTAATTCGGCTTCGTCCCCATGATCGACATGCTCGACAAGATAGCCTTCCGCCTCAAGGTTGTAGACCAGCAGATAGGCGAGGGGGGCTTCGTCCTCAACAACCAGAATGCGCGGCGCTCGATCGCCGCGACTATCGCGTTGGGGAAGGGGCGCGGTGGCGTTCATTGCGCGTCCTCGCCGGCTTCTTCGACGTAATTGACGCCGCGTCCTTTTGGACGCTCGCCGGGAAAGGTCTCGCCGGTGACGAGATAGACGACTGTCTCGGCGATATTAGTGGTGTGATCGCCAATTCTTTCGAGATTTTTCGAGCAGAAAAGCAAGTGCGTGCAGAAGGTGATATTGCGCGGATCCTCCATCATGAATGTGAGAAGATCGCGAAAGACCGAGTCCTCCAGCGCATCGAGATCGGCGTCGGTTTCCCAAACCATCCGGGCGCGGTCGATGTCGCGCAGCGCATAGGCGTCCAGGGAGTCCTTGAGCTGGGTCGCGGCGATTTCATGCATGGATCTCAGGCCAACGGCGGCGCGCGCGACCTGAAGTTCCGAGACAATCTTGAGCGTGCGCTTGGCGATATTTTTCGCGAGGTCTCCGATGCGTTCGATGTCTCCGGAAATACGGATGGCGGCGATACATTCGCGCAAATCGACAGCCAGGGGTTGCCGGCGCGCGATGGTCAGCACGGCGCTTTCCTCAATCTCTCTATGCAGCGAGTCAAGACGATGATCGGCGGCGATGACGCGATGGGCGAGCGCGCTATCGAGACCAATCAGCGCATCCATTGAATCAGCGAGCATCTTCTCGGCCAGACCGCCCATTTCGGAGATGTGCCGACCCATGTTTTCAAGATCGCGGTCGTAGGATTTAACAATGTGGTCGCTCATGAAAGCTTCCTGTCGGTCGAGATCTTAGCCGAAGCGGCCGGTGATGTAGTCGAGCGTGCGTTTTTCGGCTGGTTTGTTGAAAATCGCGTCGGTTTCGCCGAACTCGATCAATTCGCCGAGATACATAAACGCCGTATAGTCAGAGACGCGTACGGCCTGTTGCATGTTGTGGGTGACGATGGCGATGGTGTAGTCCTCGGCCAGTTCCTCAATCAGTTCCTCGACCTTGGCGGTGGAGATCGGATCAAGCGCCGAACAGGGCTCGTCGAAGAGAATAACCTCTGGTTGAACGGCGACGCTGCGCGCGATGCACAGTCTTTGCTGTTGTCCGCCTGACAAGCCAAGCCCGCTGGTATGGAGCTTGTCCTTCACCTCATCCCACAGCGCCGCGCCGCGCAGCGCCTGCTCGACGCGGACGTCGAGTTCGGCCGCCGGCAATTTTTCGTAAAGTTTGATGCCGAAAGCGATATTGTCGTAGATCGACATCGGAAAGGGCGTTGGCTTTTGAAACACCATGCCGACACGGGCGCGCAGGGCGTTCACGTCGATCGCCGGATCGAGAATATTCTCTCCATCGAGCAGAACCTCGCCCTCGGCCCGGTGACCCGGATACAGATCGTACATTCGGTTCAGAACCCGCAGCAGGGTCGATTTGCCGCAACCCGAGGGGCCGATAAAGGCCGTCACCTTGTTCAGGTTCAGCGGCAGAGAAACGGATTTCAGGGCATGGCTGGAGCCGTAGTAAAAATTCAGTCCGCGCACCGACACTTTTACAGGATGCGTCTTCGGAACATTGATGGCGTTCGTCATCTGGATTTTCTCCGGCCCGCGCCAAGCGTGCGGGCGACGATGGACAGGGTCAGCACCGCGCAGGTGATCAGCAGCGCGCCGGTCCAGGCGAGTTGCTGCCAGTCCTTGTAGGGCGAGAGCGCAAACTGAAAGATGACAACGGGCAGGCTCGCCATCGGCGCGTTCAGGTTCGAACTCCAGAACTGGTTGTTAAGCGCAGTGAAAAGCAGCGGCGCTGTCTCTCCGGAAACGCGGGCGACGGCCAGGAGAACGCCGGTGATCAGACCGGCTTTCGCGGCGCGATAGGCGATCTTGCCGATCACCAGCGCGCGCGGCGCGCCGAGCGCCGACGCCGCCTCCCGCATCGAGCCCGGCACGAGCAGCAACATGTCTTCGGTCGTGCGCAACACGACCGGCACGACCAGCAGCGACAAGGCGACGGCGCCTGAGATCGCCGAGAAATGTCCCATCGGATGCACGAGAATTTCATAGACAAAAAGACCGATTACGATCGACGGAGCGCTGAGCAGGATGTCGTTAATGAAACGAACGACCATGGCGAGTTTGGTGTCGCGCCCGTATTCGGCGAGATAGGTTCCCGCCAGCATG
The DNA here is from genome assembly GCA_040399965.1 of Methylocystis sp. Lineage (GTDB taxonomy): Bacteria > Pseudomonadota > Alphaproteobacteria > Rhizobiales > Beijerinckiaceae > Methylocystis. The sequence goes on along the minus strand of JBBARD010000030.1, from coordinate 11,953 downwards.
CCGAGCGGCGTTCCGATCGCCACGCCGATGGCCGACATCAGCAACGAACCGGCAATGGCGTTGGCGAGGCCGCCCGTGCTGCCGGGGGGCGGGGTCATTTGCGTGAAAACGGTAGGGGAGAGGCCGCGCCCGCCCTCGTAAACCAGCGTTCCAAGGATGAGCATCAGCCAGAAGAGGCCAAAACCGGCCGCCAGCCAGGCGAGACCCGTGGCGATAGCGTTATTTTTGCGACGCGTTTCGTAAAGCGACATTCGACTCTCCGCGTCAGGCCGACACCCGTTCGAGCCGCATCAGCATGTAGCGCGCGATGGCGAGAACGAAGAAGGTGATGACGAAAAGGATCAGACCGAGTTCGATCAGCGCCGATGTGTAAAGATCGCCTACAGCCTCGGTGAATTCATTGGCGATGGTCGCCGAAATCGTCGTTCCCGGCGCAAGCAGCGAGGGCGATACCTTATGCGCATTACCAATAACAAATGTCACCGCCATGGTTTCGCCGAGGGCGCGTCCGAGGCCGAGCATCACGCCGCCGATGACGCCGACGCGCGAATAGGGCAGGACGACATAACGCATCATCTCCCAGGTGGTGCAGCCAATGCCGGTCGCCGCTTCCTTGAGGACGGCGGGCGTGGTCTCGAAGACGTCGCGCGAGATCGAGGCGATGAAGGGCAGCACCATGATCGCGAGGATGAAACTGGCCGTCAGCACGCCAATGCCATAGGGCGGACCGGCGAAGAGACTGGAGAGCAGGGGCACGCCGGCAAAACCGGCGATCAGCGCCGGCTGCACATGCGTCTGGACGAAGGGCGCAAACACGAACAGGCCCCAAATCCCGTAAATGATTGATGGAATGCCTGCGAGTAATTCTATGGCGACGCCGATCGGTCGGCGAAGCGGGTGCGGACAAAGCTCCGTCAGGAAGGTCGCGACGCCAAGGCCCATTGGTATGGCGATCAGCATGGCGATCATGGACGTGACGAGCGTGCCGTAGATCGCCGGCCAGGCGCCGAAATTATCGTTGACGGGATTCCACGACTGGGAAGTCAGGAAACCGAGGCCGAATGTCTGGATCGCCGGCAGGGCGCCGTGAATGAGCGAGACGATGACGCCGCCGAGAATGATCAGAACGGCGATCGCCGCCCCGCGCGTGAGTTGGTGGAAAATTTTGTCGATCGTCGCGATTCTGCCCAGAGCGCGCGCGCGATCGACAATGACTGTCGGCGCCATTTGTTGCGCCAGGGTGAAATCCGTCACTTGCGCCGCTCCTTCACTGTTGCGTCCATCGGGTGCGACAACTGTCATCCGGCAACTCCCAAAACCCATTCCCTTCGACAGCGAAAGCGCGTACGAAGCGGCATCCGGGCTGCTCCGGCCGGGAATTGACTCCATCCCCGGCCGGGAAAAGACCTTTACGAAACGCGATCAGGGCGCGAGAGATTTCCCGCCGGCGCCTTTGACCTCGGCCCAGCTTTTCTTGATCAAGCCGACGACTGCCTTGGGCATGGGGATGTAATCAAGCTCCTCGGCCGCCTTGCCGCCATTGGCGAAGGCCCAGGAGAAGAATTTGAGCGCTTCCGCCGCTGCGGCTTCGTCCTGCGGTTGCTTCGGCAGCAGAATAAATGTCGCCGCCGTGATCGGCCAGGTCTTTGCGCCTGGCTCGTCGGTCAGGATTTCGTAGAAACCGGCAGCGGGCTCCCATTTAGCGGCGCTCGCCGCCGCCTGGAAGCTCTCCGTCGCCGGCGAAACGATCTTGCCTTCCCTGTTGACCAATTTTGTGAAGGTCAGCTTGTTCTGCTTGGCGTAGGCGTATTCGACATAACCAATCGCGCCTTTGGTGTTGGCGACGTTGTTGGCGACGCCCTCATTGCCCTTGGCGCCGATGCCGACCGGCCATTCCACCGCTGAATTTTCTCCGACCTTGGTTTTCCAGTCCGCGGAGACTTTCGACAGGTAATTCGTGAAGTTGAACGTCGTGCCTGAACCATCCGCGCGATGGACAACCACGATCGGCGCAGCTGCGAGCTTGACCTTCGGATTGAGTTTCTTGATCGCCGCGTCATCCCAGGAGACGATCTCGCCAAGGAAGATTTTGGCCAGTGTCGGTCCGTCCAGCGCCAGCGCTCCGGGAGCCACGCCCTCCAGGTTGATCACCGGCACAATGCCGCCGATCACCTGCGGCCATTGCGTGAGTCCCGCAGCGTCCAGATCGGCGATTTTCTGCGGCTGATCGGAGGCTCCGAAGGTCACGGTGCGCGCCTTGATCTGCTTGACGCCGCCGCCGGAACCGATCGACTGGTAGTTGAGGCCGTTCCCGGTCTCCTTTTTGTAGGTCTCCGCCCATTTGGCGTAGATCGGATAGGGGAAGGTGGCGCCGGCGCCCGATATATCCAGCGCGCTGGCGACGTTCGCCCAGACGGCCAGCCCGGCCGCCGCAAGAACGGCGCGCGTCAGAAACTTCGACATCATTATACGGATCTCACTGTTCTTGAGGAGGCCAGCCGAGCAGGACCGGCCGAAAGGCGCGTCGCGCGCCCTCGCACGCTATCTGTAGACGCCCCCCAAGAGAGTTTTGTGACGTTTATATGAAATATTTATGTCGTTTATATAACCTATAAAACAATAATTTAAATGATTTTCTGATCATTCAGAGGTCGGCAAAAGCACCCGAAAGCGCGCGCCCTGTCCGGGACGGGAGTCGATGGTCAGGCGGCCGCGATGGCGAAGCACGATATGTTTGACGATCGCGAGACCCAGCCCTGTGCCGCCCTTGGCGCGGCTTTTGCCGGCGTCGACGCGATAGAAGCGCTCGGTCAGACGCGGAAGATGCTCGGCGGCGATTCCGGGACCATGGTCGCGCACCTCAAAAACGGCGAATTTGCCTTGTCTTTTCAGAGAGATTTCAATCGGCCGGTCGTCGTCGAGGCTGCGGCCGTATTTCAGGGCGTTTTCGATAAGGTTTTCAATAATGCGCGCGAGTTCGTCGCGATCGCCCGGCGCGATGACGTTGGGATCGAGATCAATCGCCAGCGGCGCATCCTCGCCCTCGGTCATCGGCGCCAGCGTATCGACGATATGGGCGACCAGCAGGGAAAGATCGACCGGCGTCGCCGGACTGACATGCATGTGTTGTTCGATCCGCGACAGGGAAAGGAGATCGTCGACAAGCCGCGCCATGCGTTCGGTTTGTTCGCGCATGATGCGCAGGAATTTCTCGCGCGCGGCGGCGTCGTTTTTGGCCGGCCCCTGAAGCGTTTCGACAAATCCGAGCAGGGACGCCAGCGGCGTGCGCAATTCGTGGCTGGCGTTGGCGATGAAATCCACGCGCATTCGTTCGACGCGATGGGCCTCCGTCAGGTCCTGCAGGCTGATCAGGGCGGCGGCCTCGTAACCATCGATCCGCAAGGGGGCGACATGCGCCTCGTAGCGCCGCTCCACCCCGGCCTTCTCCGTCCACGCGGTTTTTTCGGCTGGCGCCCCTTCCAGAACCCGCGCCGCTACATCAAGCAGGTCTGGCGCGCGCAGGCACCGTGAAAGGGGATCGCCTGTCCGCATCGCCGGGATAAAAGTCCGGGCGGCGCGATTGGCGGCGATGATATGCGTCGTCGCGTCGATCACGAACACCGGTTCCGGCAAGGCGCCGATCACCGGATCGAGAAGGTCCGCCGTATGATCGCGCCAACCTGGTCGACGCATGAAACGACTCCGTTTCTCCCGCCAACGCCGATGGCGGGCTGAAATCTCCCAGTCGCACGAAGCGATGCAGCCGACAAGCGGACAGCCGCATGTTGTCGGGCGGGCGTGGACGGGAGATTGGCCTTTTTTCTCAAATGCTTTATGTCAGCCGAACCTTTTCGGCCCCCCTCAACGCTTGCCGCCTTTCCGGTCAACCCCATGAACGATAGTCCCACAGGACCCGATTACGCCAAATCCCTCTACTTGCCAGAAACGGGCTTTCCGATGCGCGCCGGCCTGCCCGAACGCGAGCCCGAACTGTTGGCGCGCTGGGCGCGGAACGGGCTTGAGAGCAAAATGCGCGCCGCCGCGCAGGGGCGGCCGAAATTCACTCTGCACGACGGCCCGCCCTACGCCAACGGCAACATTCACATCGGCCATGCGCTGAATAAAATCCTGAAGGACATTGTCACCCGCAGCCAGCGCATGACGGGCAAGGACTGCGTCTATGTGCCGGGCTGGGATTGTCACGGCCTGCCGATCGAATGGAAGATCGAAGAAGAGAACTATCGCGCGAAGGGCAAAAAGAAGCCGGACTTCGCCCATCCGGAGGAGATGATCGCCTTCCGTCGCGAATGTCGCGCCTACGCCGAACGCTGGCTCGACGCGCAACGCGACGAGTTCAAGCGCCTGGGGGTGGCGGGCGATTGGGACCATCCCTACGCCACCATGGCCTATGCGGCCGAGGCGACCATCGCCCGCGAGATCATGAAATTCGCCGAAAACGGTCTGCTCTATCGTGGCTCCAAGCCGGTGATGTGGAGCGTCGTCGAAAAGACGGCGCTCGCCGAGGCGGAAGTGGAATATGAAGACCACACCAGCGATATGGTTTGGGTGGCGTTTCCGGTCCTCGGTCGTTGGTCCGGTAACGCTATAGTAGACATATCGGATTCACTTAAAAATTCGTCGGTCGTAATTTGGACAACCACTCCTTGGACCCTACCGGGTAACAGGGCCATCTCATTTTCTAACAAAATTCATTATGGAGTTTATGATGTTATTGCTGTTGGTCCAAAATCAACTGTCGCCCCTGGCAGTCGTCTTATCGTCGCTGCTGAATTGCAGGGACGGGAAGACAATCTTGTTACAAAGATGATGAAAGCAGCTGACGTTACAGACTGGAATCCAGCGGATCTCGGAGGAGGTAGAAACGCAACACTTAGGGATCTAGAGAGCCTCGTTGTTTCACATCCCCTCGCGCATCTCGGCTACGACTTTCCTGTCCCGCTGTTCGACGGCGATCATGTCACCGACGACACCGGCACGGGCTTCGTGCATACGGCGCCGGGCCATGGCCGCGAGGACTTTGATATCTGGATGGCCAGCCAGCGCGATCTGATCGCGCGCGGCATCGATACGCGCATTCCCTACACTGTCGACGAGGACGGTTTCTACACCAAGGACGCGCCGGGTTTCGAAGGAAAGCGCGTGCTCACCGAAAAGGGCGAGAAGGGCGACGCCAACGAGGCGGTGATCGCGGAACTCATCAAGGCCGGCAATCTTGTCGCGCGCGGACGATTGAAGCACCAGTATCCGCACTCCTGGCGCTCAAAAAAGCCGGTGATCTTCCGCAATACGCCGCAATGGTTCATTGCGATGGACAAACCCTTCGCCGATGGAAAATCCCTGCGCGAGATCGCGCTCGACGAGATCGCGCGCACCCAATGGACGCCGGCGGCCGGCGAAAACCGCATTCGCGGCATGATCGCCAACCGTCCCGACTGGGTGGTGTCGCGTCAGCGCGCCTGGGGCGTGCCGATCGCCGTCTTTGTGAAAAAGGGAACGCATGAGATCCTCGTCGACGCCGGAGTAAATGCGCGGATCGTCGCGGCGTTCGAACAGGAAGGCGCCGACGCGTGGTATGAAGCGGGCGCCGCCGCGCGTTTCCTTGGAACGGATTACGATCCGGGCGACTACGAAAAAATCTCCGACGTGCTCGACGTGTGGTTCGATTCCGGTTCGACCCATGCTTTTGTGCTCGACGATGCGCAACAGTTTCCGGCGCTCGCCGGCATTCATCGCAAGCGCGACGGCGGTCGCGACGAGGTGATGTATCTCGAAGGCTCCGACCAGCATCGCGGCTGGTTCCATTCCTCGCTGCTGGAAAGCTGCGGCACGCGCGGCCGTGCGCCCTACGACGCCGTGCTGACGCATGGCTTCGTGCTCGACGAGAAGGGCCGCAAAATGTCGAAGTCGCTCGGCAATGTCGTTGCGCCCCAGAAGGTGATCGCCGATTCCGGCGCCGATATCCTGAGACTGTGGGTGGCGGCTTCCGATTACGCCGACGATCTGCGCGTCGGCCCGGAAATCCTGAAAACCTTCGTCGAACTGTATCGCAAATTGCGCAACACGCTGCGCTGGATGCTTGGCACGCTCGCGCATCATACGCCTGCCGACGACGCGTTGATCGATCAGGCCGGCGAACTCGAAAAACTCATGCTTCATCGTCTCGTCGAGATGGATGCGCAGATTCGCGCCGCCTATGCGACCTACGACTTCAAGAAAGTCGTCGCATTGCTGACGCCCTTCATGACCAGCGATCTGTCGGCCTTTTATTTCGACATCCGCAAGGACGCGCTCTATTGCGATCCGCCGTCGAGCGTGAAACGGCGCGCCGCGCTCGCGGTTATCGAGCAGATTTTCCGTTGCGTGACGAACTGGGTCGCGCCCATCCTCGTGTTTACGGCTGAGGAGGCGTGGCTGGCGCGAAATCCCGGCGCGGTTTCGGTGCATGTCGAGACTTTTCCCGACGTTCCTTCGCATTGGCGGGACGCCGCGCTGGCGCATAAATGGGAGAGCCTGCGCGCGATCCGGTCTGTCGTCACCGGCGCGATTGAGATCGAACGCGCGCAAAAACGCATCGGCTCTTCGCTCGAGGCCGCGCCGGTCGTTCATATTGCCGATCCGAAGCTGCGCGCAACGCTTGACGGCGTCGATTTCGCCGAGATTTGCATTGTCTCGGACATTGTTGTCGAAAGCGGCGAGGGGCCAGCGGAAGCGTTTCGTTTGCCGGAGGTCGCAGGCGTCGCCGTCCTTCCCTCTCGCGCCGCCGGCGTCAAATGCGCGCGTTCGTGGAAATATTTCGATCCCGCGACCGCCGATCCCGATTACCCCGGCGTCACGGCCCGCGATGCGCAGGCGCTGCGCGAATTGCGCGACCTGGGGCGTTGGAGCGCCGCGCCGCAATGACGGATGAATCGTCTGGCGCGACCCTTCCGGAATTATTCGTCCCGGGAAAGGCGCGCGCGCGGTGAAAGTGCTGCTGGCCTTTCTCGCCAACGCCTGCGTAAATTTCGTTATCGGCCTGCTGATTGCGAAATTTCTTGGGCCGGAGGAATATGGTCGTTTCGCGCTCGCCTTCGCGATCGCCACCGTGGCGCAAACGGCGTTGTACGACTGGTTGCGGCTGGCGGCCACTCGGTTCTACTCCGGTCGTGCGCCTGAGACCCTGCCCTTTGTGCGGGGAACGCTTGCGGCCTGTTTTTTTGCCGTCACCGGTGGTTTGTTCGTCGCCGCAACGCTCTTCGCCCTCATGGGTCCGCGTCTGGAATTCGACAATCAACTGATCCTGCTGGCGCTTCTGACCGCGACCGCGAACGGTTTGTTCGATTATTACACCGCGCTGGCGCGCGCCCGTTTCGACGATGGCGCCTATAGCCGTTTGATGCTGGTCAAGAATTTCCTGGCGCTTGTTTTTATCGGCGGCGGCGCCTTTGTTTTTCGTTCCGCCGGCGTCGCGCTGGCCGGCGGCGTCGCCAGTCTGATGACGACCGTAGTGCTCGCCCGAGCCGCGTTGCGTGACCCGGAGGCGGATATTGGAAAGGCCCAAAGCGCGCGGGCGAGAGATTTTCTTTCCTACAGCGCGCCGATTGTCGCGGCGTTGCTTCTCTATCAGGCGATCCCGCTCGCTTCGCGCGCAATCGTGGCGATTGTTTATGATTTCGCTGAAACCGGCCAGTTCTCCCTTTCCTACGATATTGGCTTTCGTGCCGTCCTCGCCTTCGGAACAGCCCTCGACGTATTGTTGTTCCAGATCGCGGTCGACGCCCGCGAGACCCAGGGCGCCGACCGCGCGCGGGAGCAGGTTGCGGCGAACATGGGCATCGTCTTCGCCATTCTCGCTCCGGCCTGCGTTGGTTTGTGGATCGTCATGCCTTCGGTCGAGGCGCTGCTGGTGCCGGGCCAGTTCCGTGGTCCCTTCGGCCATTATCTTGGTTTGCTCCTTCCCGGGTTGTTTGCGATGGCCCTGATTACCTTTGGGCTCAATCCGGTGTTTCAGATTGAAAAACGCACGGCCCCGCTGGTTTACGCCGCAGTGGCGGCGGTTGTTTTCGCCATCGGCCTTCTGCTGGCGCTGCCGTGGGGCGCCGACGCCTCCAATCTCGCCATCGCTCAGACCGGCGGCTGGCTGGCGTCGCTCGCGGTCACCATTGTCTGCGCTTTGCGTGTCGATCCGGTGTGGCCGTCTTTCCGCGATCTTGCGCTGGCGTCGATCGGAACGTTGACGATGTATCTGGTCCTCTCGCCGCTGCGCAGCCTCCCCCCCGGCGTTGCGACCCTGCTGTCGCAAATCGGCGCGGGCGTTCTGGTTTACGGGCTTTTCGTCGCGATTTTCGATATTGCGCGCTTGCGGCGACCGGTTATCGAGTGGTTGGAGCGAACGGCGCCGCGGGCGTGACTGTCGCCCGTTAACGCCTATCTGTAGCAAGCAAGGCGATGCGGAGGACAGGGCGATGGTGATCCCGATTTACGATGACGAGCCGCTGCGATTCATCAGGCGGCCGGTTGTCAACTGGTCGCTCATCGTTCTTAATCTCCTGGTTTTCGTCGTCGTCAACAGCCAGATTTTCGGCGACCCGCTGACGCTGGCGCGCGGTTTTGCGCTTGTTCCGCGCGTCCTTTTTGGCGAGGCGCAGCTTGCCGACTGGATGGTCGGACCCCCGGCGCCGCTCACGCTCGTCACTTCGCTATTTTTTCATTCCAGTATCTGGCACATCGTCAACAACATGCTTTTTCTTTACGTTTTCGGCGACAATGTCGAAGATGCGATGGGTTCGTTGCATTATCTGTTGTTTTATCTGTGCTGCGGCGTCGCCGCCGGCGTGTTCTACATCTACTCCGCGCCGGATTCGATTACGCCGCTGATCGGCGCGTCGAGCGCCATTTCCGGCGTCTGCGTAGCGTTTCTTCTGCTCTACCCCAAAACAACGATCGGCGGCGTGTTTCCTCCCTTGACCATGGTCCTCCAGCCAGCCTGGCTGCTGGGCGTTATCGCCGGGGCGCCAAGAATGTCCTTGCTGGGTCTGAAACCGCCGTTGTTCGTTTTTCACGCTTCGGCGCTTCTGTTCATCGGCGCATGGATTCTGATCCAGTTGATCAACGCCTCGCTGGGCGAAGGCGGACGCGTCGCCTGGATGTCTCATATTGGCGGCATTGTCGTGGGGCTGGTGCTGACGCCGCTGTTCAAACGACGAAGTATGCCGCTTCTGGGCGGCGTCCCTTCCGGCGGGCGCATGGCTTCCGGGGAACCGCCGCCGCCGCCAGCCGAACCGCCGTCATCCGAAGGCTGATCGCTCGGCGTTCGCCTTGAAAATCGCTATGGACGCAGCGCAGCAGATAATTTGACTCGCGCCGGAGCCGCCGTTACCAGAACCTTTCTCATTTTTTTTGAGTGAATCCGGGGCGCGCGACGTCCCGCCGGGAGTTCCGCCGATGAAGATTCTCGTGCCCGTCAAACGGGTGGTCGATTATAATGTCAAAATCCGCGTGAAGCCCGATGGGTCGGGCGTCGATCTCGCCAATGTTAAAATGTCGATGAATCCTTTCGACGAGATCGCGGTGGAAGAGGCTTTGCGTCTCAAGGAATCCGGCAATGCGACGGAGGTGGTGGTCGTCTCCATTGGCCCGGCCAAGGCGGATGAGACCTTGCGCACCGGCCTCGCCATGGGCGCAGATCGCGGCGTTCTGGTGAAAACCGACGCCACTGTCGAGCCGCTGGCGGTCGCCAAGATTCTCGCTAAAATCGTCGCCGAGGAGCAGCCCCATCTCGTGATCATGGGCAAGCAGGCGATTGACGACGACTCTAATCAGACCGGCCAGATGCTGGCCGCGCTCCTCGGCTGGGGTCAGGGAACTTTCGCTTCGAAGGTGGAGTTGGGCGACGGCTCGGTCGACGTCACGCGAGAAATCGACGGCGGATTGCAAACCGTCACGCTCAAGTTGCCCGCCATCGTTACGACCGATCTGCGCCTGAACGAGCCGCGTTACGCAAGTCTGCCCAACATCATCAAGGCCAAGAAAAAAGAGGTCGTCGTTAAGGAGCCCTCCGATTACGGGGTCGATATCGCCCCGCGCCTTGAAGTGCTCAAAACGGCCGAACCGGCCACCCGTTCGGCTGGCGTCAAGGTCGGCTCGGTCGCGGAGCTTGTTTCCAAACTCAAGGAAGCGGGAGTGATTTGACATGACGATTCTGCTTCTCGCCGAAACCGCCAAGGGGGCCCTGGCGCCCTCGACCGCCAAGGCCCTCACCGCCGCGCGTGAAATCGGCGGTCCGGTGCACATACTGGTCGCTGGCCCCGGCCTCAGCGCCGCCGCTGATCAGGCCGCAAAACTCGCAGGGGTCGACAAGGTGCTCTTCGCCGATGACGCCGCCTGCGATCATCAACTTGCCGAGCCGGTCGCGGCGCTGATTGTCTCGCTCGCGGGCGGATACGACGTCATTCTTGCGCCTTCCACCAGCGCGACCAAGAACATTCTGCCGCGCGTCGCCGCATTGCTTGACGTGGCCCAGGTCTCGGACATCATCAAGGTTGTGTCTCCCGACACCTACGAGCGTCCGATCTACGCTGGGAACGCCGTCCAGACCGTGCGGGCCAGGGACGCGAAAAAGATCATAACCGTGCGCACCACCGCCTTCGCCGCAACAGGCGAAGGCGGAGCCGCCAGCGTTGAAGCGGTTGCGGCCGCCGCCAACCCCGGCGTGTCGGCGTTCAAGAACGAGGCGCTGGCGCAGTCCGAGCGACCCGAATTGACCGCAGCCAAGACGATCGTGTCGGGCGGTCGCGGCGTTGGTTCGGCCGAGAATTTCGCCAAGGTGATCGAGCCGGTCGCGAACAGACTGGGCGCCGCGATCGGCGCGTCGCGGGCCGCCGTCGATGCGGGCTTCGCCCCTAACGACTTGCAGGTCGGTCAGACCGGCAAGGCCGTCGCTCCCGACCTCTACATCGCCGTCGGCATTTCCGGCGCGATTCAGCATCTGGCGGGCATGAAAGACTCAAAAATCATTGTCGCCATCAACAAGGACGAAGAGGCGCCGATCTTCCAGGTCGCGGATTACGGCTTGGTTGCAGACCTGTTTGTCGCCCTTCCGGAACTCGAGGCCGAGCTGGCGAAACTCGGTCGCTGACGAATCGCCGGGCCGATGCTTCCCCGCCCGCCAGGGGCGGGGAATTTTTCTTTTTTTTATTTGTTTTCTTCCAAATCAAAGGCGCGTTATATTGCGCTGCGGCGATAAATGTTTTGCGGCGCAACTTCCGGGCCTCCGTCGGCCTTTTCGCAATCGTGACCGGACGCTATGGTGATCGGACAATGAGCTTCGAGATTCGCAAGGTTGGCGTCATCGGCGCGGGACAGATGGGCAAGGGCATTGCGCAGGTCTGCGCGCTCGCCGGCTACGATCTGGCGCTCAACGACGTCTCGCCGGAAAGGGTCGACGCCGCCGTCAAGGACATCGCGGTTCAGATGCGCAAGTCCGCAGAGCGCGGTCATCTGTCGGCTGAGGCCGTCGACGTCGCAATGCCGCGCATCTCCGGCGCGCCGCAGATGCAAAACCTTGGCGACGCCGACCTGATCATCGAGGCGGCGACAGAGAACGAAGAGGTCAAACGCGCGATCCTGACCGAAGTGGCGCAAATCGCGCGTCCTGAGGCGATCATCGCCTCGAACACCTCTTCGATTTCGATCACCCGCCTTGCCGCCATCACCGGGCGGCCGGAGCGCTTCATCGGCATTCATTTCATGAATCCGGTGCCGCGTATGCAGCTCGTCGAACTGATCCGAGGCATCGCCACCGAAGACAACACCTTTGAGGCGGCCAGGGAATTTTGCGCCAGGCTGGGCAAGACCGTCACCGTCGCCGAGGATTTCCCGGCCTTCATCGTCAACCGTATCCTGCTGCCGATGATCAACGAGGCGATCTACACGCTCTACGAGGGCGTGGGCT
>JBBARD010000029.1:26703-28927 GCA_040399965.1 Methylocystis sp. | reverse complement strand
ATCCTGCTGCCGATGATCAACGAGGCGATCTACACGCTCTACGAGGGCGTGGGCTCGGTCGAGGCGATCGATACGGCGATGCGCCTTGGCGCCAACCATCCTATGGGGCCGTTGCAGCTTGCCGATTTCATCGGCCTCGACACCTGCCTCTCGGTGATGCAAGTCCTTCATGAGGGTCTCGCCGACACGAAATATCGACCCTGCCCGTTGCTGGTTAAATATGTCGAGGCTGGTTGGCTGGGCAAGAAAACCCAGCGCGGCTTCTACGACTACCGCAGCGGTTCGCCGGTGCCGACCCGATAGCTTTCACGATCCGGCTTCCCCCCGTCCCCCCGTCGCTCTAGTTTCGAGCCAGAAACAGGAGAGATTCGATGGCCAGGATCGAGACGGTGCTGAATTCAATCGACGCCAATCTCGACGCGTCGCGGGAGCGACTGTTCGATCTGCTTCGGATCCCTTCCGTCTCGACCGATCCGGCCTTCACCCGCCACTGCCTGCGCGCCGCCGACTGGCTTGCCGATCAGTTGCGGGGATTGGGCTATGAGGCCGAGGTCCGGGCGACGCCGGGTCACCCAATTGTCGTCGGCCATGCGCAGGCTGCGCGCAAGGACGCGCCGCACGTCCTTTTTTACGGTCATTACGACGTTCAGCCGCCTGACCCGCTGGAGCTTTGGGAAACAGACCCTTTTGCGCCGCGTCTCGCCGCCGGCAAGGATGGACAGGACATCGTCGCCCGCGGCGCCTCCGATGACAAGGGCCAACTCATGACCTTCCTCGAGGCTTGCCGCGCCTTCGAGGCCAATGGCGGACTGCCCTGTCACGTGACCTTCCTGTTCGAAGGCGAGGAGGAGACCGGATCGCCGTCGCTGCCCGACTTCCTTGCCAGGCATCGCGAGGAGTTGTCGCGACCAGGTCTGGCGCTGGTTTGCGACACGAGCATGTGGAACGCGCGCACCCCGGCGATCACCGTGATGCTGCGCGGACTGGCGCAGGAAGAAGTGATCATCCGGGGTCCGAGCCATGACCTTCATTCCGGCATGTTCGGCGGTCCTGTGCCCAATCCCATCCATATTCTCGGCAAGATCATCGGCGACCTGCACGACGTCGACGGGCGGGTGACGCTGCCGGGTTTCTACGACGACGTTCCGGATTTGCCCGAGACCGTCGCCGGACAGTGGCGCGCTCTGGAATTCGACGAAGGCGACTTCTTGTCTTCGATCGGCCTTACCCGTCCTGCCGGTGAGACAGGCCGGAGCGTGATCGAAAAGATCTGGGCGCGTCCGACCTGCGACGTGAACGGCGTCGTCGGCGGCTATACCGGCAAAGGCGCCAAAACCGTCCTGCCGGCGCAGGCTTCGGCGAAATTCTCTTTCCGGCTTGTCGGGCGGCAGGACGCCGCCGCCGTGCTGGAGAGTTTCCGAAGCTTCGTGCGCGCCCATTTGCCGACGGACGCGCATGTCGAATTCGTCAACCACGGGGCCTCCAACGCCCTGCAGCTGCCTTTTGGCTCCGAGGCGCTGTCGCGGGCGCAACGGGCGCTCAGCGAAGAATGGGGCAAGGAGGCCGTTCTTGCAGGCTGCGGCGGGTCGATCCCGATTGTTGGCGCCTTCAAGCGAGATCTCGGCATGGACTCCCTGATGATCGGTTTCGCCCTCGACGACGATCGCATCCATTCGCCCAACGAGAAATATTCCTGGACCTCGTTTCACAAGGGCGCCCGATCGTGGGCGCGGGTTCTGGACGCGCTGGCGGCCTAGTCCGGCGAAATTTGTTGCATCGCAGTAACCATCCTCCCGGGCTCTGTGGCGCCATGTCATTTTCGCTCGACGGGCATGCCTTATACGGCGACGAATTGTTATCTTGCGCGTCAATCCGCCTCTCGCATTCGACGAAGCGATCGGCTATGTAAGAATGCGTCCAAACAGGGCGGGTAGCGGCTGGACGGGGCCGCATCGGGCGGTTCGGCGCAAGCCTTCGTCCCGGGATATACGTTTCCAAGGGTGCCGTAGATGGTGTACCGGCGTTACTTCGAAGCCGCCATTTCCCGTCTCAAGGACGAGCGCCGTTACCGCGTATTTGTCCATCTCGAACGTGACGTCGAAACTTTTCCTCATGCGCGCTGGCATCGAGACGACGGCGGCGTCGAGGACGTAACAGTTTGGTGTTCGAACGATTACCTTGGCATGGGTCAGCATCCGGAAGTGATTTCGGCCATGGTCGACAC
>JBBARD010000029.1:19668-26603 GCA_040399965.1 Methylocystis sp. | reverse complement strand
AGCCTTTATTCGATGAACGGCAATGTCGCGCCGGTCGCCGAGATTGCGACGCTTGCCGAGCGTTATGGCGCGATGACTTATATCGATGAAGTTCACGCCGTCGGCATGTATGGCGCGCGCGGCGGCGGCGTCTGCGAACAGCTTGGCGTGATGGATCGGATCGATCTCATCGAGGGCACCCTCGCCAAGGGATTTGGGACAATGGGCGGCTATGTCGCTGGCGATGCGATTGTCATTGACGCAATTCGTTCCTATGCGGCGGCGTTCATTTTCTCGACGGCGCTACCGCCCTCGGTTGCGGCTGCGGCATGCGCCGCAGTGCGTTTGCTCAAGCGCCGGCCGGATTTGCGGTCTGCGCATCAGCGCGCTGCGCATATTACCAAACATGCGCTCTCTGCCGCCGGCCTGCCGATCCTCGCCAATCAATCGCATATCGTGCCCGTGATGGTGCGCGACGCCGAATTGTGCAAGGCTGCAAGCGATCTGCTGCTCACGCGTCATCGAATCTATATTCAGCCGATCAATTACCCAACGGTTGCAAAGGGTTCAGAGCGGTTGCGGATCACGCCGACGCCCCGACACACTCAGGATCATATCGCGACCCTCGTCGAGGCGATGGTCGATGTCTGGCAAACGCTCGGCATCAGCTTTGTCGAGCCGCCGTCGCATTTGCATGTCGACGAGAAGAGCGACGTCCACTGCGCCTATCCGGAAATCAAGCTCGCGGCGCAATAAGACTCCGTTTCCCCCTTCCTTGTTCCTCGACATACGGGCGCGAGCCGTGTGATGCGGAAGCTTGTGTTCAAAGTCATGAGGACCAGAGAGATGGATGCTTATGTCCCCTCGTTCCATCAGCAGGCGTTGATCAATGGCGAATGGGTGAAGGCCGATAGCGGCGTGAGCTTTGCGGTCGTCAATCCTGCGACCTTTGAGACAATCGGCCATGTGCCGGATATGCGCGCCGCCGAGACCCGCCGCGCGATCGCCGCCGCCGCCGCCGCCTTGCCGCTTTGGCGCAACACATCCGTTATGGCGCGCGCGCAGATCCTGCGTCGCATCAGCCAATTGATGATAGAGGAACAGGAACGGCTTGCCCGGATCATGACTCTTGAACAAGGCAAGCCTCTGGCGGAGGCCCGCATCGAGATAGCCTATGGCGCCAGCTATTTCGACTGGTTCGCCGAGGAGAGTCGGCGCATCTATGGAGACATTATCCCCGGTCCGCAGGATCGGCGGCTGTTCGTCACCCGGCAGCCGATTGGCGTTGTCGGCGCCATCACGCCCTGGAATTTTCCCAGCGCTATGCTGGCGCGTAAAATGGCCGCAGCTCTTGCGGCCGGCTGCACGATGGTCGCCAAGCCGGCGGAGTTGACGCCTTTTTCCGCACTGGAGCTGGCCGATCTGGCGACGCGCGCCGGCGTTCCGGCCGGCGTCTTCAATGTGATCACGACAAACGCCGCCGCCGCTGTCGGCGAAGAGCTGACGCACAACGCATTGGTGCGCAAAATCACCTTTACAGGTTCGACCGCCATCGGTCGGTTGCTTCTGAAACAGGCGTCAGAGCATATTCAAAAATGTTCCATGGAGCTTGGCGGCAATGCGCCGCTGATTGTTTTTGACGACGCTGATCTGGATCGCGCCGTCGCCGGCGCCATGACCGCGAAATTTCGTAACGCAGGACAAGTCTGTATCGCGGCGAACCGTCTCCTCGCCCATGCGTCGATCGCCGCTGCGTTCGCCGAAAAGCTAGCCGCCGCTTGCGCCGCGCTCAGGGTTGGCAATGGTTTGGAGGATGGCGTGGCGATTGGGCCGCTAATCTCGTTGGCCGCCGTCGAGAAAGTCGAACGGCATATCGCTGACGCGGTAGCCCGCGGAGCCAGGGTTTTGACCGGCGGCGCTCGTCACGCCCTGGGGGGAAGTTTTTTCCAGCCGACCGTGCTCGATAATGTTTCGCCGGACTCCCTCATCTGTCAGGAAGAAACCTTTGGGCCGGTGGCGCCGGTGATGAGGTTTGAGACAGAGGAAGAAGCGGTGAGTCTGGCGAATGCGACGCCCTTCGGCCTCGCGAGTTATTTCTATAGCCGAGACGTCTCCCGCATCTTCCGCGTCACTGAGAAGCTTGAGTCGGGCATGGTCGGCGTCAATGAAACCGCGATCTCGACCGCGATCGCGCCCTTCGGCGGGATTAAATATTCCGGCCTTGGCCGCGAGGGTTCGCGTTGGGGCGTCGAAGAGTATCTCGAGAAAAAATACATTTGTCTGGGTGGCGTGGAATAGGGCGAAAAAGTCGCGGGAAAGATGTCAGCGACAATCAGGATTGATCCGACGCGACGGGGTTATCGCCCTTATTCCCGGTAAGGCCCCGAGGCCTTTGTCAGATCGTCGAAAGTCGGGCTGTCTTGTGTTGAAACGTCGATGTCGCCGGCAGGAACGGGCTTCTGGAGCTTTTGGTATTCGAAAATATCAAAGGGCTGGATATCGCCGTCCTTCGGCAATTTGCCACGCTCCCAGCCGCCGCCCAAAGCGCGCACCAGACCGACTGACGCCTGAAGGAGCCGCGCTTTCAATTGAACGGCCGCAATGCGGGAGTCGAGCGTATTGATCGCCGCATAAACGAGATCGAGACTGGAGATCAGGCCGCCGCGAAACAACTCCATCGTTAATGTCTGTTGCTCAAGCGCGGCCTTCACGGCCAACTCCTGTTTTTGCACCGCCATATTCAATCGATTGGTCAGACTGAGACCGTTCTCGACTTCGCGGAAGGCGTTTAACACCGTTGCGCGATATTTGTCCTCGATCTCGCGATAGGCCGACCATGACTGTTGCAACTCCGCCCGCCGCATGCCGCCCTCGAAGAGAGGCAGCGACACCATGGAGCCATAGGCCCAGAAGCCATTCGCCAACTTGAACAAGTTGAAGGCGTTATCCTCGAATCCACCGCCGAGATTAAACACCACATTTGGGAAAAACGCAGCGCGGGCGACGCCAATGGCGCGATTGGCCTGCGCCATTTCCCGCTCCATGGCGGCAATGTCCGGCCGGCGTTCGAGGAGCGTCGAAGGGACCTTTCGGGGCACAGCGAATTTTGCCGAGCGCAGATCATCCATCGGCGTGATTTTGAAGCTTGAGGGCGACACATTGAGCAGAGCTGCGATAGCGTGTTCTGTGACCTCGCGTTCGCCCTGAATATCGAAAGCTTTGGCTTCCGTCATGTGAAGCAGATATTTTACTCGCGCAACATCAAGTTCTGAGGCCAGCTTGCCCTCGTATTGCGCCGTGACGATGGCGAGCGACTTTTTGTAATAATCGATCGACAGCCGGTAGACATGTTCCTGCGCGTCATACCCTCTGAGGATGTAATAATTTGTGGCGATTTCCGCTTGCAGACTAAGCCGGGCCAGCCAGAAATTGGCGGCCATTTCCTGCGCCTGATGAATTCGCATGCGCGTTCGGTTGCGGATCGCAGACCAGAAATCCGGCTCCCACGACGCCAGTCCGCCTGTAATGACGTCCGTGTCGTAAACGGGATTGCCGGGATAGGTCGGTCCGCCGGGAAACAATTGCGCGGTAGGCGCGCGGAAAAGCGCGTTTTCGGATTGCTTGTTATCCGAGGCGCCAAGGCCCAGACCGACATGCGGGATAAGACGCGATTGCGCTTTCATCATCATATCGCGCGCCTGCATGAATCGCTCGGCCGCGGCCTGCAGGTCGGGATTCGCCGCCATCGCCTGATCTTCCAGCCTGTTCAACACGGGATCGCGGAACAGCTTCCACCAGTCAGGTCGGATTTCGGCGTCCGATGGATGCGCCTTCATGAACGGACCTGACCCGCGCCAGGAGTCCGGCACAATCAGCTCCACCGGTTCATAGGCCGGCGCGAGGTCGAAATGCGGAACGGCGTTACAGCCGCTTAATGCGAAGATCGCCGCCATGCCCGCCGCCATGCATCCCGTTATGCATCCCGTTATGCATCCCGTTATGCCTGCAGATCTGACCCTGCGAGACGGCGAGGCGCGCAAACGCATCTCCATCGATTTGTTCCGTCGGATCATTCGGGCGCCATCGCTTTATTGGCCCCGCCGACATCCTTTTTTCCTGCGGGGTCGATCGCGCCGGACGGAAAGGTTTTATCCTCATACCCCCGCGCGGGCTCGACAACACGGACCTTGTCGCCCTCAAGCAGGGCGGCGCTCGGCGTCTGCACAATGCGATCCTCGCGCGTCACGCCCTGACGGACCTCGATATATCCGTCCATAATGCGGCCAAGCGTGATTTTTTTGAAATGCACCGTGTTATCCGGCTTCAATACCGCGACTTCCGTTCCTGCCTCCTGAAAGACGAGCGCGCTGGAGGGAATGATCAATGTATCCCCGGGCAGCGGCGCGGAGAGCGAGACTTCGCCGTATGAGCCAGGCCAAAGCGCCCGATCGTCATTGTCGATCGTAAATTCGGTCACGGCCGTTCGCGTAACCGGATCGAAGCTGTTTGCCGATGTCAGGAAATTGGCGATGAATTTTCGATCCGGAAATTGCGGCACGGCGACTTCCGCCTTGAGGCCCGGCTTGAGAACATCGGCGAAAGTCTCGGGAACGGAGACGAAGAGCCGCATTTTGTGCAGGTCTGAGACGGTGAATAACTCCGTCAAATTCTTCATGTCGGAGATATTGCCTTCCTTGTTGACATAGTCGCCGACGTTGATATTGCGCCGAGTGACTACGCCGTCGAAGGGCGCAACGATTGTCTTGAAGCGCTCCAAAGCCAAAAAATTGGCGACGTTATGTTCGGCGGCCTGCACTTCGGCGGCCTCCGACTTCTCATTCGCCTCCTGAACTGAAATCGATTGTTCGGAGACGGCGCGACTTTTGCGCAGCGCCAGATAACGCTGGGCGGTGACGACCGCGAGATTGTATTTGGCTTTCTGCGAGTCGAGCGCCGCCTTGGCCTGGGCGAATTGGGCGTCAATCATCGGCGAATTGATTTCAGCGAGTACGTCGCCTTTTTTCACCTTGGCGCCGTAATCGGCGTACCACATTTTGACGTAGCCGTAGACCTGCGCATAGATCGGCGCCTGATACCAGGCGTCGATGTTGCTAGGAAGTTTGAGGGTTTCGTGCGTCGGCCCGGGGCGCGCATGGGTGACCGCGACAGTCTGAACGGCGTCCTCGAGCGTTTCGTTGGCAAGACGCCGTGAATACATAAAGCGCTGATAGGTCTGATACCCCAGATAGACGACGCAAATCGTCAGCGCGAGCAAAATGATCTGGCGGGTGGACGGCTTCTTATCCATGTGCTGGTTCCGATCCATGGCCTGTTCCATGGTCTTTTCCATCTGCTGGTTCCGGTTTTTTGGCGGCCCGCGAGTAGACCATCGCATAGACGCAGGGCACGAAAAACAGCGTGGCGAAGGTCGCGAGCAGAAGGCCGCCGATCACGGCGCGCCCCAGCGGCGCGTTTTGCGAATTACTGGTCGCCATCGGCAACATGCCGATCACCATCGCCGAAGCGGTCATGATCACCGGGCGTATGCGCGCAAAGCCCGCCTCCAGCGCCGCCAGCAAGGCGTCGGCGTGAAGCTCATAGCGTTCGCGCGCGTAGGAGACGACAAGAATCGAGTTGGCCGTCGCCGTTCCCATGCACATGATCGCGCCGGTCAGCGCTGGCACCGAAATATTTGTGTGCGTTATAAACAGCGACCATGCGATACCCGCCAGCGCGCCAGGCAGGGCTGTGATGATGATGAACGGATCGAGCCAGGACTGGAAGTTCACGACCATCAGCAGATAAATCAGAATGATTGAGGCAAGCAGGCCGCCGATCAATTCGACATAGGCGCTATGCATCGTCTCCGCCTGCCCGTGGATCTCCATGGTGGCTGTACGAGGCATTTCATTTTTGAGGCTGTCTGTAACCTTTTTAACGTCCGTCAGAACGCCGCCCAGATCGCGGCCTTCGGCGGAGACGTAAATATCGAATATGGGCCGAATGTTCGAATGCGAAATGACGCCGGGCGTGCCGATCACGGAGAGCTTCGCCAGATTACCCAGCAACTGGATTTCCGAACTATCGGCTTCGAGGTTGTTCTTGTCCACCGGGATGGTCAGCAAGTCCCGAACATGGGTCATTCTTGGCTGCGGCGTATAGATATTCACCTGATATTCGATGCCGGTTTTGTGATCCAGATAGTAGGATTGATCAACCTGCTGGCTGCCATTGAGCGTAATGAGCTGGTTCAACGCAATGTCGCGTTCGGTGAGTTGCGTGCCCAGACTGAAGGTCCGCTGTCCTTCGGCCAAAAGGGTTGGTTGCCGCATAGTTTGCTGGATAACGACATCTGTCGCTCCCGGAATCTTGCGAAGCTCCGCGGCGAGTTTGCGCGCATAGGCGTAATTCTCCTCCATATCCATGCCGACAATCTCCACGCCGATAGGCGAGGGCGATCCAAAGTTGAGAATTTTCGACGTCAGATCTGCCGGCTGGAAGGTGAACTCCGTTCCCGGGTAGCGTTGCTTCAACCCTTTGCGTAAAATCTGCCGATAACTCCACACCGGCGAGGTTTCGTTTTTTAGCGAAATCGTCAGGTCGCAATCCTGCGAGCCAATGGTCGGCGTCGGGATAAAGGCGAGGTTGTGCGGGCCATAAACAGGCAAGCCGCAGTTCGACACTACGCTCTCGACCTGGCCCGGCAGCAGTCGTTCGATCTCTTCCGCCACCAGAGAGACAATACGGCTGGTTGTTTCGATGCGCGTTCCAAGCGGCGCGCGCATGTGCATCTGCATCGTGCCGGATTTGATCTCTGGGAAGAAGTCCTGACCGTTGAAGTAGAACAGGACCAGCGACGAGACGGCGAAAGCGAGAAAAGAAGGGATGAAAACGTTTCGATTCTCCAGCGCCGTTTTAAGCGCGATATTGTAACTGTCGCGGAAGGATTGAAAGCC
>JBBARD010000029.1:16589-19568 GCA_040399965.1 Methylocystis sp. | reverse complement strand
TCTCCAGCGCCGTTTTAAGCGCGATATTGTAACTGTCGCGGAAGGATTGAAAGCCGCGGTCGAAACGTTGTTGGTAGCGTTTGAATAGGCCCGGAGGTTTTGTGGCGGCGGCGTGCGTGTTCGAGGCTTCAGGCGCCGCTATGGCCTGGGCGAAATGCGAGACGCCGCCCTCGCC
Organism: Methylocystis sp.; assembly: GCA_040399965.1. Taxonomy (GTDB): domain Bacteria; phylum Pseudomonadota; class Alphaproteobacteria; order Rhizobiales; family Beijerinckiaceae; genus Methylocystis. The sequence goes on along the minus strand of JBBARD010000029.1, from coordinate 19,393 downwards.
GGCCAGCGCGCGCTTTTCGGCGTCGGCGTTGGCCAGATCGTAAATTTGCTCGGCCTGATCCTTGAGCTTTTCACCTGTTGCGTTTGTTATTGCCGTGTGTGCGGCCCCGTTGGACGTATCGTTAGACACAGGGCCATGAGCGTGCGGCGAGTTTGGATCGACGAGAATATATTTCGCCATTGTCGGCACAAGGGTGCGCGACAGAATGAAAGACGCCGCCATCGAGAAGATCACGGCCTCGGCCATCGGCGCGAACAGAAAGCCGGAAACTCCGCTCAATTCGAACAGGGGCAACCAGACAAGCATGATGCAGAGCGTTGATACGAAGGTCGCGACGACGATCTGGTTGGCCGCGTCGATGATTGCTAATTCGATTGGTTTACCCATTTCGAGATGGGTGTCGATATTCTCGATCATCACCGTGGCGTCGTCGACCAGAATGCCGACCGCCAGCGCCAGGCCGCCGAGAGTCATGATGTTGATCGTCTGTCCGACCAGGTGAAGGCAGATCACGGAAGAGAGAATCGAAAGCGGGATTGATGTCGCAATGATAACCGTGGCGCGCCACGAACCAAGAAACAGAATGACGACAACGCCGGTCAGCGCCGCCGCCAGCACCATCTCGCGCACGACATCCTCGATCGAGTCCTTCACGAAGATTGAGGCGTCGTTGAGCAGCGTGACTTTTGTGCCTGGCGGGCTGATCCGTTCGATATCCGGAATAGCTTTTTTCACGCCATTGACGACATCAAGCGTCGAGGCCTCGCCATCCTTCATCACCACCAGGATGACCGCCTGTTTGCCTTTAACCAGAACGGCGTTGAGCTGCGGCGGCCCGGCGAGTTGAACATCCGCCACGTCACGCAAATAGACATATTGATTGCCAACGCGCTTGATCGGCAGGCTGTTGAAATCCTCGACCTCCAGCGGAGTCGAATTGGTGAGCACCATCCAGTCGGTCGTTTTGATTTTCTGGTCGCCTGCCGGAAGCACAATATTCTGCCGGCCAAAGGCCTCGTGAATGTCCGTCGCCGTGAGATTATGCGCCAGCAGCTGCTGCTGGTCGAGCGAGACAAGCAATTGCTTGGGCATGCCGCCATAGGGCTGCGGGACGATTGCGCCGGGGATGGTCACCAGGAGCGGTCGAATATTGTTGAAGGCCAGATTGAACATCGCCGCCGGCGTCAGATTTTCGTTGGCGACCTGAAGCATCGCCACCGGCACTGACGAGGCGTCAAGACGAAAGATCATTGGCGGCGAAATATCGGGCGGCAGCGCCTTGATAACGGTCTGCGAAATCGCGACAATCTCCGCTTCGGCCGCTGCAACGTCGCCCTCGGGCTGGAGATACACCTTGATCACGCTAACGCCGTAGTAGGAGTCGCTTTCGATATGATCGAGGCCCTCGACCGTCGAGGTCAGCTGTCGTTCGTAGTAGAAGGTGATTCGACCCGAAACATCCTCCGGCAAGAGACCGGCGTAGGACCACACAACCGCTACGACGGGAATGCGAATATTCGGAAAAACGTCGGTCGGCGATTTGAGGATCGACATGATCCCGTAAAGTAAAATCGCAATGGCCAGAACGACGAAGGTGTAGGGTCTTTTGAGCGCGACGACGACGATAGCGTTCATGACGGTAGCTGCTCAACAATTCCGGCTGCGCCGCTCCAAAACAAATGCCATTGCGTGCGATTCGGGCAGGCTCAGGCGTCCAGGGATTTTGTTCGAGCAGGCGTTGGCGATTTTCTTTTGTGGCTTCGCCCCGACCGGGAATCGGGTCGATAAGTCCACGTCAGTTAAAGCAAAATTTCGGTCGCGACTCACGAATCCGTCGGTGAAAAAACTCATTATGAGGCGAATAATTACGGGGATAATGTTCCGCAGGAACAAAATTCATTTGACATTCTGAAGCGCCGGGAATCAGCGGATCGCGCCGCAAGGCTCCTGACATATGTCGACAGCCGGAATGTCCAGCGCGTAAGGGTCCTGTCGCGTCACGGCCGTGCTATGGGCGAGCGACTCTTGAACGGGCGGGAAGAGTGTCTTGCGGCTGTCGTCTTCAAAAAACCATTCAAAGGGAGTCGCGTCTCCTAGATTTCTTGCCTGCGCGACGTTGCAGGCGAGACTCGAAAGGAGCAGAACGAAGCCAGTCACATATTTGTCTCTTAACAATAGTGGACGCATGATCGCCGTCTAACGCTCCCGGAACCGCTGCGCAGCAAGGCGAGCTATCGCCGCCTCAAATGCAGCGTAACAGGTCGCGCCCGAAGAGGCGAGGGCTGTGCTGACGCGAACGATCAAGACAACCGCGCGCGAATCTGGCTGTTGTGCGCGTAGCCATTGAGCCAGACCAGGAAACAGGGTCACGGTCATCAGCGCCGCTCCAACCAGCGCTGTCGCCGTATCCGGACGCAACTGTCCAGACTGCACGCCCAGATAGGAGATGGCGACGACGAGCGGCAATGTCGCCGCCGTCATCATGGCCAAAGCCGGCAGATCGGCGCCCGTCAGAACATCTGCGTAAAAAAACAGCGGAATCAGCCGGATCAACAAAAATGCGGCGCAGAAAACCACAAATTGCGCAATGCTGGCGCCATCCGACGCCAGCGCATGAAGATCGCAGGTGATTCCGCTGGCGATAAAGAAGACCGGGATCAGGAAGCCCGAGCCAATCGAAGTCAGCCTGTCCTCAAGACTTGTGTCCCGCGTCGCGCTCTCAAGCACCGCCACGACGAGACCCGCAGCATAGGCGCCCGCCACCGTCTCCATGCCGAAGTTGTTGGCGAGAGCGACATAGCCCA
>JBBARD010000029.1:2576-16489 GCA_040399965.1 Methylocystis sp. | reverse complement strand
TAGGCGCCCGCCACCGTCTCCATGCCGAAGTTGTTGGCGAGAGCGACATAGCCCAGCAGCACCAGAACCGCCGCCCGCACCGGGAAAACTCCGCTGTGGGCTAACCAGTCCGCCAGACGGTCGACCCGCAGACGGGGCAGGAAACGGATCAACAGAAGGGTGGAGGCGATCGCCAGCGACAGAAACAACAGGCTGAAGAAGGCCTGATGAAAATGATGTTTTTCGGCCGCCAACGCAATGGAGGCGAACAGCAAAGGCCCCAGTTCGCCGAAGGCCGCCGCGCCCAGCAGATAATCTCCAAAGCGGGCGCCCATCTCGCCGCTCTGCTTGAGTATGGGAATAAGAACGCCAAAGGCCGTGGTTGGAAGAATGATCGCAAGCAAGACGACGCTCTTGACCAGTCCCACCATGTAAAGAGCGCTGGCGAAGACGACGGCGAGAGCAAAGGCGAACAGCCAGTATCTGGCTCCGAGCCGGAGCGCCGGGGCCGTGATTTCGTGACGCCGCGCCTCGAAGCCGGCCTGAAAAAAAAGGAAAACCAGCCCCAGTTCCTTGAGAAAATCGATTGTCTGATCGACTGAGACAAGCCCGGACACGCTGGGGCCGAGAATCACGCCCAGAGTCAGTTCGATCGCCACCAGCGGCGTTCGCGACAGCGCCGGCAGACGGTTGAGCAAGGGAGCCAGAACCGCCGCGAGCGAGATCATAAACAAGACGCGGAAATCGTTCATTAAATCCTGCCTGTAGTTCCGGCGCGCCTCCGCAGGATCCGGCGACGAAACCCATCTACAGGCATAGTGATTTGATTGACAAGGCATCCGCAAATGGTGGTTTTCAAGAGGTCCTTCGAACAAGACTCTCCGCAGGAATGGAAGGCGGCGCCGCGCTTGCCGGGCTTGGCGCTCCCGCACCGCAGGGGGGCTTCAAGCTGGGCGTGGTTGCCGTGGGGGGCTTGTGCCCGCGCCGCGCGGCGCGGATATTGACGCAGGTTCTGATTTAGAGGGCGCGCCGCTTAGCCCCCTCTACCCGGCTCTCTGTGCGCCGACGCTGCGGCCCCTAGTTGAACGGACAGGTTTTCAGACGACGATCAGGAGAAGAAAAATGGATGAATTTGGCACCGGATTTATCAAGAACGTGATGATCAGTTTCTTTCTCGCCCTGTTTGTGTCGTTTTTGTTCGTCTGGTTCCCGGACATGTTCCGACCCTGAACAATCAACTTAACCTGACTGCATTTTCCCCGATCCGTCCGGCGATTGTCGCAGGCGCGAACCGCGCCTATATCATCCTAACGCCGGCTTAGCCGCGCGGGAGGCCAGATCAAAGAACGGCGGATGAAATGCCCTGGAGCAATCAAGGCGGACCGGGAGACCGAAACAATTCCTCCTCAGGTCGGCCGCAAGGTCCGTGGGGACAGGGCGCCGGCGGACCCGGCGGCGGCAATAATGGCCAGCCTCCCGACCTTGAAGAGCTGCTGCGACGCAGCCAGGATTTTCTGAATCAGTTTTTGCCATCGGGCTTCGGCGGCAACGGCGTCGCGATCCTGATCCTTGTTGGCGTGCTCGCCTGGTCATTATCCGGCTTCTACACCGTTGGTCCAAACGAGATTGGCCTCAATCTTGTTTTCGGCAAATACCTCGGCAAGACGCAGGCGGGTCTAAACTATAATTTGCCGGCTCCTGTCGGCTCCGTGATCAAGCTCGCCGTCACTGACCGCAACGTCACGGACGTGGGATTTCATGGCGAACCCGCCGCAGATCGCAACAACGGCAATGGCAAACCACAAGTCGCCGAGGCGCCGGAGGAAAGCCTGATGCTCACCGGCGACGAAAACATCGCCGATGTGAAATTCCGCGTCGTCTGGCAGATTGATCCGGCGAAACCAGAGGATTACGCGTTTAATGTCGCCAATCCGCGCTCTACCGTGAAGGCGGTGGCCGAGAGCGCCATGCGCGAGATTGTCGGACAAACGCAAATCCAGAAAATTCTCACGGCCGACCGCAAACTCATTGAGCCCGCCTGCCAGCAGCTCATGCAGAAAGTTCTGGACGACTATCACAGCGGCGTGATGGTTTTGCAGGTGTTGCTGCTGTCGGTCGATCCGCCTCAATCTGTGATCGCCGCCTTTCGCGACGTGACTGCCGCGCAGCAGGATTTGCAGCGCCTTGGCAATGAAGCCGAGGCCTATGCCAATCGCGTCGTCCCGGAGGCGCGCGGCGCCGCCGCCCGCATCCTGCAGGAGGCCGAAGCCTATCGCGAACAAACCGTCGCCGAGGCGCTCGGTCAGGCGGGACGCTTCGACAAAATCTACGCCCAGTATAAAAACGCCCCGTCGCTGACGCGGCAACGGCTTTACATTGAGACTATGGAGCGCGTGCTCGGCGGCGCGGAAAAAGTCGTTCTCGACGATCCGTCGAAGGGCGGCGCCAGCGTCGCCCCCTTCATGCCCTTGCCAGCCTTCGCACCGTTCAAGGGAGGCGAAAAATGAGGTCTGGTCTCTTTTTTGCCGCGCTCGTCGCATTGGCGTTCGCCGCCATCGGCCTAGCGTTTTGCGCCTTCACCGTCGATCAGACCGAACAGGCGCTGGTGCTGCGGCTTGGCGAACCGGTCGCCGGCCGCGGATTGATCACGCAGCCAGGCCTCCACTTCAAAATTCCGGTGATCGAAAATGTAGTCTTCTTCGATAATCGAATTCTTGACGTCGAAAGCCCCAATCTGGAAGTGCTCGCCGCCGACAATCAGCGACTGGAAGTCGACAGCTTCATTCGTTATCGCATCGTCGACGCGCTGAAATTCTACCAAACCGTTAATAGTGTTCAGGGAGCCAATAATCAGCTCGCTTCGGTGCTGAATTCTGCGGTGCGACGCGTGCTCAGCGAGGCCAACCAGCAGCAGATCGTTCGCGACGAGCGCGCAGGGTTAATGGTAAAAATTCGCGAACAGGCAGATCAGGAAGCGCGCAAGTTCGGCGTTGCGGTTGTTGACGCCCGCATTCGCCGCGTCGATCTTCCGCAGCAGATTTCGGAAAAAGTCTACGGACGCATGCAAACCGAGCGTCAGCGCGAGGCCTCCGAATATCGCGCGCAAGGCGCCGAGCAGGCGCAGAAAATTACCGCCAAAGCCGATCGCGACGTTATTGTGCTTAAGGCTGAAGCGCAGCAAAAGGCCGATCAGATCAAGGGCGAGGGCGACGCCGAGCGCAATCGCGTGTTTGCGGAAGCCTTCGGCAAGGACCCCGATTTCTTCGCGTTCTACCGGTCGATGCAGGCGTATGAAACGGTCTTCAAGCCGGGCGAGACCCGCTTTCTTGTCAGCCCGCGTTCGGATTTCTTCCGTTATTTCTCTACACCGGATGGCGCAAGCCCGCCCGTCGCCGACGCCGCCCTTCCCGAATCCCGCAATAAAAAATAAACGATGGCGACGCGCCGCCGGCGCATCGTTTTTTCTCAGGAGACAACTGGTATGACTCTTTTGCTTCGTCGCGTCGCGCAGGCGTCGGTCGCGACGGTTTCCGCGCTTTTTCTGTCTCTGGCGTCGGCGAGCGCGAAAGGCCCCGACTCGCTCGCCGATCTTTCGGCGCAGGTGTCGGACGCCGTCGTCAATATTTCAGCGACCCAAACGGCCGATGCGGGGGGCAAGCCGCATCGCGGCGGCGACCACGGCGACGTTCCCGGTCTGCCGCCCGGCATGGGTCCCGGCATGGGTCCCGGCACGCCCTTCGACGATCTCTTCGAAGAGTTCTTCCGCCGGCGCGGCGGCCAGGGCGGCGGTCAGGGCGGCGGTCAGGGCGGCGGTCAGGGGATGCCCGATATGCCGCGCCAACGCAAATCAAGTTCTCTCGGCTCCGGCTTTGTCATCGACGCCGCCGGCATCGTCATCACCAACAACCATGTTATCGACGGCGCCAACGAAGTGCAGGTCATCTTCAACGACGGCCAGAAGCTGAAGGCCGAGATCGTCGGCAAGGACCAGAAAGTCGATGTCGCGGTGCTGCGCGTGAAGCCCGAAAAGCCGCTCAAGGCGGTGAAGTTCGGCGACAGCGACAAGGCGCGCGTCGGCGATTGGGTGCTGGCGGTCGGCAATCCTTTCGGCCTCGGCGGCTCAGTCACGGCCGGCATCGTGTCGGCGCGTAACAGGAATATCGACAGCGGCCCTTACGATAATTACATCCAGACCGACGCGTCGATCAATAAAGGCAATTCCGGCGGACCGCTGTTCAACATGGATGGCGAGGTGATCGGCATCAACACCGCTATTCTCTCGCCCTCTGGCGGCTCTGTCGGCATCGGTTTCGCGACTCCCGCCAACACTGTTCAGCCGGTGATCGACCAGTTGCAGCAATACGGCGAAACCCGCCGCGGCTGGCTGGGCGTGCGCATCCAGAACGTTGACGACGCCATCGCCGAAACGCTCGCTCTCGGCGCGACGCGCGGCGCGCTGGTCGCCGGGGTCGACGACAAGGGTCCCTCCAGACCCGCCGGGATCAAGGCGGGCGACGTGATCGTCAAATTTGACGGCAAGCCGATCAAGGAGTCGCGCGATCTGCCCAAGCTTGTGGCGGCGACGCCCGTCGGCAAGGACGTCGAACTGCTGATCGTCCGTGGCGGCAAGGAAATGACCAAGACCGTCAAGCTCGGCCGGCTGGAGGATGGCGAGAAAATCGCCGCGAAGGACGGCGGGGTCGGCAAAGACAAGCCCGAAACCAGCGCCGGCGCGTCACAAAGCATGCTCGGTCTCGAACTGTCGCGCCTGACCGACGAGTTGCGCGCGCGCTTTCAGATCAAGGACAATGTGAAGAGCGGTCTGGTTATCACGGCGGTCGATCCGCGCTCGGAGGCGGCGGAAAAACGACTTCAGCCCGGCGAGATCCTGCTGGAAGTCAACCAGGAGCCGGTCTCCGACCCCGCCGAGGCGGCGAAGAAGATCAAGGCATTGAAGGAGTCGGGCAAAAAAACCGCCTTGCTCGCCATCTCCAATGCGCAAGGCGACGCGCATTTCATCGCTTTGCCGGTGGAGTAGCAGGAGACTTGCCCACGCCCGGGCGCTTCCCGCCCCCTCTCCCTTGTGAGGAGAGGGGGTCCTCCCGCTAAATTGAATATCGAAATCGGGCACAGCCGCGCCTTCGAACGGGGAAAGCGGTTCGCGCAAACGGAGCGCAGAAGCGCTCTATGCGACAAACTCTCCGCGGCGATAGCCTTGCGCGAAGAGCAACGCCGTCAAATCCGCATAATCGAGACGCGCCATGGCGGCTTCGGCGACCACCGGCCTTGCGCGCCAGGCGACGCCAAGGCCCGCCGCTCCCAGCATGTCGAGATCGTTGGCGCCGTCGCCAACGGCGAGCGTGTCAACGCAGGACAAATTATGCTTTCGGCGCAGCTCCTCCAGCGCCATCCGTTTGGCCGCCCGCCCGAGCACCGGCGACGCCACCTCCCCGGTCAGGGCGTTTTCCGATATGGCCAGGCGATTGGCGCGCGTTTCATTGAAGCCCAATCTTGCGGCGACGGCGTCGGCGATGGGCGCGAAGCCGCCGGTCACCAGAGCCGTCCAGGCCCCATGCGCGCGCATGGTGGCGACGAGCCTGCGCGCTCCCGGGTTCGGCGTCAGTCGCGCAACAATCGATTGAATTTCGTCTTGCGTGACGCCGGCGAGCAGGGCGACCCGGGCGCGCAAGGCCGTCTCGAACTCCAGTTCGCCGCGCATGGCCTGTTGGGTGATCGCTGAAATCTCCTCCCGCAAACCACAACAGTCGGCGAGTTCGTCGAGACATTCCTGCGCGATCATCGTGGAGTCCATATCGGAAACAAGCAAACGCTTGCGACGCCCGACCACAGGCTGGACGATCACATCGACCGGCGCCGGCGCCAAAGCCTGTCGCAAACGTCCTGCGATGATGCGCGCATCGTCGCCATTACCGAAAAAAACATCCAGCGCGACGCCGGGTTCGAGCCAATCGAGATGCGTCGGGCTCAAACCGGCGGCGTTCGTCGCATGAGTCGCTTGAGCTTCGGAAAATCGCCAGTCCGGCCCGGCGACGAATGTCGCTACGCAGTCTTTTGACCGGTCGCAGTCTTTTGACATGCCGCCCCATCGCGCGGCATGAGGGCTCATGTCGCCGCGCGCCTTTCTCATTGCAGGTCCTACCGCCTCGGGCAAGACGGCGCTGGCGCTCGACATCGCCGAACGCGTCGGCGGCGCCGTCGTCAACGCCGACTCGATGCAAGTCTACAGCGATTTCCGCATTCTGACGGCGCGGCCGACGCCGCAGGAAGAGTCGCGGGCGCCGCATCTACTCTTCGGTCATGTCGATGCGGCCGTGAATTATTCGGTCGGGCGGTGGCTCGCCGATTTCGCCGGAACCCTCGCCGAGCTCGACGCGCGCGGTCTTAAGCCGATCGTCGTTGGCGGCACCGGCATGTATTTCAAGGCGGCGCTGCAGGGCCTTTCAAATATTCCCGCCGTGCCGGATGCGGTCCGACTGGCGGTGCGCGCGGCGGCGAAGGGAAAGACGCCGCAACAGCTTCACGCCGAACTTGCGGCATGCGATCCAAAAACGGCGATCCGCCTGCGTCCGACTGATCCACAGCGCCTCTTGCGCGCGCTTGAGGTTTTCGCCACGACCGGAAAGCCGCTCGCCGCCTATCAGGGCCCGCGCAACCCGCCACTGTTGGAGGCGTCGGCGTGTCGATGCGTGTTTCTCGCGCCCGAGAGAGTTGCGTTATACGCGCGCATCGACCAACGCTACGAAAACATGATCGTCGACGGCGCGCTCGACGAGGTCAAGGCGCTCCACGAGCGCGGTCTCGATCCCGCTCTGCCGGCCATGCGCGCGCATGGCGCGCCGCACCTCATGGCTTTTCTTGAAGGCGAACTGTCGCTCGCGGAGGCCATCCGCCGCGGCCAGAGCGACACGCGCCATTACGCCAGACGCCAGTTCACCTTCGCCCGCCATCAATTGCCGGATTTCGAGTGGCGGACGCCAGAGACGGCGTTCGCGCATCTGTTCGCCGGGCTTTAATGCCTTCCATAGAAAATCTGAAACAGCGACAATAAAATCTCGACGGCGATCAATACAATGATTGTCCACTCGAGACGCACCGAGCGTTCGGCGTCGATCAGATCGGTCAGCGCCTCGGCCGTTTTGCCGATCACGTCGATCTTTGCGGTGAGCGTGCGGCCGCGCGACTCGAGCTCGTATTCATCCTCAAGGCGCGCATAAAGTCTTTCGAGATCCGGCCTGTCCCACAGCACGTCGGGCTTGTCCTCGACGGCGACGCGGCCCGACACCCGATGCCGCACGAGCAGCGTTTGTCCAATCAGCTCCAGCATGGCCTTCCGTCGCCAGGGCGGTCGTCCCTTGCCTGCAAGCTCGGCGGCGAAAGGTTCGATCGTATCGAATACGGCGTTCACCCGCCGTTCGTCCCGGTGCAGGGCGACGCTTTTGGCCAGGGCGTCGGCGATCACAAGGAGGCGCGGGGGCGAAAGATCCCGGACAGCGAGACGGCCGTTCGACAGCGACTTCTCCTCGCCGTTGGTCAACGTCTCGATCACCAGAGTCTCGCCCTCGTCGCGAGCGTCCTCCGGCGCCGCACCGGAAATACGACCGCCAATCCGCTGGACTATCTCGTCCTCTTCCAGCGGCGAAAGCCCGAACAATACGACAACCCCAAAGCGGTAGAGGACCGCAAAGCCGTTTTGACCGACTGGAAAGGCCAAAGGCGCCGTCGAGACCAGATCCGGTCGCTCAAGGCCTGCCGTATCGATCCGTTCCCCCAGCAGAAGGGCCCGGGCGGTCATAACGGAACGCGCCGGTAGGCCAGCGGCGATCATCTCTGTCTGGGTCTCCATGAGAGATCCTGGGGTTTGTCGATCCGACCCGACTCCTTGCATGCGGGCGCCAAAAACGCTAGCTAGCGGCTCAATTGGCGGAGAGACACGCATATGACCTATGTCGTCACCGAAAACTGCATCAAGTGCAAATACATGGATTGCGTGGAGGTTTGTCCGGTCGACTGCTTCTACGAAGGCGAGAACATGCTCGTCATTCATCCGGACGAATGCATCGATTGCGGCGTATGTGAGCCGGAATGTCCCGCCGAGGCGATCAAGCCGGATACTGAGCCGAACCTTGAGCAATGGCTGAAGCTGAACGCCGATATGGCGCAAAACTGGCCAAACATCACAGTCAAGCGGGACTCCCCCGCCGACGCCAAGGAATGGGATGGCAAGCCTGGCAAATTCGAGGCCCATTTCTCGGCTGAGCCCGGCGAAGGCGATTGAGGATCGCGGCGTCCCCGAATTTGCGTTTCGGGGACGTTGACGCTCCGAAAGATTGACGACATCGTTAATGTTCTGGAAGTCAATTTAAAATCAATATTATTCAGGATTATACAGCCTCGGCGCCCCATGTAGCGGCCGAGCATATCTTTGATTTTTGACTCCAGTCATGATAGTTGAATTATCGAATACTACTGTTCAGGAGGCGCATACTCGCCCATCCTCCGGAACATGCCATGAGTACCCGCACGAATGTGACGATTTTGATCCCGCCAGTCGCCTGAACCGCGATTGGAGGTTTAAGCAAGTTGTTATTCTTGCGTTACGCTTAAACGGCGCGTCGAGCGCCGCCAGTCGTCGAACAGCGGTCTGTCTCCACATCAGGCCGCTCAGGGAGCAATGAGTATGGCATCCTCAAAAAAGGACGCAAAACCAGCCAAAGCCGCAACGAAGATCTCGTCGCCGCGCACGCAAGGATCGACCCCAAAAACAAAAGCCTCCGCCGGGACATCGGCGAAATCAGAAGCAAAAGCCTCCCCCTTGTCGGTGAAAGCCGCATCGAAAGCGCCCGTGGCCGCTGTCAAGGCGTCGGCAAGCGCGGCCAAAGCCGACGCTGCTCCCGTCAAGGCAAAAACGACTGCCTCTACGCCCCCCGGGTCGTCCGCCGTCAAAACCAGACCAGAGACCGTTAAGGCCGCCGCCGCAGCTTCGGCCGCCAAGCCGGCGACCCCGGCGGTCGCGGCCAAAACCGCAGTTGCAGCCAGCGCGACAAAGTCTTTGAAGTCGGTCGCCGCCGACAAGCCGCACGCCGCGCCGGCCAACACACAGACGAATAAAGGCGGCAAAAGCGCAAAAGCTTCACCCCCGGCCGCTCCAAAACTCGAGGCCCATGCTTCTGGCGTCAAGGCTGATCCGGCTGTGATATCGACCAATGACTCGACCCATGTGAAGGCGGCGGCGCCGGCAGCGTCTGTGGCCGCCAAGCCTGCGGTCAGCGGCAAGCCTGCGGTCAGCGCCGGGACGGGCGCGGGCAAGGTCGAAACCGTTGTCCGACCGGTCGGCCCGACGCTTGCCAAGAGCCCGGAGAAAACTGCGCCGGCCAAATCGCCGGAACCCGTCGTCGCCTCAACGTCCCCGGCCATTGTCAAAGCGACGGTCGACGCCAAAACGGTTGCGCCCGCCGTCGCCAAGCCGCGGCCTGTTGCGACGAAGCTCGGTTTCAAGCTCAACGAATACATCGTCTACCCCGCGCATGGCGTCGGTCAGATCATCAGCGTCGAGACTCAGGAAGTCGCGGGGTTCAGCCTGGAGCTTTATGTCGTCAGTTTCATCAAGGATAAAATGATCCTGAAAGTGCCGACCAGCAAAGTCGCCACCGTTGGCATGCGCAAACTTGCGGAAACCAATATTGTTGAGAAAGCGCTCTCAACACTGAGCGGACGCGCCCGGGTCAAACGCACAATGTGGTCGCGCCGCGCCCAGGAATACGAAGCCAAGATCAACTCGGGCGATCTGGTCACCATCGCGGAAGTCGTTCGCGATCTATATCGTTCCGACACCCAGCCTGAGCAATCCTATTCCGAGCGTCAGCTCTATGAAGCGGCGCTGGACCGTATGGCGCGAGAGATCGCCGCCGTGCGTCGTCTGATCGACTCCGAAGCGCTTAAACTGATTGAGGCCTTTTTGCAGAAAGGGCCAAAGCGCGGAGCGAAATCCGATGCTGAAGGCGACGGCGATGGCGAAACAGAAGCTGAGGATATTGATGATTCAGCCGATGTAGACGCTGCGGCCTGACAAATCTTGCACGACGCCCCTGAAAAGGGGGCGTCGTGATATAGTTTTATTCGACGCAGGCGGCGGTCTGTTCCGCCCCGTCATCGTCGCCCTGGCGACGGCTGAGTTCCTTGCGAAGCTTGTTGAGCGCGCGATTTTCAATCTGACGAACGCGCTCTTTCGATATCCCAAGCCGATCCCCGAGGGTTTCCAGCGTCACGGATTCTTCGGCCAACCGACGTTCCTGAACGATCCGCAGCTCCCGCTCGGATAGAACGGCAAGAGCGTCGCGCAGCCATTGGGCGCGGCGATCCGCATCAACGTTGGTTTCAACGACTTCATCTGGCAAAGGTTGAGTGTCGACCAGGAAATCCATGCGTTGAGAAGAACCTGACGTGTCGTCGTCGACAAGCTGGGCGTTGAGCGAGACATCGGACCCGGAAAGACGCGCGTCCATGGCTTCTACGTCTGATCGCGAAACGCCCATGGCTTTTGAAATCGCCTCGAAGGCCTCATGAGATCCCATAACCTGAGGGTCTCGGGCCAGGCGGGCGCGCAAGCGGCGCAAATTAAAGAACAGCGCTTTTTGACTGGAACTGGTGCCGCCGCGAACAATGGACCAGTTTCGCAAAACATAATCCTGAATGGAGGCGCGGATCCACCAGGTGGCGTAGGTTGAAAAACGAACGTCTCGCTCTGGCGTAAATCGGGCCGAAGCTTCCAGCAGTCCGATGTGGCCTTCCTGAACAAGATCCGCCAATGGCAGACCGTAATGACGAAATTTCGCAGCGATGGCGATCACGAGGCGCATGTGCGCGGATGTGAGTTTGTGCAGGGCATGGCGGTCGCCCTGATCCCGCCACGCAAGCGCAAGCGTCTTTTCTTCTTCCCGTTCAAGAAAGGGCGCGTTTGCCGCCGCTTTCAGAAGTTCACGTCCCAGACCGGGAAGATACGCCATGGCTTTTCTCCACGTCGTTAGTTTCATTTCCTGAAATTTTCAGGAGAGGAAACGAACGCTCATCGATTAGTTCCTGGAGAATTAACCCGCCGGCTCGCGCAATGTTCCAGAGCCGGGAAAATTTCAGTCCATCACCGTTTTGTAATGTTCGCCGGGACGGAGCTGGTCCCCGGGCTCCAGTCCGTTCAGAAGCAGAAAATATTCTTGAGGTCGGTTTGGCGTCGCCATTTGTCGCGAGAGGCTTTCGACCGTGTCTCCCGGTCCGGCGATGACGATGGCGATCCTTGGCGACCGCACCTCCCGCGACTCCTCCGGCGACAGCGGCCGAAACGTCTCGATGGAGGAGAGGAAGCTCTTGTCGGCCGCTGCATTAAGATCATGAGCAGCGAAAATCATGCGATAGAAGCAATCGCCGTATTGGATGACGGCGAGGCGGAAATTCCATTCGCCGGCGCGCGCGATGGCGGTGATCGCCGGCAGACCATTAATCTCAGTGCGATGAACCGATGACGGCAAAAGACCATCCACCCATCCCGAGGCCACATAGGCCTCCAGTCCTCCCGTGGCGGGGGCCTTTACATTGTCGAGCCGCAATGCCTCGTTGTCGGGGTGTCTGACGCCGAACACCGCTTCGTTTGAGTTTTCGAGCAAGAAACCCTCCGGGGCCGTCAACGTAAAGCCCAGCCGCGGATGTGTGAATTTGCGACCGCGCACAAAGCCTTCCATCGGGTCGTCGCCGAAAGCGACGCCATTGATCGCCGCCAGATAGCCATTGCGATCGCGCTGTCCGAGGCCCGGCGCGCCAATCTGCCGCGCTGCGCCGATGACCCGGGCGATCCGCTCCGGCGTCGAAGGATGCGTCGCATTGATGTCGAAATCGAGCGATCGCTTTTTCCGGCCATACAAAGCCGCACGCAGATCGCTCGAACGACCAAGAGAGGTAAGAAACCGCGCCGCGCCATAAGGATCGTAGCCGGCGCGCGCGATCGCTTTCACCCCGGCGAGATCGGCGTCGATTTCCTGCTGGCGTGAGAAGCTCGCAACCGACAATTGCTGGCTTGAGCGCACTTCATCGCCCTTCTGGCGATTCTGGATCACCGTCGCGGCTTGCGAAATCAGCGCCGCCTCGCGTTCGCGTTCGGCCCGCAGGGCGCTGTGACGCAATGTGACGTGGGAGATTTCATGCGCCATCACCGCCGCCGCCTCCGAAGCGTCGTCGGCGAGCGCCAGCAGGCCGCGCGTGACGTAAAGATATCCGGTTGGCAGGGCGAAGGCGTTGACGACGGGCGTGTTCAGGATCGTCACACGGTAGGGCTGCTGACCGGGCGTATCCGAGGCCGCGGCCAGTTTCGCAAGCACCTCATTGAGATAATTTTCAGTCGCCGGCGCATGATATTCGCCGCCAAACTGAGCCACCAGTTCGCGGTGTTGCACGGCGCTGCGGTCCTCGACCTGAGGCGCCGGCGGTCCAATCCGACCCCCGGCGTCGGTCGGACGATTCGCCTGGTCGATCGGCGCAGTGAACAACTGTCCTTGATGTTCGAGATCGGCGCAGGCGGAAAGAAGCGCAGCGAGCGACAAAAACAGGAGGCGTCGCCGGACCCGGTCAGGGCGCGCCAAAGGACTCGACAATTTCGATATCCTCCGGTCCTGCAATCTCGATGCGCGGTCCCCTGTTTGTATCAATAAGTCCTCGCACCCGAACGCGTCGACCGATGAGTTGAGCTGGCTCGAATCCTGAATTCGGTTGGTTATATGAGAAGCGTCGCGAAATTACGACCGCGAAATCCACAGCCCGACGATGTCCAAAATTCAGATAGATGGCGCGTGGACCCGCGCCCACCGAACCCACGATCCCCTCGACCAGGGTTAGTCCCTTGCGCGAAGACAGGAGGGCCGCAGCTTGAGGACCGTCCGCGTCGACGGGCCACAGTTCGGGATTGGCCCATAGTCCCGTACGTTGCGCCCGCGCCCGGGATTCGGCGGCGAGATAGGCGGACCGGCAGGGAGCTGCGACCGGATCCGGACGATAGCGGGCCAGTCCAGCCTCGATCGCCGCCGCGCCGACCGCGATCAGCGGCGACGAAGGCCCGGGCCCGGCGGCCGCAAACAAAAGCGCGGGAGAGCGTCCCCATCGATCCGGCTTAGTCGGGCTGACAAATACAAGTTGTCTGACAAGCCAATGCGACATCTCTTGCCGCAGTCCTGGCCCCGGCGATGAAAACTCCAGCCCGGCCAGCGTCGCTCGACGACCATCGTCCAGCAATAGTTCGACGCCGACGATGGCGTCTGCGCTGACTGTAACGACTGTGGCCGGCGTCGCGTCTTTTGGAGAACAGTCGCCGCTGACAGGCGCTGGCGACAGAGCCGCTGCGGACATTTTTTGCGAAAAAGCTCCCGCAAGCGCAACGGGCAGCCCCAGAAGCAACCAAAGCGACGACAGGCGGCGGACCATGACCGGACAGTAAATGAAGACAAGAGCGCCTCACAAGCGGCGCGCCTAACTTTTGGCCGAAGCCGTTCCTATCTTGCAAGCCTCAGGCCCAACGCGCGGCGCGGCGGGTCATTTCTTCGGCGCCATTCCCATGTTCCTGCGGTCGATCCTTGTTCCCCTCCTTTTGCTTTCGGGCGAGGCTGCGTTCGCCTCCGATCCTGCGAGTGATCTCCGCCCAGACGCCGTCATGCTGATGGCGCAGGCCGATGACCCTCCGGGCGGCGAGGGCGAACCGTCCGATGGCGAACAGCCTCCGTCTCCGGGCGGACAGGACGCAGCCAGTTTGACTACACGTATCGACCGTCTGGAGCGCCTGCTGCGACAGATGACCGGCGAAAACGAAGAGCTTCAGCACAAGGTTCAGCTGCTCGAGGAGCAATTACGCGCCGCCCGGCAGCCCGAGCCCGTCAAAAACG
>JBBARD010000029.1:0-2476 GCA_040399965.1 Methylocystis sp. | reverse complement strand
CAGCTGCTCGAGGAGCAATTACGCGCCGCCCGGCAGCCCGAGCCCGTCAAAAACGTCGAGGCGGCGAAAACCGAGTCGCCACGTTCTGCCGAGTCGACCGCCAGATCGATCGAAACATCGCCCGTCAGCGGGTCGGCGCGAGATGGAAAGCGCAACGACGCATTCAGACCCGCGACGTCGCCCGACGCCCCTGGAGCCCCCAAGCCGCTTGGGGTCGGCGCGCCATCAGCGCCGCTGGAAACATCGCCGAAAGTTGCAGGCGTCGCCGCTCCCCGCGACAGCGGGGCGCCCCTCGACATCGCCCATGGGCGTCTGGTCGGCACGCAGCCTGCGACAGGCGCGAATGACGCGCCGATGGGCGCGGCGCTGACGCCGTCGACGGCGGCTGGACCTCAACAGGAATACGAAGACGCTGTCGCTGTTCTGAAAGCCGGACGCTACGAGGCGGCGGAACAAGCCTTGTCGACGTTTCTCGCCAAAAATCCAAAAAGCAAATTGACGCCGGCGGCGCTCTACAACATCGGCGAGAGTTTGTTCCTGCGCGGCCGCCGCCGCGAGGCGGCGGAAAAATACCTCGAAATTTCAAGCAAATACGGCCAGTCGTCGTTGGCGCCCGACGCTTTGTTGAGGCTTGGTCAATCGCTCGCCGCCCTTGGGGCGAAAGAGCAAGCCTGCGCCGCTTTCAACGAAATCGGCGTCAAATATCCCGCCTCGCTCGGCCGTTTGCGCGAGGCCGTCGAGCGCGAGAGCAAGAAAACCCAGTGTTGACAGGCGCTTCCGGGGCCTTGACAACGCGCGCCGCCCTCGACCTTCTGGAAGACTACGACGCCATTCTGCTCGCCGTTTCCGGGGGGCCGGACTCGGTGGCGCTGATGCTTTTGGCGGCGCAATGGGCCGGCCGCGCCCAACGCCGGATCGAAGTCGCCACCGTCGATCACGGCCTGCGCGCCAACTCTGGCGCCGAAGCCAGGATCGTCGGCGACTGGGCGCGGGCCCTTGGCTTTGTGCACCATCATCTGGTCTGGGCGGGCGAAAAACCCTCCTCTCGCGTTCAGGAGCGGGCGCGCGACGCGCGATACTCCCTGCTCGTTGACTGCGCGGCGGCAATTGGAGCACAGGCGATCGTTACGGCGCACCACGCCGACGATCAGGCCGAAACCATCCTCTTTCGATTGTCGCGGGGAACTGGCGTCGCCGGGCTGTCGGGGATGGCCGCCGTCGCGCCCTGCGGCCCGGTGGCGCTGGCGCGACCTTTTCTGGAGGCGTCCAAAGCCGATCTCGCACAGATTTGCCGGCAGGCGGGACACCCTTTTCTGTCCGACCCCTCCAACACCCATGAAAAATTCGCGCGCGCCCGGATACGGCGTCTGGCGCCCGTGCTGGCCGAGCAGGGATTGGACCGGGAATCGCTGATGCGTTTGGGCCGGCGGGCGAGGCGCGCTTCGGCGGCGCTTGAATTTTACACGCAGTCGACAATGCGATCCGCCCGGATCGACAGCGATGATGACTGCGCGCGCTTTCACGCCGCCAAAATGCTCATGGCGCCGGCTGAAATTGTCCTGCGCGCGCTGGAGAAGGAAATCGCGCGTCTTGCGCCGGCCGCCCGAATTCGTCTGGACCGGCTCGAACGTCTGGGCGAGTCGCTCGCCTCCGCATTGGCCGAGGGCCGGACATGGCGGGCGACGCTCGCCGGGGTCTTGATCGAAACCCGAAAAAACGAACTGATCCTTCGGCGGGCGCCGCCGCGCCAGTCCCGCGATGCGGCTCCCGACCGAACGGACGGGCGACCTTCCGGCGATTGACGCGGGCGCGAGGCGCATTCCTGACGCCCCCAACCTGGCGCTCCCAACCTGACGCCCCCACCTCCCCCACCCGCGGCGCGTGCGCCTTTGGCGCGCGACTTGGCGCGCGACTTTGTGCGCGACTTGGCAAGAAACCGCCGGGCGCCTAGATTAGCTTTAATATCGGAAGTTTCCCGGGATGGTCCCGCTGGAACCCTTTCCGTCAGGCCATTCAATGAACGCGAATTTCAGAAACCTCGCCCTGTGGGCGATCATCGGGCTGCTGGTTGTCGCGCTGGTCATGCTGTTCCAGCAACCCAGCCAGCGCACGCCTATTCGTGACATCTCCTACAGCGAATTGCTGTCGCAGATCGATCAGGGCCGCGTGCACGACGTTGTTATCGCCGGAAACGAAATCACTGGCCATTTCAACGACAACCGGCCTTTCTTCACCTATGCGCCGGACGACGCCAATATTGTCCCGCGTCTACAGGCCAAAAAGGTCTCGATCAGCGCGCGTTCAACCAATGACGGCAACGGCTGGCTGATGTCGCTGTTGCTCAATGCGCTGCCGCTCCTCGCCTTTATCGGCGTATGGATTTTCCTCTCGCGTCAGATGCAGGGCGGCGGTCGCGGCGCGATGGGCTTTGGCAAATCCAAAGCCAAACTCATGACCGAGACGCAGGGCCGCGTCA
>JBBARD010000028.1:28900-30342 GCA_040399965.1 Methylocystis sp. | reverse complement strand
CTGACCCCCAGATTCGTAGTCTGGTGCTCTATCCAGCTGAGCTACGGGCGCATGCGCGGGTCTCTCGCCAACAAAGCGACAGACCAAGCGTTCGGGTCGTTTACCGGCAAGCGCGGCGGTTGGCAATAGCTGCGCAGGATTTGGCGGGCGGCGTAATCGGGCGTTTTTTCAGGCTTGAAGCGACGAGTGGTTTTCGACATGGACAGATTTATATCGAACGGCGTGGAGATCGCTTTTTCAGACTATCGGCCTGCTGCGGACGAGAAAAACCCGCCGATCCTGCTGATCCACGGCTTTGCCTCGACCCAGACGGTGAACTGGCTGTTCACCCAATGGGTCAAGACCCTGACCGAGGACGGCCGTCGGGTTGTGACCTTCGACAACCGAGGCCACGGCCAATCGGCAAAGCTCTACGATCCTGCCCTCTACAGCCTGGAGGCGATGGCCGGCGACGCCAGCGCCTTGCTCGATCATCTGGGCGTCCCGCGCGCCGACGTGATGGGCTATTCGATGGGCGCGCGCATCGCGGCCATGTTGACCCTCACCCATCCCGAAAAGGTGCGGAGCCTGATCCTTGGCGGCGTCGGGGAATATCTGGTGGCTGGCCCTGGCCTCCCGTCCGGGCTGGCCGATGCGATGGAGGCCGAACGCATTGAGGACATTGGCTCGCCGATGATGAAGATTTTTCGCGGCTTCGCCGAATCGACCCGCAGCGATCTCAAGGCCCTGGCCGCCTGCGCCCGGGGCTTCGGCCGAACGCTGGAGCCAGCGACGCTCTCCCGCATCTCTCAGTCGACGCTGATCTGCGTCGGCACACGCGACGATGTCGCCGGCGATCCGCAGCCGCTGCTGCCGCTGTTCCAACGGGCGGAGATCGTCGACATCCCTGGCCGTGACCATAATCGCGCCGTCGGCGATCGTGTTTACAAGCAGGCGGTTTTGTCGTTTCTGGCGTCGCAGGACGCGACCAGGCGCGCCGGCGGGTGAACCCGGGAGAATTTTCGCCTATATACCTGCCGTCGGAGAGGTCGCATGGCGCCGGAAATGCGCGAATCGAGCGCGGAAGTCATAGAGTTTTCGGGGGCCGATCCCCTGCTGTCCCGCCTGCGGCAGGAGGCGGAGGCAGTCGTGCGCCAGGAGCCCGAACTGGGCGGCTTCGTTCATCCAGCGATCCTGTCGCAGGACAGTCTTTCGGCCATCATCGCCCATCGCGTCGCCCAGCGGCTCGACCGGCCTGAAGCGCCCTACGCCATCATCCGGCAGGCCTTCGACGCTTGCCTCGACTGCGCGCCCGCGCTCGCCGACGCCATTCGCGCCGATCTTCTCGCTGTTCTGGAGCGCGACCCCGCCTGCACGCGGCTGATCGAGCCGGTGCTATACTTCAAGGGATTTCACGCGTTGCAGACTCATCGTCTGGCGCATTGGCTTTGGCATAACGGCCG
>JBBARD010000028.1:0-28800 GCA_040399965.1 Methylocystis sp. | reverse complement strand
GATTTCACGCGTTGCAGACTCATCGTCTGGCGCATTGGCTTTGGCATAACGGCCGCGCGGATTTCGCCCTGGCGTTGCAGAGCCTGTCGTCGCAGATTTTCCAGACCGACATTCACCCCGCCGCCCGCATTGGCAAAGGCGTATTTCTCGATCACGCCACAGGCGTGGTGATCGGCGCGACCAGCGTTGTCGAGGACGATGTCTCGATGCTGCACGGCGTGACGCTCGGCGGCACCGGTCGCATTCGCGGCGATCGCCATCCGAAAGTGCGGCGTGGCGTTCTGATCGGCGCCGGCGCGAAAGTTCTGGGCAATATCGAAATCGGCCGCTGCGCCATGATCGCCGCCGGCTCGGTCGTGCTCGATCCGGTGCCGCCCAATAAAACAGTGGCCGGCGTGCCGGCGCGGATCGTCGGCGACGCCAAATGCGCCGAACCAGCGCTGGCGATGGACCAGATGCTCGCCGCGCTCGACGCCGGCATTTAATCGACGGGGATTTGAACGTGAGACAATTGCTCGCCCGCGCGGCTCTGCTGCTTGCCGCCCTGATCTTCACGACAGCCGCCGGACATGCGGCGGGATGGCATTACTACGACCCCGATTGCCCGGTCGCCGTCGGCGAAAAGTCGATGAAATTCGTCGCCATGCAGCCCAAGAAAAACATCGACCGCGTCTGCGACGCGCTTTCGGAAACCGGCCCTTCGGTGATCGTTCTCGACGCCGGCGACAATGAATTGCGCGACATGACCTGGGACATCCGTATTCTGCGCGCCGATGCTGCGGACGCGACGCCGGATCCCGAGACCAGCGCCGTCGGCCGTCTGCCGCCGCAGAAGTTTCGTAACGGCATGGTGAATTTCGATCACAATTTCGCTGAACCTGGAAATTACGTTCTTTATGTCAAATTTTCTAGCGACGATGGAGCGAAGAGCTATATTGGCCGGCATCCGTTTTCGGTTGGTCTCGTCACAGACGACGAAATGTATCTCTACGCTGGATTTGCGGTCTTCCTGGCGCTGCTCGCCGGCGTGACCTATACTCTATGGCGTCAGGGGAAACTCGGTTTCAAGGTTCCCGAGGTGCTGTCGAAGAAGTAGGGTCAATCGTAACTACGTTTGGGCCCGATTTCCTTAAGCTCGACCTGTATGTTTTTATCACTGCCGGCTTTGACAAAATCGTTGATCGTTTCAATGATGTCCCGATCGATGAATGACGCGCGTGAGCCATCAATAAACAGCGAGCTGTTTTCGGGAATAGTCGCCAACATCCGTCGCAGCGGCGCCTTGTGCAGGAAGGAGACGTCTTTCATCAACCGCAAAAGATAATTCCGGTCGTTTTGAGTGAGCGTAAAGGCCTTGTGATAATTGTTTTTGAGAACATAAACGAGGCCAATCGCCATGCCAATGGCCACTCCCCTGAGGGAGTCAAAGGTCAACATCGACGCAATGGTAATGACAAACGGCAAAAACTGATCCCTGCCCTGCAAATATATCTCCTGATAAATTTCAGGCCTGTTGAGCTTGTAACCTGTCACGAGGAGAATCGCCGCCAGACACGAAAGCGGAATAAGATTTAGATACCTAACGAATAGCAGAGCGCTCAGAATGATGCATATTCCGTGAACAATCGAGGCGACCTTGGTCTTGCCGCCGGCGTTGATGTTGACGGAAGTCCTGACAATCACGGCCGAGATGGGCAACCCGCCGATAAAACCGGAAATAATATTGCCAAGCCCCTGCGCTTTCAGCTCTTGATCTGTTGGCGCAATCCTCCTGAACGGATCGAGTTTGTCTGCGGCTTCTATGCTGAGCAATGTTTCAAGACTTGCGATCAGCGCAAGCGTGAGGCTTGTCGAATAAACCTCGGGATTGCCGATCAGGCTGAAATCCGGCGTGATGATTTCGTCCCAGAGGTGCGTCGCGGAACCGAAAATCGGCAGGTTGACGAAATGTTCGGGCGAAATTGAAAGATAGGGAATGTAATTTCTTGTAAAAATCGCATAAAGCACGCCAAAAATCACAACGACAAGAGGCGCGGGAACGACGGAGATTTTACTGCGTGACTTGATCAGCCTCGTCTCCCACAAAATCATAATCGATATGCAACATAAAGAGAGTAAAATCGCGCCGGGCGAGATCCAGTTGAAGGCTTCCTCGATGACCGATAATTCAGATCTGCCGCTTTCCTCGAGAAAAGAGAGATCGTCTTCCGCCGGCTTGTCGTAGCCCAGCGCATGAGGGAGTTGCTTGAGCATCAGGAGCAGCCCGATTGCGGCCAGCATGCCCTTGATCACTGACGATGGGAAATATGCGCTGATCGTTCCCGCGCCCAAGAAACCCAGCAAAATTTGCAGGGCTCCCGCAATAATTACCGAAAGCAAAAGGCCGCGATACCCAAAGCCGGAAATGGCGGCGGCTGCGACGACCGTGACGCCATTCGCTGGCCCGGAGACGCTCAATTGGGAACCGCTGGCGAATGAAACGACAACGCCGCCGACAGCGCCGGCAATCAGTCCGGACAGGGGCGGCGCCCCGGACGCCAGAGCAATGCCAAGGCACAACGGCATGGCCACAAGAAAAACGACGATGCCGGCCAGAAAATCGGTCTTCCAGTGATGGAGGTAGTAGCTGATCCTGTTTCCGGTCATCCCTCGCCTTTCCATCTCCCGAAATCCTTGCCGCCCCGGCGAACATCCCTTGAGATCGCTCTTCATAAGTGGATATCATAAGTGGATTTCATAACTAAAATCTATAGGAGGATAATATCCTCAGAGAATGACGATTTTTGAAAGTATTCATGCAAAAAAGGCCGAGACTTAAGGCAAAGCCCCAGGATAGCGACCATAATGGCGCCACTGGCCTTTGAACGCAGCCGTCACAATAGTGTAAACATCTTATGTTCTTAATTTTTTTCAATGAGATATAGTTTGTGGCGTCTCTATGAACAGTTCCCGATCCGCCCGCCACGCCATCTCTGCTTCGGTCATCACGATATCTTGCGCGTCGCTCTGTTTGCTGTTTCAGACAACCTCTCCTGAATCGCCGGCCAGCGATCCGGGTCTGATACTGTCAGGGCTTTTGTCTTTCATATCGATTGTCGTTTATTCCCTGGACTCTGTGATTTGCGCCTGCCAGCCGGATCGATGAGCCGCAACATCGCCGAAATTCCAGGTTGAGAAGGCCTAAATGAATAAATTCGCGCCAATGATCAGGAAAACAGCATTTACGCCTCATGCGCTGTGGATGCTTTTCCTCCTGCTTATGCATCCCTGTGTCGCCAATGAGAAAAGCGCCGCGCCTTCTCAAGATGAACCGGAAAAGTCTCTGCCGGCAACGGCGGTATCCGGCGATAATGAGATCGCCCCGACCCTGGCGTCCAAATTCAGGTTTGCCTCGATTGTCGAGGGTTCTTTTGAACTGGAAAATCCGTCCGGTCGCATACGGACGTTTGGCGAACTTGCCGACGGAAAAGGAAAGATTAACGGCGATGCGGGTAATTCATCACCCGATCAAAATGTTTATTTGAAATTTGACAAAAACCCGGGCGGCCCCGCTGCGGACTTCGATTATGGTCGTCATTTTCTTTTCCAGGGTCATGAAATTCGTGGCGGCCTTGCATACATCACCAGAATTAACCTCGATGTCATCGATCCACAACATAAAATCACATTACTGACGCCGGTAGATCCTCAGACCGGTAAAACGAATTTCAACAATCTTGATGGATCGACCTACAATCCTCTTACGCGCAAGATCCTTTTTACGGAGGAGCTTGCAGAAGAGCATGGCTATAATGGCGCTGGCCGCGTCATCGAGCTAAACCCCGAGTGGCCATCTGCGACGGCGACCCTGGAAGCGCAACTGGGGTATGGCGGCTATGAGGGCGTTCACGTTGACAACAAGGGGGCCGTATATCTGCAGGAAGATGTCAAGGGGAGACCAGCGCAGAAGCCCGTCGCCCGGATAGACGATCAGGATGTCGTTCTCGACAAGTTGCTGCAACCGAATTCTTTCGTTTATCGATACGTTCCGACCAATCCCGAACGTCTTCAGGACGGCGGTATAATGCAGGCGATGCAGGTTCAGATTGACGGAAATCCGCTCACCTTCAACGCAAGCGATCCAGACTCCGACAGCCTCGCTGTCGCGCAAAAAAAACTGCATGCCCCGGGCTCTCGCTGGCCATTCAAATGGGTGACGATCCGGGAAGTTCCTGCAAACGCCACCCAATCGTATAATGCGACTGCAGCGGCAAAGGACGCCGGGGCGACGCCTTTCAAAAGACCCGAGAATATGGCGTGGCTGCCCGGCTCGGACTTCCGCACATTCTTCTTCAGCGCCACAGGCGATACCCAGATGGCGCCGGGTATGATTCCTGAACTTGCCGCCCGAGGCGCCTGGGGGGCGATATTTCGGGTCGATCAGGAGCAGGATCGACGTGACGGATACGACGGTTATGTGTCGCTCTTCGTGCTCGGAGACGCCGAGCACGCCGGTTTCGATAACATGGTTTTTGTCGATGAAAACCATCTGCTGGTCGCAGAAGATCGCAATGACGCGCTACATTCCCAGCTGAAATTTTACGACTCGGTTTGGGACTATGACATCCATACGCGCCAGGGCGTTCGCTTGATCGCTCTCGGCGTCGATCGTTTCTGTTGCGGCCAGAAATCAGCGGATAACGAGCCGACCGGGCTGACGGTATCCAATGGCTCGACCGAGACGAGAGATATGATCGGCACTGTCGAAAGCATGCGCAACGCCCGGTTTTTCATTACCGTGCAGCATGGAAAAAACAGAGTACTTGAGATTCTTCCGAAATGACTTCGTCCTGTCATTTTTGTGTCATCGAACCATCCTTAGGGTGAACCTCTGTCGTTCTCCGGGGACCGTGTGGCATGAAAAGCCGAATATTCACCATTGTGTTTTTGGCGCTTGGTTTATCGGCGACGCAAGCAAATTCGCTTGATCTGAATCTTCTGCCCTACAAAGCCAGAGAGAACATCTCCGGCAAGCTCAAGTCCGTCGGATCGGATACGATGGCGCATGAGATGCAACTTTGGGTTGATGGATTTAAACAGTTTTACCCGTCCGTCGAGATCGATATTCAGGCGAAGGGATCGAACACCGCCCCTCTCGCCCTTCTCTCCGGAGAGGCTCAATTGGGTCCTATGTCGAGACAAATGACCCCGGACGAAATGAACAGCTTCGTCGCAAAGTATGGCTACAAGCCAACAGGCGTTCTGGTCGCTGTCGACGCGCTTGCCATCTACGTTAACAAGAATAATCCGATCAATTGTCTGTCGATGGATCAAGTGGAAAGGATCTTCTCGGCCGATCCGCGCAGCGAGGGCGGCGTAAGCGCCACAACATGGGGCGACGTGGGCGCGACGGGGGAATGGGCGTCAAAACCAATCGCTCTGCACAGCCGCAATTCGCTTTCCGGCACCTATAAATTTTTCCGGCTGAATGTTTTGGGCGGTCGTGATTTCAAGAACAACACCAAGATGAGCGATGGCTCGGAAGGCGTGGTCTCCTCCGTCGGCATGGATCCCTACGCCATCGGTTATTCAGGCATTGGCTATAAGACGGCCGAGGTGAAGGCCATTCCGATCAGGGGCGGCGCCTCATCAACCTGTCTGGACCCGAGTTTTGAGAATACCTACACGCATAAATATCCCCTCGCCCGCGGCCTCTATGTCTACTTGCTGAAAAACCCCAATGCCCCGCTCGATACGTTAAGCGGAGAATTCGTCAAATATATCCTCTCCAGCGATGGCCAGGCTCAGGCGAAACATGGCGGCTATTATCCGATCACCCGCAACATCCGTGAGCACGAACTAACGCGGCTTGGACTTCTGGCCTCGGCGGAGTAAGTCCTCCGCCCTTTCTTTTTAATTCCCAAAACGGTTATTCCTTGGAAACCCGCGCGGCGGCAGTCGGCCCGCTTCGGCGCGGTGGCCGATCCATTCCGTCAGTTCCGCCCTGCCAACAGTGAACTGGCGTCCAGAGGCGTCGGTCCAGCCAAGGCCCTCCTTGAGCGTAAACACCTTGGCGTCGGCGACTCCGCCATCCTTGTAGCGTTGCATCCGCACGCCCTTGCCGCGCGCCATGCGCGGCGCCTCGTCGAGCGGGAAGACCAGCAGCTTGCGGTTTTCGCCGACGATCGCGACATGATCGCCGTTCGACGCCTCGGCGACGATGGCGAGTTTCGCCGGCGGCTCCACGGTCAACGCGGCGCGGCCCTTGCGCGTCGACGAGAGCAGATCGTCTTGCGCCGCAACGAAGCCGCGACCGTCGTTAGCGATTAACAATAAATGCGCGCCGGGCGTCTGCGGCAACACCCGGACCAGGGTTTCGCCCTCGTCGATATCGGCGAACAGCCGCACCGGTTCGCCATGACCGCGCCCGCCAGGCAATTTACCCGCATCAAGGGTGTAGACCTTACCATTGGTGGCGAAGGCCAGAATTTTTGTCGTTGTCTGCGCGAAGAACGACGCGCCCAACGCGTCGTCGCCCTTGAAGGCGAGCGACGTCAAATCCTGCACATGGCCCTTGAGAGCGCGGATCCAGCCCATGCGCGAGACGACGACCGTGATTGGCTCACGCTCGATCATCGCCTCCGCCAAATCGAGATTGACGCTTTCAGGCGCATCCTCGAAAGTGGTGCGACGTTTGCCGGCCGCTGTTTGCGGTCCATAGGTTTTCTTGAGATCGCGGATCTGGGTGGCGATCGACTTCCATTGCCGGTCTTCGTCGGCGAGAAGATTGTCGATATCCGCGCGCTCCTTGCTCAATTCCTGCAATTCGCGGCGCAGCTCCATTTCCTCAAGCTTGCGCAACGCCCGCAAGCGCGTGTCGAGAATATAATCGACCTGCATGTCGGTGAGCTTGAAGGCTTTCTTCAGTTCACTCTTGGCGTCGTCTTCCTCGCGGATGATGCGGATCACCTCGTCGAGATTGAGGAAGACAATAACCATGCCCTCAAGTTGCTCGATGCGCCGCACGATGGCCGCATGACGATGACGCGCCCGTCGTTGCAACACGACGCGACGATGATCGAGCCATTGGCGCAACGCTTCGTCAAGCGAAACGACGCGTGGCGTGACGCCATCGATCAGCACGTTCATATTCATTGCGAAACGCGTCTCAAGCTCAGAGAGCTTGAAGAGCGTCTCCATCAACAACGCCGGATCGATGGTCCGGGAACGCGGTTCGAAGACGATACGCACGTCTTCAGCCGACTCATCCCGCACATCGGCGACGAGCGGCAGCTTGCGCTCAGAGATCAACTCGGCAAGCTTTTCGATCAGTCGTGATTTCTGAACCCCGTAGGGAATTTCCGTGACGATAGCGACCCAGCCGCCGCGCGCCTGTTCTTCTATCGCCCAGCGGGCGCGCACGCGAAAAGAGCCGCGCCCGGTGCGGTAGGCCTCGGCGATATCCTCTTTACGGTCAACGATAACGCCGCCGGTCGGGAAATCTGGCCCCTGCACGAAGGTCATCAACTGATCGCTGGTCGCCTTGCGATGCGAAATCAAATAAAGCGCCGCATCACAAAGTTCGGAGAGGTTGTGCGGCGGGATCGACGTCGCCATGCCGACCGCAATTCCCTGCGCGCCATTGGCGAGCAAATGCGGCAACGCCGCAGGCAACACGACTGGCTCTTTTTCCTCGCCGGAATAATTTGGGACAAAATCGATCGCGTCTTCATCGATTCCCTCCAGCAACAGACGGCTCACCGACGTCATTCGCGCTTCGGTGTAACGATAGGCGGCGGCGGAGTCGCCATCGACATTGCCGAAATTGCCCTGCCCGTCGACCAGCGGATAGCGCGAGGAGAAATCCTGGGCGAGACGCACCAGCGCGTCGTAGATCGCCTGATCGCCATGCGGGTGAAACGAGCCCATGACATCGCCGACGATCTTGGCGCATTTCTTGAAGGGGGCGCCCGGATCGAGACGCAGAATATGCATGCCGTAAAGAATGCGCCGATGGACAGGCTTCAACCCGTCGCGCGCGTCGGGCAAGGCGCGGCCCGTGATTGTCGACAGAGCATAACGCAGGTAGCGCTCCTCAAGCGCCTCGCGCAGATCGACCGGCGTCGGCGCGGTTTCCTCCCCGACGGTTTTGCTGCTTCCCGTAACGCCGCCCTTGCCAACGCCCTTACCGCTGGCCTTGCCGCTGGCCGCGCCCTTGCCTTTTTGAACCATGCCGTCCGTTCCGTTCGTCGCATCGTCGCGCATGATATCTGCGCAACAGCGTTACACCGTTCGACGAGCCTCGGAAGATCTGCGCCATCGGCGTTATAAGCCGTTGATTTATTGAAATTTCATCATGAATCACGCGGCTTTTCATTGATCAAGCTCTATGGGTTTCCCGACAGGCGCGCAAGTTTTCCGCCCATTCTGCGTGCGCCAGCGAAACGGCGATGTCCGGGCGAAAAGCTGACGGGAACGCTTGCGGCGCAGGGGACCTCTCCGGTAGAAGCGGCTCCGAGAGAGGACGAGGCGCGCCGCGTCGATGGGCGGAACCAATGTTTCCAACTTGGGACGACATTTAGACATGAAACTGTTCTGGCCAACATTTGCGTCATGCGCGGCCGCCGCGCTCATGACCGGCGCGGCGACAGCCGCCGTATCCCAACAACTCGCCGGCGCGTCGACAGGCAAATTGGCGTCGGCGAGAACGGCTGCCGCCACGACAGAGCCGCAGCAGCCGCAAAACCCGTTGCAGGCTTTGTGCCGTGTGATTTTTGTCGATGTCGACGAAGGCTATGGCGTCACCGGCCAGGAAACGCGAACCATCTGCGACGAGCCGCGTTAGAGCGCTTGCCGCCGAAGCGGAAACCGCTTTGGCGAAAGAAAGCGCGTTAATGCAAAAGCCCGGAGCTCCGGCCTGTGTCAATCAGACCGGTAAAAGCTTCAGGGTCCCAGCGTTTCCAGAAAAAGCGCGCGTGCGGCGGGAAGCGACAGCCCCCGCGGCGAGAACACATTGCGCGCAAGAAAATAACCGGTGAGACGGAAGGCGCCGGAGATCTCTTCGGCGGAAGCCGCGACGGCGGCGTTTTGCAAAAACGCCGGATAGGGCAGCAAGCGTTCCCGCCATGGCTCGCCGGCGCGACGCGTGACCGCGCGGCCGGATTTCGGCGAAACCCAGGCGAGATCGTCCACGGCGCCCGTCAGGGCGCACACATCGAGATCGAGGCCAAATCCCAAAGCGCCCAGCAAAGACAGTTCGAATCGCGCCAGAGCCATGGCGGCGTCGGCGCGCGTCGCGAAGCGTTCGACAATATCCTCGGCCAGTTCGAACAATTCTTCGTGCGGATCGCGCTCCGGCAAAAGACGCAGCAACGCCGCGAGTGACGCAAGCCCGTTTAACGCCGCGCCGTGATCGAGGAAACGCGCGGCGCGCGCAGAAAGCGGTTCGACCGTAAAAGCGCCAAGGTGATCCTCGATACGCGCACGCCATTGCGCCAGAACAAGATTGCCAGGCTGCAGCGCCGCCCGCATGGCGGAGGAACGACCGCCGCGCACGAGACCAAGATGACGTCCGCGCTGGCGCGTCATTAATTCGAGAATGACGGCGGTTTCGCCATGCCGCCGCGCGCCGATCACGAGCCCCTCGTCGCGCCACTCCATCGCCGCGCCGCGTCAGACTTCCGATAATTTCAGGTCTGGCGAGTAGTCGAGATCATCGACATCCTTGGTCACCGCCTGCCCGCAAATGACGCGTTTCTGTTCCGGATCGAAAGTCAGCGTCGGCGAACCGTAAAGCGCCCAGCCCTTGCTGAGCGCCTCGGTGACGCGATGACAAAAACCCGCGTCGTCCGGGCCGGTCAGATAACGATAGACCGTCGTGAGCTTACGTTTCTTCGACATGGTCCCCTCCGTCGGCGAATCAGCGCGTTCTGTCGATACTAACCGTTTTTGGGAAACTCCAGTCGCATCTCGCGATAGCGCTCGGGATCGTCCGCCCAGTTCTCGCGCACTTTCACGAAGAGAAACAGATGCACCGGTTGTTCCGCCGCCTCGGCGATTTCCAGCCGCGCCGCCTGACCAATCGCCTTGATGGTGCGTCCGCCCTCTCCGATAACGATCCGCTTTTGTCCTTCCCGCGCGACAAAAATCGTTTGTTCGATCCTGGCCGACCCATCCTTCTGTTGGGTCCAGCTATCGGTTTCGACGGTCGATTGATAGGGTAATTCGTCGTGCAGTCGGTCGTAGATTTTCTCGCGCGTAATCTCCGCCGCGAGCAGTCGCAGCGGCGCATCGGAGAGTTGATCCTCCGGATAGAGCCAGGGTGAAGGCTTCATGCGCCGCGCCAAGGCCTTGCGCAGATCGTCGACGCCATCGCCAGTCAACGCCGACAGCATAAAGGTCTCCTCGAAGGAGCCGCGCGCGTTCAGGGCCGTGGCGAGCGCCAGCAATTTCTCGCGGAGAATGATGTCGATCTTGTTCAGGACAAGTATTTTCGGCGTCCTGCTATCGGCGAGTTGCGCAAGGATCGCGTCGACCTCCTCGTCGAGCCCCTTGCGGGCGTCGACCAGGAGCGCGATGACATCGGCGTCGGCGGCGCCGGAAAGCGCGCTGGCCACCATCGCCCGATCCAGCCGACGCTTTGGCTTGAAAATGCCGGGCGTGTCGACCAGCACGATTTGGGCTTCGCCCTCGATAGCGATGCCGCGCACCATTGCGCGCGTCGTCTGCGCCTTACGCGAAACGATCGAGACTTTCGCGCCGACAAGCTGGTTGAGCAGCGTCGATTTGCCGGCGTTAGGCGCGCCAACGAGCGCGGCGAAGCCGCAACGCGTCGGAGCGGACTCATTGCGATCTATGCTCACCCTGCCCCCTTATGGCTGTCGACGCCCTCGCGCGCCATGAAAGTCGCCGCCGCCGCCTGTTCGGCGACTCGTTTGGAGCCCCCGGCCCCGGTGGCCGGCGCAAACCCCTCGATCTCTACGGCGATCTCGAAAAACGGCGCATGATCGGGGCCTCCCCGAGTCACCATAAGATAACGCGGCGGCGCGAGACGACGCGCCTGCGCCCATTCCTGGAGAGCCGTTTTGGCGTCGCGCAGATCGGGCGCGGCGGCGTGCATCTTCTCGGCGAAAGCGGCGCTCACCACAGCTTCCGCCGCCGCAGCCCCGGCGTCGAGAAAAACTGCGCCGATGATCGCCTCACAAACATCGCCAAGGATCGCCCGCTTCTTGCGGCCGCCGGTTTGCGCTTCGCCCTCGCCCAGTCGCAGAAAGGGACCGACGCCCCAATTCTCGGCGACTTCGGCGCAGGTCTCCTTGCGCACCAGCGCCGCGAGACGCCGCGACAGTTCGCCTTCGCTCCGATTGGGAAAGGCGACATACAGCATATGCGATACGGCGAGACCCAGCACCCGGTCGCCCAGAAACTCAAGCCTCTCATAAGACTCCGGGCGCCGGGTCGAGGCGCTGACATGGGTCAGCGCGGCGCGCAGCAGAGCCGGGTCGGAGAAAGCGTGACCGATGCGCGCTTCGAGTTCGGCGATATCCGGTTTTGCGCGCGTCATTAACGCCGTTCGTCGCGCTAATGCGCGCTTTTGAAGAGGCGATCCCAGCGCACCGACCACGGCCAACGCCAGAAGGCGAGCGGCGACTCATCTTTCTTCACGGAAAAGAAGATGATTTCGGCGCGACCGACGAGATTGACGAAAGGCACGAAGCCGACGCCGCCAAGCTCCGGGGAAATTCGCGAGTCCGTCGAGTTGTCACGATTGTCGCCCATCATGAAATAATGATCCGGCGGCACGACGAAGGGTTCGGTGTTGTCGTTGATTCCGCGATCGCCCTCAATCTCGATGATCGTATGTTCGACGGCGGGATGCTCGGCGTCGCCCGGCAGCGTTTCCTTATAGGTCGCAACCGGCACTTCGTCGCCCATGCGATTTTCGGTCCGGGCCTTTTCGGTTTGCTCGCGCGGCACGATGGCGCCGTTAATGTAGAGCCGCCCTTCGATGATCTGGATCTTGTCGCCCGGAAGGCCGATTACGCGCTTGATGTAGTCGGTTTCGTTGTCGCGCGGCAGTTTGAACACAACGACGTCGCCGCGCTTGGGCGGCGAGGAGACAAGGCGGCCGGAGAAAATATTTGGCCCCATGGGCATGGAGTAATTCGAATAGCCATAGGCGTATTTCGACACAAAGACATAATCGCCGATCAGCAGGGTCGGGATCATCGATCCGGAGGGAATGTTGAACGGCTGGAACAGCAGTGTCCGGATAACAAGCGCGATCGCCAGCGCTTGCAAGACCACCTTGATCGTTTCGACAAGGCCGCCGTCTTCCTCTTTTACGGTCTTAGATACATGTCTGCTCAAGCCACGAACCTCCCGCAGGGGCGCGGCATGAGCCGGCCCGGTCAGCGCCCGCTTAGCATGACGCCGCTTCGATGAGAACCTGCGCCTGCGCCAGCGGATACTCGTCGGTCAGGGTGAGGTGGATCACCGCCCGCATGCCCGCCGGGGTCATTGCGGCCAGCCGGGCCGCCGCGCCGCCGGTGAGGGCGAGGGTCGGTCGACCGGTGGTCAGATTAACGACGCCCATGTCCGTCCAGAATACGCCCTCGCCGATCCCGGTGCCCAGGGCCTTGGCGCAGGCCTCCTTGGCGGCGAAGCGCTTGGCGTAGGAGGCGGCCCGGGCGGCGCGGCGGTCCGATCTCGCGCGCTCAGTCTCGGTGAACAGGCGATGGGTGAAGCGCTCGCCGTAGCGCTCAAGCGCCCGTTCGATCCGGCGGATATCGCAAAGATCGTTGCCAAAGCCCAAAATCATGGCGCCGCCGACGCCCGGCCGGCGTCCATGGCCGCGCGCATTTTCCGGATCGCCTCGTCCAGACCGATAAAGACCGCCTCGCCGATCAGGAAATGGCCGATATTGAGTTCGACGATTTGCGGCAGGGCGGCGACGCGTCGCGCCGTATCGTAATCGAGGCCATGTCCGGCGTGGATTTCCAATCCCCTCTCCGCGCCATAGGCGGCGGCGGCGGCGACGCGGGAAAATTCCCTTTCGGCGCGAGCGAGATCGCCCGTCTCGACGGCGTGACACCATGCGCCCGTATGAAGCTCGACAACCGGAGACCTGATGGACACGGCGGCGTCGATCGCCTCCATGGACGGCTCGATGAAGAGCGAGACTCGTATGCCGCCACGCGTCAATTGATCGACATAGGGCAGGAGGTGGTCGCGGGCGCCGACGACGTCGAGTCCGCCCTCTGTGGTGCGCTCGGTGCGCTTTTCGGGAACCAGACAGGCGGCGTGCGGGCGGGTCGCAAGAGCGATATCGAGCATTTGTCCCGTCGCCGCCATCTCGAAATTCAGCGGCCGGTCGATGCCGGCCTTCAGCCGGACCATGTCGGCGTCGGCGATATGGCGGCGGTCCTCGCGCAAATGCGCAGTGATCCCGTCGGCCCCGGCCTCAATAGCCTGCAAAGCCGCGCGCAAGGGGTCCGGACGAGCGCCGCCGCGAGCGTTGCGCAGCGTAGCCACGTGATCGACGTTCACGCCAAGACGCAGAAGCTTTGCCGTCATGTCCCTCCAATCTCCCGGATTTCTAGCCGATCACCCGTTCGACCTTGTTGACCAGCGGACTCTCGCGCAGCTTCGAAATCACCGCCGTCAGATGTTTGAGATCGGCGACCTCCAGATCGAAAGTCATTTCCCTGAAATCAGGAGAATGCGCCCGGAAGCTGATGTTGTCGATATTGGCGCCGGTTTCGCCGATCAGGGTGGCGAGCGCGCCCAGCGCGCCCGGTTCGTTCAACGCCTGCGCGACGATCCGCGCCGGGAACAACTCACGTCGCTCCGTATCGATGTCCCAGCGCACGTCGATCCAGCGCTCCGGCTGATCGTCGAAAGCTGTGAGGGAAGGCGATTGTATTGGGTAGATCGTGACCCCCTCGCCTGGCGTCAGAATGCCGACGATCCGATCGCCCGGAACCGCGCCGCCATGGGGAGCGA
Organism: Methylocystis sp.; assembly: GCA_040399965.1. Classification (GTDB taxonomy): domain Bacteria; phylum Pseudomonadota; class Alphaproteobacteria; order Rhizobiales; family Beijerinckiaceae; genus Methylocystis. Next base: position 14,817 of record JBBARD010000028.1, on the reverse strand, counting down.
AACGCACTGGCGCATCGCCGCTCAGGCCCCGGATCGGAATGGCCTCCGCCTCGCCGCTCCCGGGAGCCTTGAACACGACATTGGCGTTGGCCTTGACGCCAAACCAGCCCGGTTCTCCCGGTCGCAGCGGAGTTTGGACGATTTTTCGCTCCTCCGTGAAATCCGGATAGAGCGCCCGGACGACGTCGCCCGAGTAAATCTCGCCGCGGCCGACAGCCGCCAGCACGTCCTCAACCGATGAGCGCGCCAGACGCGGCAAGGCCGCTTTCAGGCGGTCCACAGAGTAAGCGCGGCCGGCGCGTTCAAAGGCCCGTTCGACGATCTGCCGTCCCAGCCCGGCGAATTGCTGACGCACCGCCTCGCGGGTCGCCCGGCGAATGGCGGCGCGCGCCTTGCCGGTCGCGACCGCCGTCTCCCAGGCCACCGGCGGAACGTGCCCCTCGGCGCGAATGATCTCGACCTCGTCGCCATTCTGCAACTGCGACAGCACCGGCGCGACGCGACCGTTGATCTTGGCGCCGACCGCGGAATCGCCAAGCTTGGTATGGACGGCGTAGGCGAAATCGATCGGGGTCGCCCCGCGCGGCAGAGCGATAAGACCGCCCTTCGGGGTGAAGCAAAAAACCTGATCCTGGAAAAGCTCCAGCCGGGTGTGCTCCAGAAACTCCTCCGGGCTATCGCCATGGGCGAGCAGATCGAGCGTTTCCTGAAGCCAGCGATACGCGCGGCTTTCCCTCGCCAGCGCTTCGCGACCCTCGTCGCCAGCGGCGTCTTTGTAAAGGGCGTGGGCGGCGATGCCGAAACGGGCGATTTCATGCATCTCGGCGGTGCGGATTTGCAGTTCGACGCGCTGATGTCCCGGTCCGATCACCGTGGTGTGGAGGGAACGGTAATCGTTTTGTTTTGGAGTGGATATGTAGTCCTTGAAACGGCCCGGCACGCTCGGCCATTTGATATGCACGATCCCGAGGGCGCGGTAACAATCCTCGACTGAGCCGACGATGATCCGAAACCCGAAGATGTCGGAGAGCTGCTCGAAAGCAATCGATTTGCGCTCCATTTTTCGCCAGACGGAATAGGAGGTTTTCTGGCGTCCGGCGACCGCCGCTTCAATGCCGCGCTTCGCGAACTCCTCGGTCAGTTCTTCCTCGACCCGACGAATCGCCCGGCCATTCTTGGCGCGCAGGTCGCGCAACCGCTCCGAGATCGCCCGATGCGCCTCCGGCGAGAGATGCCGAAAGGCCAACTCCTCCAGTTCCTCGCGCAGTCGCTGCATGCCGATGCGTCCGGCGAGCGGGGCATAGATATCCAGCGTTTCCTGCGCGATGCGGGCCCGTTTGTCGGGCGGAACATGGTGCAGCGTGCGCATGTTGTGCAGTCGGTCCGCCAGCTTGACGAGCAGGACGCGCACATCCTCCGCCACCGCCAGCAACAACTTGCGAAAATTTTCGCCCTGTCGGGCCTGTTTGGAGACAAGATCGAGCTTTTCGATCTTGGTCAGGCCATCGACCAGCCTGCCGATCTGTTTGCCGAACAGCCGCTCGATCTCTTCGTGAGTGGCGTCGGTATCCTCGACCGTATCGTGGAGCACGGCGGCGACGATTGTAGCGTCGTCGAGCTTGAGATCGGTAAGGATCGCTGCGACCTCAAGCGGATGAGAAAAATAGGGATCGCCCGACGCGCGCGTCTGAGCCCCATGCGCCTTCATGGCGTAAACATAGGCGCGATTGAGCAAATCCTCGTCGACCCGCGGATTATACTTCCGCACTCTCTCAACGAGTTCGTATTGACGCATCATGCGCAGCGGCCGCAAGGATTGGGCCAGAAGACGTTAAGATACTGTTTCCACGAAGGAAAAGCACCGCTCGGCCGCCTGGCGGTCAAAGATACCGCAGCGAGTTTAAATCAACCGGGACCGGGTCTCCAGCACGCCGGACCAAGCCGGCATGCGGGCGGGCCACCGGGCTGGAGATACCGACGCCGGGACTATTCGCCGTCTTCCTCGACTTCCGCCGGGGGCACCAGCCCTTCGAGGCCGCGAAGCAAATCTTCTTCCGTCATGCGGTCGAACTTGGCGTCATCGTCGATCACATCCACCCCTGCGGCGGCGCCAAGCGTCGGCGCGGCTTCCGTCTCAGGCTCATCGACCTCCACATGTCGCTGAAGAGAATGGATAAAGTCTTCAGACAAATCCTCCGGGGAGAGCGCCGACTCGGCGATTTCCCGCAGCGCGACGACAGGATTTTTGTCCCGATCGCGGTCGACCAGAAGGTGTTGGCCGGATGAAATCAGACGGGCGCGATGCGCGGCCAGAAGGACGAGATCGAAACGATTCTCGATCTTGTCGATGCAATCTTCCACTGTTACGCGCGCCATGGGACGTCATTCTCCCGAAATTTTGGGTAAGTCCAACCCTTACGTCAGAACGAAGAGTGGCGCAAGGCGGGGTTCCGATCCGTTTCAGGCGCCCTTAAAAAATTTCCGCCCTCCGCCTGGCTGTTCTCATGGAGCAGTTTTTATCATTTAAGGAATTAAAAACACCATTTTTATGGATATTCACCGGCTTTCTTCGATGTTTTGGATGAATGAACATTATTCGTGCACCACACCTCCTGTGTTCCTCGAGAAGGGCGCCCGGACAAGACTTGACCTTGAAGCGGAAGGGCGCGCATAAGGCGGCGGCGCACGCTTGCAAATGTCTCATGCTATAGCAATCGCTGCGCTCCTTTACCATATAGCGATGATGCGCGCCTTTCCGGTGAGTTCGCGATAGCCTAGCCGAGTGGAATGGATTGAATTAAATCAATGATTTTTTCCTTTCTCTTTTGAGTGGATAGGCGATGACCCTCCAGAACGCGTGATCGCAACAAGAAAATCAAACAGTTTGAGAGCAAGATATGTCCAATACTGAACGCATTGCCCTTTTCATTGACGGCGCCAATCTTTACGCGACCGCTAAATCCCTGGGCTTCGACATCGATTACAAGCGGCTCTTGCGGGAATTCCAGAGCAAAGGGCGGCTGCTTCGCGCTTTTTATTACACCGCGCTCATTGAGGATCAGGAATATTCGTCAATCCGTCCATTGATCGACTGGCTCGACTACAATGGATATGCGGTCGTGACCAAGCCCACAAAAGAGTTCGTCGACTCTCTGGGGCGTCGCAAGGTTAAGGGCAACATGGACATTGAATTGGCGGTTGACGCCATGGAGATGGCGGAGCACCTGGATCATCTGGTTCTGTTCTCCGGCGACGGCGACTTCCGTTCGCTCGTCGAGGCCGTTCAGCGCAAGGGCGTAAGGGTCTCGGTCATTTCGACCATCACCACCCAGCCGCCGATGATCGCGGATGAATTGCGCCGCCAGGCCGACGAATTCATCGATCTTGTTCACCTCGCCAGCAGAATTGGCCGTGATCCTGGCGAACGCGCTGAACGCATGCAGCGGTATCAGGAACGCCGGCCCGCTCCCCAGTCCACGGCTGAGGAAAGCGAGAACGAGAACGAAGACGAAGAATAATCGTCGCCCGACCGATTATCGTCGCCGGAGCCCCAGCGCCGGCGACGCCCAACTATATTTTTCCCCGGCGCAGGCAATCGCTTACCCAATTCGCCTCAGACGAAGGCAATGAAACTTACGTCATGGCGGGAAAGTTCGCTTGGCTGTCCATTTGTCTCGGGCAGATAACGCGGCATTCAGCGAGGCATGATCACGGCGCCAAATTTTAGGATTATTCTTTTCAAGTTCGTGGCCGTCATTTTTAATTTCGTGGCCGTCGTGCGACAACTCTCTGATCTCCTGAACCCTTTGAAGTCCTCTAAAACCAAGGTAGAGGGAAAAGTCTCGCCGGGCGACGCCCGCCGCCGGAAAAAGACGGGACAAGATTAAGGTTAACCATTGGTTAACTATACCGCGGCATTGTCCGACCCTGCGGCTAGCGCCGAGGCGACCCACTTTATCCTCGGTCAAGCCGAGAGACCTGCACATGGCGGGACCGAACTTCAGACATTTGAGATTACTGGCCGTCATCATCCGCAACGCCCGGCGGTCGGGCGCCATTGCGATCCTTGCCTTGGCCCTTGCGCTCGCGCCGGCCATCGCTGAGAAAGCGCGCGTCACGGTGACGTCAGGCCATTACGAGAACGCGGCGGGTTCAAGTCGGCTGGTTTTCGATCTCACTGGCCCCGTCGATGCGCAGGCCTGGCCGATGACCGATCCGGCCCGAATGATTATCGATTTACCCGATGTGGTTTTCGGCATTGAGCCTTCGGACGGCCATGTGGTCGGGTCGACGCTTGTCCGCGCCTTCCGGTTTGGCCAGTTCGCTCCCGGACGCGCTCGCATCGTCATAGATTTGAAAGCGCCTGCAAGGGCTGTGCGGGTTGCAAGCGAGACTGTCGCCTCTGGCGCCCGTCTAACGATTGAACTCGCGCCAACGTCAAAAGCGCGTTTCATTGCCGACGCCCAGGCGGCAAGCGCCGACCCGCTTACGCGTTTTTCCGCTGTCGATTCCCAGACGACGGGCGGAGACAGCCATTCGACCGAAACGCCGGTTGTGGTGATCGATCCCGGACACGGCGGCGTCGATCAGGGGGCCGTCGCCCAGAGTGGAATAGAAGAAAAAACAATTGTTCTCGCCTTCGCTCGCGCCCTGCGTGAAAAAATCGAGGCCGACGGCCGCCTGCGCGTCGTCCTGACCCGCGACGAAGATATTTTCCTGCCCCTGGAGGAGCGCGTGGCGCTGGCGCGACGGGCCAACGCCGCGCTGTTTGTGTCGATTCACGCCGACACGCTGGCGGAGCCGCATGTCGAGGGCGCGACGATCTACACCGTTTCGCGGGCGGCTTCCGACGCCGAGGCGGCGCGAACCGCAGCGCAGGAAAATCGCGCCGATCAGGCGGCCGGTCTGCAAACGCCCCCGAACTCCGACGACGTCGGCGACATTCTGTTCGACCTCGCCCGTCGGGAAACCAACGCCTTTAGTCGACAATTCGCGCAGGCGCTGGCGTCGCGCTGGAAGGAAGCGGGCAGTCTGAATAAAAACCCGATCCGCTCCGCCGGCTTCGTGGTGCTCAAAGCCCACGACATGCCATCCGTCCTTCTTGAACTGGGCTATTTATCCAGCGCGCATGATCTGTCCCGGCTGACCTCTCCGGCATGGAGAGAACGGGCCGCCGGCAAGGCCGCTGAGGCGATTGAAGCTTTTTTCACGATGTCTCATCCATCGAGGATGCTGGCTGCGCCCGCTTTTTCGCGCCCAGAATAAAACACAAAATACCGGCAAAAGTTAACCGGTCCGATCATCCGGAACGCGCGCCCCCAGGGGGCCAGCGGGGGATATTGTCCAGTCCGTGCTATCGACGCGACAACCCCCACATCAGACGCAGTCGCGAAAGCGGCCGATGCTGTGAGGAAAACCGTTCATGCGCCTGTTTGCCAGATTTCTGGGCTTTCTATTTGCAACCGGCACAATTGTCTTTCTGCTCTGCGCAGTGGCGGTCGCCGCAGTGGTTTTTTATTATTCGAAGGACCTGCCGGACACCGCAACCCTTCAAAAATACGAGCCGCCGGTAACGACACGCGCCCATGCCGGCGATGGATCGATTCTTGCGGAATATTCGCACGAACGCCGCTTGTTCCTTCCCTATGCTTCGATTCCGCCCCTGGTTCGTCAGGCGTTCATCTCAGCTGAGGACAAGAACTTTTTTATTCATAGCGGCGTCGACCCGGAAGGCGTCGCGCGCGCGGTTATGATCCTTGTCGAAGGCAACAAACATGTGCAGGGCGCGTCGACCATCACCCAGCAGGTCGCCAAAAACTTTCTTGTCGGCAACGAACGTTCCTTCGACCGTAAAATTCGTGAGGCGCTGATTTCGTTTCGCATCGAAAACGCCTATTCCAAGGAGCACATCCTCGAACTCTATCTTAACGAAATTTACCTTGGTCTCGGCAACTACGGAGTCGCCGCCGCCGCATTGAACTACTTCAATAAATCCATCAACGAATTGACTATCGCGGAAGCCGCCTACCTCGCCGCTCTCCCGAAGGCGCCAAACAATTATCATCCTTTCCAGCATCGCGAACGCGCCGTCGAGCGTCGTAATTATGTGATAGATCGCATGGCTGCTGATGGTTTCATCACGCCTGAAGAGGGCGCCAAAGCCAAAACCGAGCCTTTGGGCGTCAATCCGCGCGTGCTGTCGCCCAACACCTATGTCGCGGGATATTTCGCCGAGGAAGTGCGCCGGGAGTTACAGGAGCGCTACGGCGAAAAAGTGCTGTACGAAGGCGGCCTGACGGTTCGCACCACCCTCGACCCGAAAATGCAGGCGATGACCCGCAAGGCGCTGGCCGACGGTCTCGTGCGCTTTGACGAAGCGCATGGCTTTCGCGGCCCAATCAACCATATCGACGCAGCCGGCGACTGGGGAACGGCGCTCGCCAACATCCCGGCGCTTGGCGACGTGCGGCCCTGGCGGCTGGCGGTCGTTCTCGACACCAATGACGGCTCTGCAAAGCTCGGCATGCAACCCGGCCGCGAAAAGTCCGGCGAGGTCTCGAGCGAGCGCGAGACCGGCGTTCTGTCCGCCGACGGAATGCGTTGGGCTGGCCGCAGTCCTCGCAGCGCCTTTACGCCCGGCGACGTGATCTATGTCGAGCCGCTGGCTGGACGGGCCGGCTCTTACCGGCTCCGGCAAATCCCGGAAATTTCTGGCGCCATGATGGCGATGGATCCCTACACAGGACGCGTGTTCTCCATGGTCGGGGGCTTCTCCTATGACCAGTCGGAGTTCAACCGCGCGACGCAAGCGCTGCGGCAACCCGGCTCTTCTTTCAAGCCTTTCGTCTACGCGACAGCGCTGGACAACGGTTACACGCCGTCCTCTTCAATCCTCGACGAGCCGATTTCGATCAAGCAGGCCGACGGCACCATGTGGACGCCGGAAAACTTCGAAGGCGGGCACGGCACTGGCGCGCATCCGCTGCGGCATGGCGTCGAACACTCCAAAAACATGATGACGGTGCGTCTCGCCAATGACGTCGGCATGCCGCTCATAGCCGAATACGCCAAACGCTTCGGCATTTACGACAATATGCCGCCTTACCTTTCCATGGCCCTGGGAGCAGGCGAAACGACGCTGATGAAAATGGTCACCGGCTATTCGATGCTCGCCAATGGCGGCAAGCGGGTCAAGCCAACGCTGATCGACCGCGTTCAGGATCGCTACGGCAAGACGATCTATCGTCACGACGAGCGCGAGTGCATCGGCTGCGACGCAGATAATTGGGATAATCAGTTGGAGCCCAAGCTCGTCGACAAGCGTGAGCAGGTTCTCGACCCTCTGACCGCTTACCAGATCACCTCGATCATGGAAGGCGTTATCCAGCGCGGCACTGGCGTGTCGATCAAGGCGGTCGGCAAACATCTCGCCGGCAAGACCGGCACCACCAACGAGGCCAAGGATCTATGGTTTGTGGGTTATTCCCCGGACCTCTGCGTCGGCGTTTACATCGGATACGATCGTCCGCGATCCCTTGGCACCCATGCCCAGGCAGCGCAATACAGCGCGCCGATTTTCCGCGACTTGATGATGCAGGCGTTGAAGGACAAGCCCGACACGCCCTTCCGTGTGCCGCCGGGAATCAAACTTGTTTCTGTCGATCCGCATTCCGGACTGCGTTCATCCGGCGGCGGCGCCATTCTCGAGGCGTTCAAACCCGGCACCGCCCCGCCGGACTCCTATTCAGGCGGCAATGGCTCCAGCGGCGCGAACCAGCTGAACTCCTCGCATGTCGATCAATCCGTCGGCAGCGGCACCGGCGGCCTGTATTGACCAGCGGTCAGTCCAGACTCTTGCGGCGAACTTTTAAAACAATGGCCGGGCGCCCCCCGGCCATTATACGTTACAGAGAATTCTATCCTTCATCCGGCGTCATAGTGGCTTCTGTAACAAATTTTTTCCATCCTCTGGCGCGCAACTCGCACGCTGGACAAGCGCCGCAGCCATATCCCCAATCCTGACGCCGGCCTCGCTCGCCCAGATAACAGGTGTGGGTGTCCTCGACGATCAACCGAACAAGCGCTGCGCCGCCCAAATCCTGCGCCAGCGCCCATGTCGCCGCCTTGTCGATAAACATCAGCGGCGTATGAATAAAAAAAGGCCGATCCATGCCTAGGGATAATGTGCGCGCCATGCTCATGATGGTGTCGTGGCGGCAGTCGGGATAGCCAGAAAAATCCGTTTCGCACATGCCGCCGACCAGATCGACGACGCCGCGCCGATAGGCCAGCGCCGCCGCAAATGCGAGAAACAACAGATTCCGGCCCGGCACAAAAGTGTTGGGCAGACCGTCATCTCCCAAAGCGATCGCAGCTTCCCGCGTCAGCGCGGTGTCGGAGATGGCGCCGAGCGCCTCAATAGATAATGTATGATCTTGCCCCAATCTTTCTCGCCAGCGCGGCGACAGACCGGCCAGTCCTGACCGCAACGCCGACCTGCGGCTCAATTCGACGCGGTGTCGCTGTCCATAGTCGAACCCGACAGTCTCGACATGGACAAAGTTCTCCAGCGCCCAGGCAAGACAGGTGGTGGAATCCTGTCCGCCGGAAAAAAGCACAAGAGCTCCGGCATTTTTGTCTCTCAAGGTCATGACCGCCTATCCCTAGTCTGGACAGCGACGTCAAGCCAGAGTCTCTCAAGCGGCGTGACTGTCGGAGGCGTAACGCGGCAAGGCGTTCATCACGCGTTGCGGAGGAAAGACGACAACGACTTCGGCGCCCTCGTTCAAATGAGACTTGAGGAAGAACTCGCCTCCGTGCAGTTCAACAAGCCCCTTGACAATTGGCAGACCAAGACCTGCGCCCTCTATGGCGTTTTTTTGGGCTAGCGCTCCGCGCCCGAAGCAGGCCATCACCGTGGCGATCTCGTCCTCGGGAATGCCGGGGCCTGTATCACGCACGGAAACATATTGACCGCCATTACTGGTCCAACCAACCTTGATGGTCACGGCGCCGCCCGATGGAGTATATTTGACGGCGTTCGTCAACAAATTCAAGACAATCTGACGCACAGCGCGCAAATCCCCCCAAAGCGGGGGCAGATCCGTCTCCGTTGTTTCGATGAGCGAGATGTTGCTCTTTTGGGCGCGCAACGCGAGAAGATGTCGACATTCCGCTACGACATTTACGAGAGACAAACGTTGCTCTCGCAACTCGTAACGACCCGCCTCCACCCGCGAAAGATCAATGAGATCATTGATCAGCGTCAACAAATGCTGGCCGCAGCCAAGAATGTCGCGAGCATATTCTCCATAAGTCGGGTTCTCGTGCGGGCCGTATAGCTCGCCGGCAAGAACTTCGGAGAAACCGAGCATCGCATTCAGGGGTGTGCGCAACTCGTGGCTCATTGTCACGATAAATCGCGATTTCGCCAGACTCTCCTCTTCGGCGCGGCGGCGCGCGGCGTCGGATGTTTCTTTCGCGCGCTGCAGTTCAGCAACACTTTCGCTTTTATCGTCCAGCAATGACAGCTTGTCGGCAAGGAGCCGACGCTGACGACTGGCCATGCCGGGAAAAACAAGATTCGCAAGCGCGAAAAGCGCCATTAACGGCCCCGCATCTTGTCCCGGATAGACACAGGCGAGGTAAAGGACGAGCCCGATCGTCGGCGGACCGAGCGCCGCGCAAACGGCCGGGGGAACGGTCGCATTCGCGAAAGCTTCGACGCCGGCCCGCAGGATGAGGATCAGCCCGACGACAAACGGCGCGGCGGTAGAGGTCTGCGCAAACGGAAAAATCGCGATCGCCCAAACCAGCCCATTTAAAGCCTCGATGAGAATAATTTGAGTGCGCAGGCGCAAGGGCGGCGTTTTCGCCTCCGCCTTCAGTAGCGCCCGGCGCACAAAAAGCTGTCGGACAGTCACGCCGACCAGGGCCGCCGCCGTCCAGGCCAAAAGGCTCTCTGCGTCTATGGCGGCGCGCGCCAGCCAGAAGGCCAGCGTCGTCAACCCGAGGTCAATTGGCAAAACGTCGATCCGGTTTCGGGCGTAGGCCTCAATCAGCCCGAGATCGCTGTTTCGATCGCCAATGTCGAAGCTTCTCGGCGTTCCGCGCGCCGCGCGCGCGCCAAGCCGGCGGGAGAGGGTCGCAACGGCGGGATCGGCTCCCTGACTCCGGTCGAAATTATGCACAAGTTTGTCGAGCATCATCCTACGGCGAACAGCTTAAGGTTGACCATATGAATGGACCATACCCTTTAATGGCCTTCTGACAAATACCGGAGAAATGGTCTAACATTGATCCACAGTCCGGGCGTCGGTCACTCTGCAAGTTTCGCGACAGCCTCAACGCCAATGAAGCTGATGAGGCCAGAGCCATGACACGCCCGGCGACGGCCCAGACGCCAGACCTTGATCAAGTGCTGCTCCGCATTCGGGCCTGCGAAATCTGCGTCACGGCCCCCCTCGGTCCGCCGCTGCCGCACCCGCCGCGTCCCGTGCTTCGCGTCAGCTCAACCGCGCGTCTGGCGATCGCCAGTCAGGCGCCGGGCAATCTCGTTAACCAGACCGGCATACCTTTCAACGATCCTTCCGGGGACAGGCTGCGCGACTGGCTCGGCCTTGATCGCGAAAGCTTCTATGATGTCGAACGTGTCGCGATCATTCCGATGGGATTTTGCTTCCCGGGCCATGACAGATCTGGAGGCGATCTGCCGCCGCGTCGCGAGTGTCGGGCGCAATGGCATGACAGGCTCTTTGACCTCCTGCCGCAGATCGAAACTTTGCTTGCAATCGGTCGTTATGCGCAGGACTACCATTTCAACCGCCTTGGACGCGCCATGCCGTCAAGCGCCAGCGTGACCGATCTTGTCTCCCGCTGGCGCGAGTTCGTTGAGACCCGCCGACCCCGAATCATTCCATTGCCGCATCCCTCATGGCGCAACACCGGCTGGCTAAAGCGCCATCCCTGGTTCGAGTCCGAATTGCTCCCGGTTGTTAGGGCCGAAGTCGCGCGATTGATGAAAGAGACGGATAAATCGCCATGACCGACGTGTATGTCGGCGACGGCCCCAGGCGCGTCCTGATCGGCAACGAACGGCCGCTGACCCTGATCGCAGGCCCCTGCGCGCTGGAGGATCGGGCTATGGCGCTGTTAGTCGCCGAAGAACTGGCGCGGCTGTCCGATCGGCTTGGCGTTGGCGTGATCTTCAAGGCCTCATACGACAAGGCGAACCGGACCAGCCACGCCAGCCCGCGCGGCGTCGGACTCGCCGCCGCCTTGCCGATTTTTCGAGACATCCAATCGGCCACGGGCCTGCCGGTTACGACCGATGTGCACGAAAGCGGCGATTGCGCCATCGTGGCGCAGGCTGTCGATCTGTTGCAAATTCCCGCTTTCCTGAGCCGCCAGACCGATCTCATCGTCGCTGCCGCGCGGACTGGACGACCCGTCAACATCAAGAAAGGGCCGTTCATGGCTCCAGAGGACATGCGCCACGCCCTGGACAAGGCGCGTGCGGCCGGGGCTGGCGGCGTTGTGGCGACCGAACGCGGCGCGAGTTTCGGCTATCATGCGCTGGTGGCGGACATGCGCGCCTTGCCCATCCTCGCAGAAACCGGCGCGCCGGTGATGTTCGACGCTACGCACGCCGTCCAGACGCCCGGCGGCAACGCAACAGAGTCTGGCGGCGATCGTCGCTTTGTCGCGGCTCTGACGCGCGCCGCGGTCGCTGTCGGCGTGGCGGGCTTGTTTATCGAAACCCATCCTGCGCCAGACCGCGCCATCTCCGACAGACGCACCCAGTGGCCGCTCGATTGTCTCGAAAACCTGCTGAAGGACGCCCTCGCTTTTGACAAGCTCAGAAAAAACATCGTCAGACGATGAGCAGTCCCAAATTGTGGCGTGGCGAGAAAGTCTGCTGCGCCGCAGCATTGGCAATGTCTAACGTCGACCGGACCGCGACCATTTTACAAGCGACTTTCACGCCGATGACTAAGGACTTTGAAGACCGACGCGTTATATGAAGGGACTGGGAATGACAGACGAAAAAAGATGACGATCAACGTCCAAATTCTTCAAAAAAGCGACCCGAATGCGTCGGACAGGATCATTCATCCCCTGTTCGTTCGCCTCACGCAGTGGAACAGCGCGTTCGCTCTTTTCATGAAGATCATGAACGGCCGGAAAATTTATAACGCCGCGCCGGTCTATCCGTTGCAATTTCCCCCCGACATCACCCCGGGCGGCTGGTTGGCGGGAGCGCTCGCCGGAGTTTTCGCCAAAATATGGTTGCTGTCGATCAACGGGATCGTCTATCTGGTTTATGGCGTCGTGTCCGGACATTACTGGCGCAGCCTGATCCGGTTTCAAGCGATGGCGGCCTATCGCAATATTCGCCTCGAACTGAAACCCCTGATTCTTCATGGCCCCGGCGAGCACAATCCTGTGCAGCGCGTGTTGTATAACGCCGTGATCTGGATCGTGATCCTTCTGGTCTTTTCCGGCCTGACGATGTGGAAACCGGTACAGTTCCAAAGTCTTGCGCATTTCTTCGGCGGATATGATGAAGCTCGCAAGGTTCATTTCTTCGCCACGCTTGGGCTGGCCCTGTTTACGCTGATCCACCTGAGTATCGCTATGGCGGTCAAAGGCACGATCGAGTCCATGTTTTCAGGTCGGCTAGCTCAAAAACCGCCGAAAAAAATCGGAGCGCCAAAATGAGCGCAGGTAACCCAAAAAATCCGAAAATTTCTCTGAGAGACTTTCGTCCGCAAATCGCCCGCATCGAGAGACGCCTCTTCCTGAAGCAGGGTCTTTCGCTCGGCGCATTGACCATGTTGTCCGGATGTACGCTGAAGGACGGCGACGCCGTCGACAAATTGCTCTGGGCGATGTCCCGCTGGAATGATCGGGTCCAGGCCGCAATCTTTGATCACGGTAAACTTGCGCGAACCTACAGCGAAGCGGATATTACAGAACCGTTTCCCTTCAACGCCTACTACGAACAGCCGATGGCGCCTGTCATCTATGGGCCTGATTACCAGCTCGAACTCGGCGGATTGATTTCGAACAAGCGACCCTGGCGCATTAATGAGCTGCGCGCATTGCCTCAGACAAATCAGATCACCCAACACATTTGCGTGGAGGGTTGGAGCGCCATCGGAAAGTGGGGCGGCGTAACGTTCAAAACCTTCCTTGAGCGCATCGGCGCCGATCTCACGGCGAAATATGTCGGATTTAAATGCGCAGACAAATATTCAACCAGCATCGACATGCCGAGCGCATTACACCCGCAAACCTTGCTGACCCTGGATTTCCCCGGACAACCCGGGGAAACAAAATATGGCTTTCCGGTAAAAGTCCGCATACCGACAAAGCTGGGCTTCAAGAATCCCAAGTTTGTCACCGAGATTTTCGTAACGAACGACAATCCAGGGGGGTATTGGGAGAACCAGGGCTATAATTGGTTCAGCGGATCGTGAGATACGTTCAGCTCCGTGTGGGCGAGCGAACGTTTATTCCACAGTCAACTTAAGCTCTTTCGATAATTTCTCGATTTTCCTCCGGGCGTTGACCTGTTCCATAATGTCGTATTGCGCGCCCAGAAAATAAACGACATTGCCGTGATCGTCGTTCAGCGGTTTAACCATTAGTTGATAGTGAAACAGTTCGCCGTTCTTCCTGTAATTCCGCAATGTCACTTCGTTGGCGCGCTCTTTTTTAATGGCGGCGCAAAGGGGCTAGAGTTCAGGCTGAAAGCGATCGACACCTTGCAGAAACCGGCAATTGCGGCCGATGATCTCTTGCTGATTATAATCGCATATGTCTTCGAAAATCCGGTTGGCGTAAACGATCGCAAAGTACGTAAAACCGGGATCGCTCAGGATCACGCCATTCACGCATCAATCTAGGATCCGGGTCAAAACATGGAGAGTGAAGCCATTATCTTTTTGAACCACGAACATGATTGAACTTCGGAATCAGGACTATCGTTACAATTTCATGCCGGGTGGCGCAGGACTTCAGGCGGGCTGCTCTTCGAGTAATTTTTTGATGTTCTCAATCGTCTGCGTCGCTCCATCCTGCAAGGCGACCCGGATGAGTTTCTGAAAAGGCCGCATCACAAGCTCAAGTTCCTCGAGTTCGAAGGTGAAGGAGACACGGGTCGAATCGTCGCTCTCTCGATGAAACTCGTAGGATGATCGAAACGGCTCTGTTGAGCCCTTGATTTCAAGTTTCCGGGGATCTTCGAATTGCGTGACTTCGAAGGTTGACTCGCTGTCTATGCCACGGTCACGCGTTACTTGCCGGCCGCGAACCCCAACTCCAACGGGCAGGCTGCTGAGAGGCTCCAGATCTACAACCTGCGGGCACCATTTGGGATAATTATCAAAGAAGTGGTAGGCGACAAACTCAAAAACCTTTGATATTTGACAATTTACTATATCTTCAGCTTGTCCCGTGACGGGTTTGGCGGCTCCCAGACCGAGCATATTCCCCCCCTGCGAAGGTTTGGTCGAAGTTTTCTATAAGCCCATATATAGCGTCTATGATTTTAGGAAACCGTCCCGAAAAACCAAATTTTGCGCCAGCTTGCAAGGTCTTACCGCGCTCCCGGGGTCCCGAAGTCCCCGGCGAATCAAGCTTAAACTCACCCAATCCGGCGCAAGTTCGCGCAGTGTCATAAAAGCGCCCGACCTTCTGCCCGGCGAACGATTGGCGCGGAAACAACATCGACACATCTTCACTCACCACTTCACCTGGGCGCTTCATGTTTCTCACCGAAATCGCCTATCGCCGGGCGTTTTTCGCTTCGGA
>JBBARD010000027.1:27396-30630 GCA_040399965.1 Methylocystis sp. | reverse complement strand
GCGCCAATGGTACTATGTCTCAAGACCTGGGAGAGTAGGTCGTCGCCAGGCCTGCAAAACACAATTTTCCTCTTTTTTAGCTTAAAAAGCGCCTCTTCAACGGGGCGCTTTTTTTTTCAGACCGTTTCTTGTGTTATGCCGAATGTATTTTGCTTCATATTTCTGTGCATTGAGGCTGCTTGCGGTCATTCCGGGTATTCTTGATTGGCGTTTCTGAATGCAGACTTATGTCGACTAGGCGTTTTCAGCGATCGCTAGATGACATTTTTTGTCATAATTTGTCTTAAATGAATGCTATGGTTATTTTTCACTTGGACAAGGGCCGCCCTTTTTGAGGACGAGATCAGCAATAGACACATGAACTAATTTTTTACGATCCAGACGAAAAAAACACTCTTCCTCATTGACTGACTCGAAGGACAAGGCTGGAAAATGTCATCATTTGATAGGCGTATCCCCGATAAATCAGGAGATTTGGAGGATCTTCGCTGGTATGTAGCGCAAACGCGCTCGCGTCAGGAAGCTCTGGCGCGGATGAATCTCGAAGCCCAGAATTTTGAAGTATTTTTGCCTCAAATTTTAAAAACCGTTCGGCATGCGCGGCAGCTTCGCACAAAGAAAGTCGCGGTCTTCCCAGGCTATTTGTTTATCCGTCTCGATCCAAAACTTCATCGGTGGCGGAGCGTTAACGGCACCATCGGCGTTTCGCGCCTGTTGACGGCCAATGAAAGACCAACTCCGGCTCCGAGCGGGGTCATCGAAGCTTTGATGAGTTATGTCGACGAGCAGGGTTATTGTCAGTTAAATCGTGATCTTGTTGCAGGACAAAGAGTTAACGTCGTTCAGGGACCATTTGTTCGGTTGATGGGCGAAGTCCTCAGCATGGACGACAAGGGCCGGACCCGCGTTTTGCTCGAGATCATGGGCGGCAAAGTTATCACTTTGCTTGAGCGGACTTCTCTGGAAGTCGCTGCGTAGATTGCGACAGGTCTGAATGAGGTACTAAACATTTTTGAGAGATAGATTTCGCGCAGGCAACTCAAGTCGGAGAATCCTCATTACGAGCGCAAATGTTCTTGTCACCGGCGGCGCTGGATACATTGGATCACACGCTTGCAAAGCTCTTAGAGCTGCAGGTTATAATCCTGTTTCTTACGATAATTTATCAAGTGGTCACGAATGGGCGGTCAAATGGGGGCCGCTTGAGATCGGCGATATCCTGGATTCCAGGCGCCTTATCGAGGTCCTCAATTCCTATAAACCTGTCGCTGTCATTCATTTTGCGGCACTTATGGCAGTTGGGGAGTCTGTCGAGCATCCCGAGATTTATTATCGCAATAATGTCATCGGTAGCCTCTCGCTTCTGCAAGCGATGCGGGATGTGGGCGTCTGCAACATCATTTTCTCCAGCACTGCGGCTGTTTATGGCTTGCCAAAAGTCGTTCCGATTAACGAGAAGTCTTTTGAACAACCGATTAATCCATATGGCGAGACGAAGCTCATTGTAGAGCGCATTCTGCGGGATTTCGGAACCGCTTATGGATTGAACTGGACAGCGCTCCGGTATTTTAACGCGGCGGGCGCTGATCCGGCTGGTCAGACGGGAGAGGCGCACGATCCAGAAACTCACCTTATCCCGATCATTCTTGACTCAATCCTGGGCAAGCGTGACAGGGTGACGGTCTATGGCGAGGATTATGATACGCCGGATGGGACCTGTATACGCGATTATATTCATGTCTCGGACCTGGCTGACGCGCATGTAGCCGCTCTGGAGAGATTGAAACGAGGCGGAGTTTCCGGCTCCTATAACCTTGGGAATGGCGCCGGCTTCTCGGTGCGTGAAGTCATAAATACGGCGCAGACTGTAACCGGTAAAACCGTCCCCGTGACTTATGGAGCGCGTCGGGAGGGCGACCCTGCTATTTTGGTTGCCGATGCGCGTCTCGGTATGCACGAATTATCATGGCGTCCGAAAATTTGCTCACTCGAAGAAATTATCAGGACGGCATGGTCATGGCATTGCAGGACATGAAATGAAGACTCTCAAGGAATACGCCTTGCATTTATAGTTATTTGGTCGCTGAAGATTTGTTGGTAGCCTGCACAGCGTCAATGATCTGCCGGTAGCATTTATAGACCTCGCTGTTCGTTTCCTTGAGGCATGGCTCATAGTCTTGAGGCGCAAGATTTGGGGCTGCGCAGGAAATATTAATATTTTTGAGCCATTGCTCCGACTCATGAATGGCGGAAAATTTGATGAATTTTGCCTCGGGCGCAGATATCGCCTGATCCCTGATGGCTTTTTCATATGCGGCATCCGTCGGATCAAGTTTTGACATCAGATTTTGAATCGCCTCTTGTCTGGAGCCTGACGCTCGCCATGGCAATGCGGAGGGGTTGGCTTCAAAGGGATTTTTCAGGGTAGAAAGAGAGCTGTAACAAAACAAACCCAGCATTAGCATGGGTTTTGGGATTGATTTGGCGTCCGGTTCGTTTGCGAAGGCGGGAACAGATGTCATTGACGAAGCAATCGTCAAAGTCACCATCACCAGTCGCAAACAGTTTTTGAACGTCAGCATTTCTGATCGGGCCCTGTTCCTGCTTCGATTAAATGCCGCCTATACTAATATCAGATTTCAGGCAGATCGATAAAGTAATCTGGATGGTGCGGATCGCAAGGCGCATCAAGAGGTCCGGGAAATGTTTCATTGCATTTTTCAAAAGAGAAAATGCTCCTGCTTGCAAAACTTATTTCCATGACCTGGGGCAGGCTACCAACGCCAGGACATATCAAAAGGGGCGTGTAATTATTGCCGTGGACATGTATCACTTGAAATTTATCTTTCAATTTACACAAAGTATTTTTGATTTTTTCAAAATAATCGATATCTGATATCAGATGAAAATTGTGGAATTCACATACAATTTGACTGAACGCCCCAAGCACTTCTTCAGACGATGATAGAAATGTTTCCCACTCGTCTCCCTCAATGTCAATCTTAAGGAAATTTGAAGCTGGAGCGCAGAGCTTATTATTTTTGACAATGGAATCCAGGGAAATAGCTCCAGGGCCATCAGTTCCCGCCACCTTGAGTTTATAAAATTTAAAGTGGTTATTGTGAACCGGAGGTCCGTTTACCGAGTAATCATATTGATAAACATCGATGTTGAGATCTGCCATAGCCAGATCCCACGAGACATCATCGCTGATGCCAAGGGATACGGCGGAGG
>JBBARD010000027.1:0-27296 GCA_040399965.1 Methylocystis sp. | reverse complement strand
GCCATAGCCAGATCCCACGAGACATCATCGCTGATGCCAAGGGATACGGCGGAGGTTACTTTTTGTAAATAATCCAGGCAAACATATCCTCCGTCATGTTGATTTCCAATTCTGATTTTATTTGCTTCTCTCGCTTTCATCGGCGTAATAAGCGCATAAACCTCTTTAACTCTTTTTTTTACCTCAATAGTGTTGGGTAGATAGTAAAAATGGCTGTATTTATTCAGCTCTACAACAGCATCATAGATGTGATTGAAATCTTTTGTTGTAATCAGGCGCACGCCGAAGATTTTGGAGAGATAGTGGTTCACGTATTCAGGTATGCTGGCCATTTTTTTTGATCTTTCAAATTTGAATGTAAGCAATTTTATCAGAAATACTCCTGCTTTCAAGACTGAATATGCGGCCGTCGATCTATGTTCCTGACGCAGGGTTCTTGCGAATAGTTACTTCACCTAATGAAATAGATCCTCAATCCCGCTTGCTGGATCGCGAATTAGTCAATTTCTGTCTGCATCAAAACTTCAACTGATATTCATCTGATTTAATGATTTTGAGCATCTTTTTTGTTGCGGTGTTCCAGTCCAGGTCACTTTTGACAAGCGTCGGCGTTCGCTTTGTTTCGTCACACATGTTTTCAATCGCCTGCGCTAATTCCATACTCTGCGCAGCTTCGAAAAATGTGACGCCCGGCGGCGCTATTTCCCGGAACACCTGTAAATTACTTGCGATGACAGGTTTTCCGTATTGGCAGGCTTCAATTAACGGCAGGCCGAAGCCTTCCGCCAGCGCAGGGATCAAAACGCCCTGCGACCTTTTGTAAAAAAGCGCAAGAAGATGATCATCAACATTTTGCGGCCAAAATAGTTTTTTGCCAAACTGAGGATGGTTCACGATGCGATCAACGATGTGCAGCGCGAGGTCGCCTCGCCTCCCAATAATCACATAGGATAATGTAGACTCGTCTCTCCAGAGAAGATCAAAGGCGTCGAGGGCGCATGCGTAGCCCTTGCGAGGTTCGAGCGTTCCTACGGATAAGAGGAAATTAGCCGGAATATTCTCGCCGGCATCGGTTCCGGGTTCTCTCTTCATGTCTGGTTCGGGAAAATCAGCTCCGAGATGAAACCAGCCAATTTCCTGAATATTGGCCAGGAAGCCATGCTTATCAGCCCACAAATGATAGGATTCTGCTGAATATCTGGAAATAGCCAGAACAGACCTGCAAAATGGCGTGATCGATTTAAGCCAATTATCAAATAATTCCGTGAAATAGGGATGAACGAAACCGGGATGTTGTATCGGTATGAGGTCGTATATTCCAAGAATAATGTCGACCCCGCGTGATTTTGCGTGGTTTAGCGCCGGCAAATAAGTTTTGGTATGCGTCCATCCTGAGTCGAGCAGGAGAATTTTGTCGCCTTCTCGATAATCAATCGCGGTCATTTCTGGGACGCTCACAAATACACCCTGATCAATGATCACGGGCGCCAGTTCGCCGCCGATTTCGCCATAACGGCAAAGTTCACGAATGACCCGTTGAACGCCGGTATTTAATTTGGATTTGTAGGTGATTGTGACATCGAGGAACAGTCTCGGCGACGGCATATCATCAATGGCTCCCGACGGGAGACGAATGGTTGGATTTGATGCGGTGTTTTGCATGACCGGTCGAGCGCCATTGTGCAACCAGCCTAATCCCACAAGAGATGATAAGGTCCACCAGAATTGTCGAAGATGTTTGCAACACCATTGTACAGGTTCGGGGACCAGAGCCAAACGGCCTTTCAGATAGTCCAGTTCCCTGTGCAGTTCGAGGATCTGATATAAATTTACGTTTTCGTCCTGCCCAGTCTCGGAGCATTTTTGGGAGATGTCGCTTATCTCGCGATTTTCGGTTTTGTCGATCATGAACTACTTTCGACGCATATACGTCGCCAAGCCGAAGTATATGCGGTTTTCTTGTTCTAGTCAGACAGAAGTTCCTGAATTGAACCCGAAAATATCCAAAGTTGCAACTCCGCTACAGCAAAGTCCGGCCCAGCGGAGCCCGCGTAATGTTTTTCTTTTCCTGCCGTCTCAGAGCAATGATCTGCCCGCAGCGTGGAACGATCCATTGGTCCCGATTTCTTGCTGGCGTCACAGGCTCATGCGCCATGAGAATGAGTCAACATGGAGAATGAGACGACATGGGGTATCGGGCTTCATTCGCTCACGCCAATTTTTTCTTTGGCCGCAAGATCCCCGCAGGGGTCCCGAAAGGCCTTGCTCGTGTTTTAATTTATTGTTATTATTAATAATTGACATAGCGGCTCGGGTGGTGAAATAACCCTTCCATGACTTATCCGGATATCGCAAAGCTGCCGGCTTTCATGCAGAATTACGAACACATTCTCTCGAACTCTACGGAGCCCTTCGTGCGCGCATGGCGTCATCGAGAGCTCATACGTGCGGTTGCGCGACGCGAGTATCTCTCCCGTTACAGCGGCGCCGCCCTGGGATGGATATGGGCGGTGCTTGCTCCGCTCTTTGTTTTGGGGACCTACACTTTTCTTTTTTATTTCACTGTGCCCGAATTGCGCGGCAACCAGACGGTTTCGGATTACGCCGGCAGTATTTTTATCGGTTTGATCGTTTTCAACCTGTTTAGCGAACTCGGCTACCGGGCGCCCATGCTGCTTCATGAGCATGTAAATTTTGTCAAAAGATCGATATTTCCCAGTGAGACGATCGCATGGACAGCGGCGATCAGAGCCTTCATTTATTCGGGCATCTCGTTTGGCGTTTATATTATTTTTCGTATTTTGACCGTCGGTCATATTCCCCTGACAATCTTTCTCACTCCTTTTGTCGTCGTGCCTTTCGCTCTTTTTATGCTTGGAGTCACGTGGTTTCTGATGGCTTTGGGAGCGTTCACGCGTGATGTCGCGCATATTATGGCCTCGATTGTGCCGCTCCTCATGTTTGCGACGCCGATCTTTTTCAAGATGGATTATATCTCCGGCATGTCTCCGGTGGCTGGGTTGCTGATGCGGATCAATCTTATCGGCGATTATGTTGAGATGATGCGGGATATTGCATTCACCGGGAGGTATCCAAACCCCATTGTATATTTCCTGACCTTCATCGCCTCCTATGCCGTTTTCATCGGCGGTTATCGATTTTTCATGCGGTATAAATCGGTGATTGTCGATGTCATCTGAACCGATCATCCAATGCCGCGGCATCGGCAAGGCCTTTCAGCTCTATGCCCACCAGAATGATCAACTCAAACAGGTGCTCTTCGGCTATTGGCGGAAGTTTTACAAGGAGAAGTGGGTTCTCAACGATATCAGCTTTTCTGTTCATCGCGGGGAACGCGTTGGCATTGTAGGGCGTAATGGCGCCGGTAAAACAACTCTCCTGCAAATCATTTGCGGCATCACTACCGCGACAAGAGGCGATTTTGAGGTCAACGGAAGGATTGCGCCGATTTTAGCCCTGGGTTCTGGCTTTGATGTCCTTCTCACCGGACGCGATAATGCAAGGATCGGCGCGGCAATTCTGGGGCTTACGAATCGGGAGGTTGACGCCTGCATTGAGGATATCGCGGCGTTCGCCGAAATAGGCGCTGCTTTTGAGCAACCGGTGCGCACCTATTCCATGGGCATGATCGCCCGGCTTGCTTTCGCCATTTGTGTATTCTCAAGGTCGGACGTCTTGATTGTTGATGAGGCGCTTTCTGTCGGCGACCAGATTTTTCAGGAAAAATGCGAGGCTTTTATCGATGAATTTTCCAAAACCGGCACCACGCTCATCGTTTCACACAGCCTCGATTTTCTTGCCGAGCGCTGCGATCGGGTCTTGTGGCTGGAGAATGGCGTGGTCCATCGTATTGGAGATCCGTCGCAGGTGATTGCGGAATACTCTGCCGCTATGCACAACGAGCAAGCGATGTCTGGTCACCAGGGAGCTCAGGCATGGGCGCTTCGTTATATTAATCAGTGGGGCGGCCTCCAACATCGCAAAATCTTCACCTGACCAAAAATACGATCCGGCAAGCCGCGGCTTCTTTTTTATCATTTTCATTTTATAAAACTTTGATTTAATTTATTAATAAACCAATGGAATTCTCTGAGGGAGCAGGCGTCCATCTTTGCTCTTGCACAATTACCGGGCATGAGAGGCGGGCCTGGGCGCCACTTTTTTCTTTATTGACATTTTGCGTTGCAGCAATATCTTAAGTGCATCGCAGCAAGCTTTCTTGCTTCGTAGCCCTCCTTGGGCGTTTCCTCCCTTGACTTGGGCCGCTGGTTCTTCCGGCGGCCCTTTTTTCACTCGATCAGATGGAAAAACGATCCGGACACGAGCTGATGGCGCAGCCCCGAAGGTCTTTCTATCTCCGTGTAGGGGTCTCTGCACTGTGCGAAAGGCTCGCCTTGCTCACGCAGGACGGACGAATAGTGAAATTCGTGTCCGCGTCGCAAGGTTCCGGAAGAACCTAAAGGGTGATCCTCCACGAGGCGGATGATCCGATAGCCCAAATGCAACTTTCTCTGCGCGAAACTTGTTTCGAGCCCGAGAAGTCCCGCCATTTGATGTCTTTCTCCGCGCTGATCGATCAGCCCGTCCCCCAAAACCATGTAACCGCCGCACTCGCCATGAACGGGACGGGTCTCGGCAAATTGCGCCACCCCCCGCAGGAACCGCTCTGCCGATGCGATCTGGCCGGCGTATAGCTCGGGGTAGCCTCCTGGTAACCAACAGAAATCGCAGTCCCCGGGAGGCGGCGTATCGGAAAGAGGCGAGAAAAAGACGATCTCGGCGCCGGCGGCGCGCCAGAGTCTGGCGAGATGGGGATAAAAAAAGGAGAAGGCGTCGTCTCTCGCTACGGCGATGCGCTGACCTGGCGGCTGGGATCGACTCTTTTCCGGTCCAACCAGCCGCCGTGATGGGCCTTTGGGCGTCATCGCGCCCAGTTGCGCGAGCAGGCCATCGATATCGACATGCGCCTCGACGAATTTCGCCAGCGACTCCAGTTTGGTTTCCAGGGCCGGTATTTCGCCCGCTTGCACCAATCCCAGGTGACGCTCCGGGAGGGACTGGGCATCGTCGCGCGGCAGCGCGCCGAACAAACGCAGACCAGCAGACTCTGTCGCCTCGCCAGATAGGCGTCGATGGCGCGGGCTACCGACTTTATTGAGAACGACGCCGGTTACCTCAAGGCGCGGGTCGTGACTGGCCAGACCGCGCAGAACCGCCGCCGCAGTCTGCGCCTGACCGGAAACGTCGTGCGCGAGCAACACCGGCCAGCCGAGCAGTGCGGCGATATCTGCGCTGGCGCCGTTCCCTGCTGCTCCGGCCGGGGCGCCGTCGAACAGGCCCATGGCCCCCTCGGCGATAATGATGTCTGCGTCCGTCGTCGCGCGACCGACAAGGTCGACGATCAGATGCTGGTCCATCGCCCAGGAATCGAGGTTGAGCGCCGGCCTGTATGTTGCTGCGGCGTGAAAGGCCGGATCGATATAATCAGGTCCGCATTTTACAGCTGCGACCCGCAGGCCCCTGTTTGTCAGAGCTCGCATCAGCCCGAGAGTCAGCGTTGTCTTTCCAGATCCGGAGCGCGCCGCCCCGATCAATGTGGCCGGGATCGTCATCGTGCGCCCTGAGGCCTGAAACGCCGATCATACCCGGGGTCATACAAGGCGCTGTCGCGAAAATCCTCTGCCGTCAGAGCGGGACCAATCAGTATGAGCGCAGTCCGATCCACCGGGTTCTCGACGACACGCGCTTCGATATCAGCAAGATTGCCGCGAATAATGCGCTCATCTGGCCATGAAGCGCGGTAAACGATCGCAACCGGGCAGCAATCTCCATAAAACGGCCTCGCCTCGGCGACGACCTGCGACAGCGCGTGGATGGAGAGATGTACCGCCAACGTCGCGCCGCTTTGTGCGAATAATGCCAGTTTCTCCTTCTCTGGCATGGCGGAGGCGCGCCCGGAGGTGCGCGTCAAAATAAGAGATTGCGACACTTCTGGTAGGGTAAGCTCACGCTTCAGCGCTGCGCTCGCCGCCGCAAAGGCGGGAACTCCGGGCGTCATCGTATACGGGACGCCAAGCTCATCCAGCCGCCTCATCTGTTCACCGACGGCGCTCCATATCGAGAGATCGCCGGAGTGCAGTCGCGCTACATCTTGACCAAGAGCTTGCGCAGCCACAATTTCCGCAACAATCTCATCGAGGGATAAAGGCGCAGTGTCGATCACTCTCGCTGTTGGCGCGCAGTGGGCCAATACCCCTGCGGGAATAAGCGAGCCGGCGTAAAGACACACAGGACAGCGGGCGATTAGATCCCGTCCGCGCAAGGTTAAAAGATCAGCGGCGCCAGGACCGGCCCCGATGAAATGCACGGTCATAAACCATTCTCCGCGACGGGGGACGCCACGATAGCGATGGCGCAGGCGGCGACCGGCGTAGATCGACGGGGCGCCAGCAGTCGGCTTCCCGGACCGGCGCCAACCAGCGCCGCCGCTTCACTCACGCTACCGACGCCAAACATAGCCTGCACGCGTGGCGAATGGGTTTTTGACGAGCCGCGCCGTTTTTTCAACGAAGCAAGCGGCAGATAGCTGATTGGCAATCCAAGCAGGCGCGCAGCCTCCTGAAAACCTGGCTCCGTGGCTTTGCTCTCGGTCGTGAAAAGCGATGACTCGGCCAGCGTGACGTCCAGATCGTTTACGACGCGTCGCACCAGATCGACAAGGCTGCTCGCGTCAACGCCGCGTCGTGCGCCAAGCCCGATTGCGTAGGATATCGTCATGTTTTGTATCCTCGCCATTGAAGAACCGCCATCGCAGGTTCAAGGCCATGAAAACGACCGACCGATCGTGCGCGAGAGATGTTGATATCTACAAGTTCGCCGCCTTGTTCCGCATATTGCCGCGCCACCAACGCCCGTGTTTCAAGCGTAACAGCGTTAACAACGATACGCCCCTGTTTTGGCAGCGCCGCCCATGCCGCCGCCAGCGTCGCCTCATTGGCTCCACCACCAATGAAAATCGCGTCCGGCTGCTCAAGCTCCCGGAGACAATCTGGTGCTTCTCCGCTTACAATTGCAAGATCGGGCGCGCCAAGGGCGAGCGCATTGCGCGCAATCCGCGTCGCACGATCGGGAATTCTCTCTATAGCGATTGCCCGATTGGAGGTATCGTTCAGCATCCATTCGATCGAGACCGAACCCGCTCCGGCCCCGACATCCCACAATAACTCCCCTCGGCGCGGGGCGAGAGCCGAGAGGGTAATAGCGCGTATCTCGCGCTTGGTGAGTTGGCCGTCGTTTTCGAACCATGCGTCTGGCAAGCCCGGAGCGCGGGGAATAATCCGCGCTGTCTCATCGGCGACAATTTCAATGGCGAGGGTGTTTAACGCATTTATGTCTACAAGGTTGAAATCTTGCGCACGCATCGAGCGAATCCGCTCACCGGCTCCGCCCATGCGCTCAAGCACATGGATCTGCGATTCGCCCATGCCATTCCTTGAGAGATAGGTCGCAAGTCGTGCCGGCGTCGTCTCGTCCCATGACAGCACAATGATACGCGCTCTTGGCTGGAGGTGTGGAATGATCCGTTCAAAAACGCGTCCATGCAGCGACAGGCGCGCGCAATCCTGCTGACTCCACTTCAGCCGCGCCGCGACGAGAGCAAAGGCCGATGGCGCCGGCAGACAGAAAATTTCCGCCTTTGGGATATGGCGCGACAGTAAATCCCCGACCCCGTAAAAAAAAGGATCGCCGGAGGCGAGCACAACAACAGGCTGTCCGCGTCGCGCGAGCAGTGAGGGAAGGGCGTCGGTCAGCGGCGCTGGCCAGGCGAGTTTTTCAGCGCTCACGTCGCCGATCAGCGCGAGATGACGTTCGCCGCCAACGATCAGGATGGCTTGCTCAACCAGAATGCGCGCGGCGGTCGAAAGGCCCGCGGCTCCATCCTCGCCAACGCCAATGATCGACAGCCATGGCGTCGAAATATCTTGAGTTATACTTAATTGCTTCTCTGAGTTTTTCATAACGCCGACCGTGCCGAATAAATCCAGCCGCGAGCGTTGGTGCGCGAAATAGTTTTTGTGCCGCTGGCGCCGATCATCACCAGTGTCGACATATCGATCTGAGACGGATCGACCGTATCAAGCGTGGCCAGGATGACCTCCTCCGCCTCACGTCCGATCGATTTTGCAATTCCGACGAAACGCTCGCCGGGAAGCAGTCTGCGCAAAAGGGAGAAAGCATCAAGAATTTGCGTGGGTCGCGCGCGTGAGGCTGGGTTGTAAAGCGCAATAACGAAATCGCCGCGCGCCGCGTGTTCGAGACGCTTCTCAATCAAGGACCATGGTTTCAGATTGTCTGACAGCGAGATCGCGCAAAAATCGTGGCCGAGCGGCGCGCCGAAACGGGCCGCCGCAGCCTGCATAGCGGAGACCCCTGGCATTACCCGAATATCGAGATCGCGCCAGTGGGGGGCCCCGAGGTCGATCGCTTCAAAAATGGCCGCGGCCATAGCGAAAACGCCGGGATCGCCGCCAGAGACGACCGCGACGATACGTCCGGCTGAAGCGCGTTCCAGGGCCTCGCGCGCCCGATCGATCTCAACACGATTATCGCTGGCGAGGCGAGTCTGTCCGAGACGTTTCGGCACACGTTCGACGTAGGAAGCGTAGCCGATGACGTCCTGCGCCAGGTCCAGCGCCTCCTGTGCCTCGGGCGTCAGCCAGCGCGTGTCGCCGGGACCCAATCCGACGATGTAAAGGCGTCCGCTCATGGCCTCCGCCCTTTTCCCGGAGCCAGAACCATGGAGAAATAGGGAGCCTTATCATCGGCCTTATCAATGAATCGAAGAATCTTTTCCCCCGCCATTGTGCCACGCTCTACGTAGATCGCCCTCTCGGTGAGACCAGCACGGGCCAGAGCGCGTCGCAGTTTAGGAAAATTGCCGCCGATTTTCATAATCACGGCGGCATCGGCGACGTTGAGCCGCCTGACAAGACTTTCCTCGTCAAGTGTCGCCGGCATCACCGTAAGCGTATCGTCTCCCCAGGTCATGGGCTGTCGCGCTGCGGCAAAGCAGCCCGACATGCCGGCGACGCCGGCGCAGACTTCCACACGAAAACGTGGAGCAAGACGCTCATAGATATGCATGAACGAGCCGTAAAGCATAGGATCTCCCTCACAAAGGAGAGCGATATCCATGCCTGTTTCGAGTAGCTGCGTCAGTCGATTTGCGCTTTCCTCATAAAACTGGACCAGGGCGCGATTGTAGGCGGGATCGGAAAAGGGAATTTCGGTCGTAACCGGATAGAGCAGAGGGATCTCTTCAAATTCAGGAGGCAGATAGGGCGCAGCAATGGCGCGCGCATGGCTGTCGCGCCCGGCCTTGGCGAAATAGGAGATAACCTTGGCCGCGCCGATCAGACGCGCCGCCTTGATTGTCACCAGTTCCGGATCCCCTGGACCAAGACCAATGCCGATCAACATGCCTTCGACGGCTGAAATCTTTGAGTTCACCCTCTGGCCAGCGCTCATTCGGCCTCGCTCGCCAGCGCATTGATCGTCGCCGCTGCTATGGCGCTACCGCCTTTGCGTCCCTTCACAATCGCGTACGGCGTACGTCTATCGGCGGCGAGGGCTTCTTTCGACTCCGCCGCGCCGACGAAACCGACAGGCATCCCGATCACCGCCGCCGGCAAATCGATCTTTTCGTCAAACATTTCCAGCAAGCGAAAAAGCGCGGTCGGGGCATTTCCGATAGCGATGACTGCGCCAGCGATGTGCGGGCGCCATAATTCCATGGCGGCTGCGCTTCGCGTATTACCGATTTTGGCGGCCAGCGCGGCTACTTCCGGTTCCGCCAGCGTGCAAAGCACCGGATTATTCGCCGGCAGTCGCGCACGCGTTACGCCATAGGCCACCATATTGGCGTCACAGAGGATTGGCGCCCCGCGCTGAAGCGCGGCTTTTGCCGCCTCCACAAACCCCTCCGAAAATTCGATATCGTCGGCGAGTTCGACCATTCCGCAGGCGTGGATCATTCTTACGGCGATCTTCTCTTGTTCTGGCGTAAAACGCGCAAGTCTGGCCTCGGCGCGAATGATGGCGAAGGAATTTTTATAGATCGCGGCGCCTTCGCGAATATAATTCAAATCGCCGGACATGGCGCATTAATCCTCATGTTCCGCGTCATGATTCTTTCCACCTCCTCAAGCGTGAGGTGGGTTTGGGTTGGTTTGTCATGCGGGGCTCCATCAAAAACAATATCGAATCGTCCACGATCCAGCACCAATGTTACAGGCGTTGATTGCTGACGCGCGCAACCCTTGCCGCAGCCCGATATATGCAGACCGACGCCGTCGCTCCCTGCATAATGGCGGGCCAGGGGAGCAAGTCGCTCGACATGACGCCGTGTTTCCCCCCGGGATTGTGAACAGTCCGGCGCTCCGGGACATGCGATCACGCTGCGACGAGGGTCGTTGGCATCGACGATCAACCCCATTGTCTTTGCCCTGGTTTCGATCTGGATCGCTGAAGTTAAATCGTGCGCCGGAAACAGAATTGCGCGCCAGGGGGTCAGTCGGGCTTCGTTCAATCCATGCACAATGGCCAGCCTTGCGATCGCAGCAAGTTCTCCCGAGTTCCAGCGTCCGGAGGAAGCGGCCACTCCTGCGTATGCGACCTCGCCGATAGTGTGCGAGCCGAGATAACCAAGCTTCTCAC
The DNA here is from genome assembly GCA_040399965.1 of Methylocystis sp. Taxonomy (GTDB): domain Bacteria; phylum Pseudomonadota; class Alphaproteobacteria; order Rhizobiales; family Beijerinckiaceae; genus Methylocystis. Next base: position 16,559 of record JBBARD010000027.1, on the reverse strand, counting down.
CGGAGATGGAAGCAGTAAATCGGCTAAGTTCAAGCCCTGCTTTTTCGATCAAGGGCGCCGCGCCTGCAAGCCGTATCAACCTACCCATTCGACGAAACTCGAAAGGATTTATGGTCCGCAGTTCGATATAGGCCTTCGCCAACCGTAGAGTGGATGCGATGATTTCGTGGCGCGGAACGATAATCGCCGCATCCTCGACGCCAGCGAGGCATAGTGCAAGGCGGCCCTCTGCCGCCGGATGAATTGAAATATCCGCTTTGGAGAAATCTATTGGTAGCACGCCGCCATCTACTACGGCGAAAAGAAATTTCGCAGGCAGTTCATGAAAAGTAATATTCCGGGATAGCTCTGTGGATAAATCAGAGACAAGATGAGTCGAGTCGAAAATCGCGGATTGATCAATGCCGGCAAGCGGAGGCATGAGGATGTTGACGATGCGCTCAACCCCAGCATTTGCAGCCAGTAGTCCTGAATCCTCAAGATTGAGTAATGCATCCTTCAGCGTCGAAGATCGCACGCCACGGATCTGGAGTTGCGCACGCTGAGTAAGATCAATCAGGCCATTTCCGAATGTGTTGGCAATTCGCGCGATGGCGCCAAGCTGCGCGGCGTCGATGCGTGCGCCAATTACCTTGGGGCGGATCAACAGGCCGTCGCCGCTTTCCATCGGACGCAAGGCCGTCGGGCACCAGCCCTTGATCTCATGCGGGAGCGACATTGTTGACTCCCAACTCGGTCAGAATAGCCCCGACGCTATTACGACGTGTGCGCCAGAGAGCGCGTCTTTGCGCTTCGCTGAAAGCGTGCGTCACAGCAGCCAGCGCATGCGGATTTACGCGCTGCATAAAATCACGCACGTCCTCGTCGCCAATCGTTGCATCAAAAGCAAGATTGAACTGTGCATCGGTAACAAGTCCGCTTGTTGCTGCTAATGCATATAGATTATCAATGCCCTCAGCAATTTCAGCGGCGCCACGATGGCCATGACGCATTTGTCCTGTGAGCCATTGAGGATTGGCCAGTCGCATGCGTAACGTGCGGGCGATTTCTTCGGCGAGTGGTCGGGCGCGGAGAGATTTTGGCCGTGAAGCGTCGAGATGAAGAAGCGTAGCTTTGCCGCCCAGGACGCGATTGGCGGCGGCGAAGCCTCCCTCGAAATCGGTGAATGCAGGGCCGGTCAGCACATCAACTTCCGCCATATCACGAACATGCACATGCGCATCGGCAGTGGCGATCCGTAACTCAAATGCGTCGATGGCGGGACTGCTATCGCCTTCGCGGTCAACAGAATGACCGGCATTCAGTATAAATTGGCGCGCCAAGTCTTCCTGTGACATCCAGTCACCGCGCACAACCCTTTCGCCGACTCCCAGACCGTAAGACCCGCTGGCGGCTCCAAAAACCCGTCGCAAATCCTGCGCTTGCTTTAATGGGTTAAAACCGTCGTCTTCGTCGCGTTCGGCGACAGCATGCACGGCGTCGTCAAAAAGAGCAATCAGACCAGGAAACATATCACGGAATAGTCCCGAGACATGCAGAGTCACGTCGACGCGGGGGAATTCGCATCGCGCTTCAGGCAGGATTTCAAAACCGATCACCCGCGCGCTCGCTGTATCCCACACCGGCGTCACGCCAAGAAGCGCCAAAGCCTGCGCGAAATCCTCGCCGCCCGTTCGAATGGTTGCGCTCCCCCAAAGGTCGAGCATGATCTGTCTTGGATAATCGCCGTGGATTTGCAGATGTCGGGTGATCACTTCGCGTGCGGCCTGACGTCCGATGTCGCAGGCGGTCTGTGTTGGCGCGTGACGGGGATCGATACAATATATATTTCGGCCGGTAGGCAAGACATCGGTGCGGCCACGCGAGGGGGCTCCAGCCGGGCCGGGTTGGACAAAACGTCCCTCCAGCGCAGCGAGAAGAGCGCTTCGTTCGCTAACGGCGCAAGCGTTGCGGACCGGGTCTGCATCGTGGCGGCCAAACACGTGCAATCCGTCGCCGATACGCATCTCCTTCAGATCGCACATCCAGGCGTCAAGCCGGGTCAGCGTGTCCGAGAGGTTCATGGCTCGGGAGACGCCGCATTCCGCCGCCAGACCGCTCTGTTCGGCTTCTTCGACGATCGTATCGGCGATGCGCCGGGCGCGTCGCGGATCGAGGTTGGCGGCTGTCGTATATTCGTCAAGCAAATTTTCAATCCGCTCCGCCGCATCAAAAAGCGTCGCCTGACGCAAGGGCGGCGTCAAATGTCCTATCGTTATCGCCGCCGCCCGGCGTTTGGCCTGCGCAGCCTCTCCCGGGTCATTGACGATGAAGGGATAGATGAGCGGCGTCGGTCCCAGCACGACTTCCGGCGCGCAAATTTCCGAGAGCATGACAGATTTGCCCGGCAGCCATTCGAGCGTTCCATGTGCGCCGAGGTGAATGAGCGCATCCATTTTATAGATATGCCGCAGCCAGAGATAGAAAGCGACATAGGAATGACGCGGCGGTCGTTGCAGATCGTGATAACTCTCCTCGCGATCAATGCGTCCGCCACGATCCGGCTGCAGCGCGATCAAGAGATTGCCTGTCGAGATACTGGTGAGATGAAACGCCCCGTCCCGAAAAGAACTGTCATCCTCTGGCAGTCCCCATGACTCCGTAAGGCTAATAATAAATTTTTCCGGCAAGGCTTCCTGCCAGCGGCGGTAATCCTTGAGTGAGACGGCGATTGTCTGCATGGATTCTTCGAGATTACGGATGATTTGCCCGCCATCCTGAATTTTTCCGTTGCCGATATCGTAGCCGGAAATTTTTAGCATCGAGAGAATTTCCTCAATGCTTGCCGGAGCATCCAGTCCGATAGCGTAGCCGCTGCGCCCACGTCGCGCCGGATAATCGGAGAGAACAAGAGCCAGTCGCTTCTCGAAATTCTTCTTTCTTCGTAATGCGGCCCAATTGGCGGCCAGATCGGCGACAAAAGCAATCCGGCTTTGCTCCGGCGCGTGACGCGTACTGTTGAATTCTGTTGGCCCCCGCAACAAATCCGGTTGTTTAAAAGAGATGGCGCGAGTGAAAATTCTCCCATCTACTTCCGGTAAAACGATATTCATCGCCAGATCGGCGCCATTGGCGCCTCGTGGCGAATCCGCCCAGGCCTCTTGAGTGCTGGTCGTCAACGCCACCTGTAAAATCGGCGCGTCGGCGCGATCCAACACGCTGCCTGTTGCGCGTTTCGCTGAAAAGGCGGTGCTGTTGATAACAACATCCGGCACGAATTCATCCAGCGCCTTCGCCAGGATATTTTCACTCTCCGGGTCTTTCAGGCTGGCGACATAAAGCGCATCGACAGCAAATCCTCGCGCCGAGAGCGTTTCGGCGAGCGAAATGATCGGCGCTACATCGTCGGCAAGGTAAAGCGAGCGATAGAAGATCAGAGTCGCCCGGAAAATGTTGGTTTTGTCTGTGCGACACGCTGTCATGAAGCGGCCGGCATTGGCGACAGGCGCGCTTTCCCTCCACGCCATCGCATGTCCGGTCAGGGTCGCCGCAAAGCGCAGGAAGTTGCGCATATTGTCAGGCCCGCCATCCTGAAAATACCGCCAGATACGGCTTAGAGTTTCGGCGTCAAGCGTCGAAGCGCGAGAGAGACGCAGGTCCTCGACTACATCTCCTGGAACAATCGCCAGTTTAATTCCACGTCTACGAGAGAGAGACTCGAGTTGTTCCACGCCATAGGACCAGTAATCTTTGCCGCCGAGCAGTCGAACCACGATTAGTTTTGCGCAGGATGCAACGGTGTCGAGATAGAGATCGACCGAGTAGGGATGTTTTAATTTGGCGAGTTGTGCGCAGCGAAGGCTCGGATAGTTTTCGTCCGCGTGCTGGCGCGTCAGCAATTGTAATTCCGAGTCTGAAAATGACAGAAAGACAATATCCGCAGGGGTCTGGCCAAGATCGGTCGCCGCGCTGGCGTCGTCGAGACTATGAATATCGCGCGGGAGCAAATGCATGGCGCCCCCTCACAACTGCATCAGAGCTTCAGTGATAGCGGTGCGATCGAGGCCTTTTTCGCCGATGACGACAAGCCGGCTGGCGCGTTTCTCGTCTGATTTCCACGGGCGATCAAAATGATGCTGAATGCGGGCCCCCACAGCCTGAATCAACAGACGCATCGGCTTGCCGGCCACCTCGACAAAACCCTTAACGCGGAGCACATCGTGATCGCGGGCGATCCGCTCAATCCGCTCTGTGAGTCTTACGGGATCGATGATCGCAGGAAGAGTCACGACAAAACTATCGAAATCGTCGTGATCGTGATCGGGCTCGGCGTCATGGTGCGAGTGCCGGTTGGCGAGATCGTCCTCGGCGGCGGCCGATAAACCCAACAACGCCGTCGGATTAATTCGCCCCTGGCGCGTCCGAAGGACTGGCGCGGACGATCGCGCCTGTTCGGCAAGACGGACGACTACCGCCTGTTCCTCGTCGCAATCGAGCAGATCAGTCTTGTTGAGGATGATAAGATCGGCGCAGGCGATCTGATCCTCGAATACCTCCTCAAGTGGATTATCGTGGTCAATGTTTTCCGTTTCGGCCCGCTGGCGGGCGGCCGCGTCGAGATCGTTGATGAATCGGCCTTCCGCTACAGCCTTGCCGTCAATGACGGCAATGACGCCGTCGACCGTGAGTTTCGAGCGAATAGATGGCCAGTCGAAGGCCTTCACCAGCGGCTTCGGCAGCGCCAATCCGGATGTTTCAATGATGATATGATCCGGACGTTTCTCGTGAGCGAGCAACGCTTCGATGGCGGGCAGAAAATCGTCCGCAACCGTACAACACAGGCAGCCGTTCGCGAGCTCGACAATGTTTTCTTCCGGACAATTCTCAACGCCGCAGGCGCGCAGAATGTCGCCGTCTACGCCAACATCGCCAAATTCGTTGATGATCAGCGCCAGTCTTCGGTCGCCCGCGTTTTCGAGAACATGGCGGATCAGCGTCGTTTTCCCGGCCCCGAGAAAGCCGGTAACGATTGTCGCAGGAATTTTGCGCGGCGTGGTCATGCAGGCGCGTCTTTCTTTTCCTTTGCAAGCCCGCAATAGGTCATCCCCGCCAGCGCGCCGGCAAGCGTCCATGTTATTGCTTGCAGGACCAGAGAGGCGGCCGCGAAACGCGCCGCAAGTTCTGCCGGAACCGTACTTTCTGGCAATGCTGGCGTCGGGGTGAAGAGATGAGGCGCAGTCAACAGGAAAATACCGATCGCTTGCGCCAGTCGGTCGTCGAAGCGCAAAATCGCATAAAGACCAGTCGCGGTTGTAGCAGCGGTGGCGATCCACCAGAGCTGTCGTCCAGCGAGGTCGGTTTCCGCAGCCCCGGGCAATTGCGGCGCCAGACCTATGGCGGGGGCAAGTCCTGTAGCGGCAAAGGCGCAAGCTCCCCACAAGGCGGCGCTGCGCGCCGTAATGCGATCGCCGGCAAAGAGCATTCCCGCGAGCAGAACGAGGGCGTAGCCCATTGATACGACGATGGTCGAAAGGCTTGTCATCGCGGTGCGCTGCAGGCTCTCGGCCGCAGGAGCCAAAGCTTCAGAAGCGTGCTGGTGAAGATGTTGCGCGGTTTCATAAACCTCGGCGCTCAGGATCAGTGGCGTCGTCGTGACGTGTTGAAGCGCCGCAACGGCAATGCCTGCGCCGATGCCGCCGATACCGCCGGCCGCCAGAATACGCATGAACACGAGATAGCGCGTTTCAGGCGATCAATGGCAGGGGAAGGAAAGCGCATGGCGCGAATCATGCGCCGCATCATGCACGCTCTCCATCGGCGCAAATCCGACTGCGTAAACCAGACCGAGGCCTAAAATAAAAGTCGCGATCGCCGCTTTCAGAGACTCGACTTTTTTGGCCGGCGATGAGATCGCGGAAAGAGTGTTTGTTTGCATAAAAATCTCCCTGCCGCCCCGCCGGCGGCGTTTTGAAGTCCAAAGCGACGGACTGTCGCTGTGACGGCAGGTCTCCTGGCTTCCGACATTTTTTCCGCGCCGCCTTCCCGGGATTTCTCCCAGTGGCTTTTGGCGCGGCGTGTCGCCGGTTACAGTTGCGGGGGCAGCCGCGGCTTTGGAGAATAACCTCCCCGCGTTCCCTTTTCGCCTTCTTGCGAAGGACCGTCGGACACAGTCTTATGCGCCTGACGCAATTCCGTCAAACACAAGGAGACGCAGGCGTGCACCAGGCAGGGAAAACGAACGAGGCCCAGCGTCATCGCGAAAAGATGCAAAAACGCAAGGCGTTGCAAGATGCTGAGGTTGCCGAAAAATCAATTTTAAACAAAGGTTTGCTAATGGTTCACACCGGGCCGGGCAAGGGCAAGTCGACGGCTGCCTTTGGCCTTCTCCTGCGCGCGCTTGGACATGGCTGGAGGGTAGGGGTCGTGCAGTTCGGAAAGGGGGCCTGGCAGAGCGGAGAGCGAAAAATCCTCGAACGTCTCGGCGAAGTGGCGTGGCATACGCTGGGTGAGGGCTTCACCTGGGAGACTCAGGATCGCGATCGCGACGAGGAGGCGGCGCGCCGGGCCTGGGATAAAGCGATGGAGTTAATGGGCGACCCCGCGATCCGTCTGCTGGTTCTCGACGAATTGAACATCTCGCTGCGCTATGAGCATTTGCCCTTAGCGCGGGTTATCGATGCGCTCACGACCCGTCGGGATGACCTGCATGTCGTCGTAACAGGCCGAAACGCCAAACCCGAATTGATCGCCGCCGCCGATCTCGTTACTGAAATGACGCTAGTGAAGCATCATTTCGCGGCGGGGGTCAGGGCGCAGGAGGGAATCGAGTTCTGATTTAGACTTCTAGATTGGCAGTTTCACTGTTGCGCGCAGCCCTCCGAGTGGACTGCGATCAAGTTCGATATCTCCGCCATGGGCGCGGGCGATGTCGCGTGCGATGGCGAGGCCAAGCCCCGAATTGGCCGTATCCTGATTGCGCGACTCGTCAAGGCGGTAGAATGGACGAAACGCCTCCTCGCGTTTTTCGACGGGAATGCCCGGACCATCGTCATCAATGTGGACGAACATTGAGCGACCGTCGTTGATGATCGATAATTCGAGGTTTTGTCCATATCTCTGGGCGTTGCCAACGAGATTGGCAAACAGTCGCCTGATCGAGGCGGGACGCGCAACGAGGGTCGGATCGCCTTCAATGGTCAACCTGGTTGTCAGGCCGTGGCGTTCGCTGTCTGCGTTCAATTCGTCAAGAATGACGGCGATGTCGGTGGGCGTCGATGCTTCGCCGCCGTCACCGCGCGCGAAGGCAAGATAGGCTTCGACGATACGCTCCATTTCTTCAATGTCTTTGCGCATTTCGGCTGCTTCATTGCTTTCGCCGATGAGCGCCAGAGACAGTTTGAATCGTGTGATGATAGTGCGCAAATCATGCGAAACGCCATTGAGCATTGTCGTACGCTGTTCGATCGCGCGCTCGACCCGACGTTTCATCTCGAGAAAAGCCGCTCCTGCGCGTCGGACTTCGCGAGCGCCCTTGGGCGTAAATTTAACGTCGCGGCCCTTGCCGAATTCCTCTGCTGCTTCCGCCAGCCTCAAGATCGGCCGGATCTGGTTGCGCAGGAAAGAAGTCGCGACCACCAGGATGATGATTGAGGCGATCGACATCCACATGAAGAAAATATAGGAATTTGAGGCGTAGGCGTGCGTGCGGTTGAACAGCATCCGCAACGTGGCGTCGTTGAGGGCGACGCGGATTTCGACAAAGTTTCTGGATAATCCGGTATTCACCGAGAATGGCTGCGCGATTCTTCTGGCCAGCTCCTTGTTCAGGGCGGTATCGAGAAGCGCAAATAGAGAGCCGCGCGTTTTCGTTGGCGGCAGGGTTTCTCTGGGCAGCACCGAGAGTTCGACGCTCATCGCCACGGCGGCGATGCGTCGCAACTTTTCGTGGTCGGGATCGTCGGGTAGATCCTTGTAAATTTCGACGATCGCCGCAACTTCGCGCGCAACGCCGGCCGAGAGGCGATAGGTAACAACTTCCCAGTGCCGTTCCATGAACACATAGGCGATTGCTGATTGCAACAACACAATCGGCAAGATGACAATAAGTAGCGCCCGCGCGTACAGGCCGCGAGGCATGCGGTCATGCAGCCATATCTTGAAGGCGCGCCAGAGATTACGGGGCGCTGAGATCAATTCGGTAAGGGCGGCAGTCATAATGAGCCTCTGGGGGGCGCAGGCCCAAGCCTGGGCGGATCGAGCATCAGGCGATAGCCTTGTCCACGTATGGTCAGGAGAAAGCGGGGCGCGCAAGGCTCGCTCTCGATTTTTCGGCGCAGACGAGCGATCTCGACATCTACCGACCTCTCGCAGATAGTTAGACCGGCGCTTCGTTTGGCGAGGGTCTGACGTGAAACAATGTCGCCTCTGTGCTCGATAAGTTGACGGAGAATGTCTCTCTCCCGCGCCGTTAGTGGCGTCGGGACGCCTCCACTCATGAAGTCGCCACTGACCAGATCGAATGTGCATTCCCCGAAATGCGCCTTGGCGGGCGATGTCGGCCGCGACTGACGGCAACGTCGCAAAATGCTGGCGATGCGTAAAGACAACTCGCGGGGATCGAACGGCTTGGCGAGATAATCGTCAACGCCAGCCTCCAGGCCCGCCACACGGTTGGCCGTTTCCGAGAGCGCAGTTAGCATGAGGATGGGCGCGGAGCGCAACGGCTCGTCACTGGCGCGCAGTCTTGTTGCGAAGTCGGCACCGCTCTCCTCGGGCATCATCATGTCGAGGACGATCAGATCGAAAACCAGATCCCGAAGTCGTTCGCCCGCCTCGCGGGTGTTGGCGGCGGCGCTCACAAGATATCCTTCGCCGCTGAGATATTTTGAGAGGAGACTGCGGATTCGCCTGTCGTCGTCGACAACTAGAATATGCGCCCCCGCAACGCCAGGAGACGTTCGAAAAGCGCTGGTCTGTAATTGACAGGGGGTCATAGAGGATCCACCGCTCCGTGGATGCGACTACGCGCTCTGGCAAGGTGATCCCGAACGCGCGTCCGCTCGTCGTTATCGATCATCGAGAAGAGAAAATCCGCAGCGGCATCCCGCGCCGGAATTGGCATATCCCCCAGTACGCGCCTGAAACGTTCGGATTGCAAGGCGGCGAGCTCTCGCGCCAGGGCTTCGCCCAGAGGGGTCAAAAAGAGCAGCCGCTGACGGCGATCGCTCGCGCCTGCGCGCGCTTCGACCAGACCGGCGTCGAGCAATTGTTTAAGAACACGATTAAGACTTTGTTTCGTGATCCTGAGAATGTCGAGAAGAGCGGCGATCGAGAGTCCGGGGCGACGATCGACAAAATGCAGAACGCGATGATGCGCCCGACCGAAACCGTAAGTCTCAAGCAGCCGATCCGCATCGCGGACAAAGTCGCGGTAGGCGAAAAAGAACAGCTCTACAAGTTCGAGGACCTCGCCATTTTCCGCGTCGCCCGCCGTGGGCTTCAGAACTGCGGCTGGCGTGGAGGCGGGTCGTCGCCATCCCCCGGTAGGCCCTGTCGCGCGGGGGGCTTGGGGCGGCGCCGTCGATTTTCGATGAAAAGCGTTGGTCAAATCCCTGACCCCAACCTGCGACATGAATCCACGATGGTTTAAGTCAGCTATATTGACATATTTCTGGCCGATGGCTAGTGCAGGGCGCAAGCGGCGCGGGTCTTCCGGGGCTTGGACGCCAATCCCCGGAGCTTTGTCATGTCGCTTCCGCCCTTCGATCAGCGCGACGGTTTCATTTGGCATAATGGCGCTCTCGTTCCCTGGCGGGAGGCGAAGCTACATGTCCTCTCGCACGGTCTTCATTATGGCTCTTGCGTGTTCGAGGGCGAGCGCGCCTACGGCGGCAACATTTTCAAGTCTCGTGAACATTCGGAACGGCTGCGTCGTTCGGCCGAGATCCTCGACTTCGAGATACCCTTCGGAGTCGAGGAGATCGACGCCGCCAAGGACGCGACCGTGCGCGCAAATGGTCTTGTGAATTGCTATGTTCGCCCGGTGGCGTGGCGCGGCAGTGAGATGATGGCCGTCGCGGCCCAGAACTCGACCATCAACGTCGCCATCGCCGTCTGGGATTGGCCCAGCATGTTCGATATTGCAACCAAAATGAAGGGCATCAAGCTCGATATCGCCGAATATCGTCGCCCGGATCCGATGACCGCGCCATCAGGAGCAAAGGCCGCCGGTCTATACATGATCTGCACGATTTCGAAACATCGCGCCGAGCGGCGCGGCTTTGCAGATGCGCTGATGTTCGACTGGCAGGGCAGGGTCGCGGAATGCACCGGCGCCAATGTTTTCTTCGTGAAGGACGGCGCGCTCCACACGCCTATCGCCGATTGCTTTCTGGATGGCATCACGCGCCGCACGGTGATCGATCTGGCAAAAAAACGGGGGCTCTCTGTTCTGGAGCGCCGTATTATGCCCGAGGAAATGAGTGATTTCGATGAATGCTTCATCTGCGGAACGGGAGCCGAAGTCACGCCGGTTGCGGAGATCGGGGACAGTTACCGCTTCACGCCCGGGGCCGTCTCCCGCACATTGATCGAGGATTACGAGCGTGAGGTGAATGCGGGGCCTGCTCCCGATTGGCTTTCTCGATAGATTGTCAATAGAAGCCGTTGCAGTCGCAATGTCGCCTGCCGCGACGATGGTGCGCTCGGCGATACCGAACGACCGGCTCATAGCCGACGATCGCATCGACCTCTGCATAGGTTGTCACTGGCGCAAGATAGCGCTGCACGACAGGCGCATAAAGCACTTCCGTCTCGATATCGCCCACCACGTAGACATCGGCCGCGCTATAGCCGTTGCGTCGGTAGAGTCCTCCGCCATATCCGGCGGCGGGATATTGAGGCATGCCGACAAAATAGGACTGATCATAACTCACCGGCCCCCAGCCATGTCGATAATATGGCGAGGAGAAGTCCTGGGCTGTCGCCGCCCGCGCCGGAGCGAGGAGTGTCGCCCCGATGAGTATCAATCGCCCATGTCGGGAGATGGCGTCTGAGAATGTTCGCAAATTTGAAACTCCGCTCAGGAATGTCCTGATCGGATTAAGCTTCAACTTTGCCTTAAAGGCCAGTGTATTTATCTGATGTATTGGCTGAAAACCTCAGAAGGGTTAACGCAGGCTTGCGTCGAATATAGGACGCAAGCCTGTCTAGCCCTTGTCAGCCGCTCATTCGAGATTTGATGGCGTTTTCGGCCAGCGTTTTACCCAGCGACCAGACAGCGGCCGGCGCGTTGTGCGCATCGGCGATAACGGAGTCGAAAGAGGACTCGATCCAGTCGCAATCGGCGTCGGAGAGAGTGAGCGGCGGCAGCAGTTTGATCGTGTGATTGCCATGGCCAGCGACTTGAGTCAGCACCTTGTGCTCCTTGAACAAGGGGATCGAGATCAACTGGCAAAAAAGACCGGAATTGGCGGTCTCGAGCAGATTCCACGCCGCCTTGAGCTTGAATGATTTTGGCGGACCGAATTCGACTCCGATCATCAGACCTTTTCCGCGTGCGTCGCAGACGAGTTCATATTTTTCAACCATGTGACGGAAGGAGGCGAGCAATCGCTCACCCTTCGCTGCTGAGTTCTCGATAATGCGTTCGTTTTTGATCACATCCAGCGTGGCAATGCCTGCCGCCATAGCGAGATCGGTTTTGCTGAATGTGGAGCCGTGGACGACAGCGCGGTCCATACGGTCGAAAACCTTGTCAAAAATCGCCCTTCGGGTCAGCACAGCCCCAACGGGCACATGCCCCCCTGAGAGCGCCTTGGCCAGAACGACCATGTCCGGCTCAAGTCCGGGATAGTGATCAATGGCGAAGAATTTTCCGGTTCGGCCCATGCCTGTCTGGATTTCATCGGCGACAAACAGCGTCCCGTATTTACGGCACAAGGCTTGAGCGCCGGGCAAATAATCGTCGCTGGGTATATTGACGCCCTTGCCCTGAATTGGTTCGACGAAAAACGCTGCGTAGTTTCGGGTCGCCAGCGCCGCCTCAAGCGCTGCGAGATCGTCGAAAGGCACTTCTAGCGCATTGGGGAGTAGCGGACCGAAGCCCTTTTTGAAAATGTCGTCGCCATTCATGGACAACGAGCCGTAGGTCAGTCCATGAAAGGAATGCGCGCAATGCAAAATTCCTGGCCGGCCAGTGGCCGCACGGGAGAATTTGATCGCCGCTTCGATCGACTCGGCGCCGGAATTTGCGAAAAAAGCTTTGTCAAGCCAGGGCGCGTATTCGAGAAGCATTTCGCCGAGTACGCCAGCGAGCACCGAGACATCGAGTTGCACAAGGTTGGGTAGTTCAGCGTCGAGAACGCTCACCAGCGCATCGCGAACATAGGGATGATTGCGGCCAATGGCGAAAACGCCCCAGCCGCTGAGCAGATCAAGATAGCGGTCGCCCTTGCGATCCCAGAGATAAGGACCAAGGCCACGCGTGAAGCCAACATCATAACCGATGGTTTTGAGGACTCGCACCCACATCTCATTCAGATGCTGAGAATGCAAACCATAACGCTCGTTTTCCCGCCTCGCTATGCGCGCCGCGAAATCCGGGACAGCGCCGCCGGTCGAAAAGGCATCTTCCGAAAGGGTGGTCAGGTCGGTCATTCAGGCGGCTCCAGATTTTATTCGGGCCCTGCGTTCTTTAAACCCTCCCGCCTCCTGGTTTCGGCGGCGGCGCAGAAGAAAACGCGGGCGTTAAACGCTTGTCTTGGCGCTATGTTATCATATGAGCGGAAAACCGGAAACTCAGCGGCTCACATGGTCATAACCGAAGTTTGAACTCCCTCGGCAGAGCAGGTCCAGTTCAAGGCGCTTCAAGTAGCACGGCAGCGGCGGGTAATCCAGATGTTCCTGTAATCGGTTTATTTCCAAAGGTCAGCGTTTTACCGCCAGCTCCATGATCCCTCGCGATAACGCCTCGGTGTGGGTTCTGCGCGCCTCTGCGGTATCCACAGCGAATTTCGTCGTGAAATTGCAGCTTGGCCGGTGGGCGTCTAATGGTATCCTGAGAAGGTGATTCATCGGTGTTGACGAATCTTGTCGATCCGAGGGAGCCGTACGCGAGTTCCCGTCTCTGGTCGACCAATTGGGGGCGCATGTGGGATTTCAGGATGATTTAAGCTCCAGCGCCGACAACGCCGAAAATGGCGATGTCGAAATCGGGCTTTTCGAAATTGCCGGTCAAATCAAGTGGTTCGATGTGGCCAAAGGTTACGGCTTTGTTATCCCGGATGACGGCGGACAAGACATTCTGCTGCATGTCACCACCCTTCGTCGCTGCGGATTCCAGACCGCGTTCGAGGGAGCGCGCATTCTTTGCGAAGCCCAGCGTCGCGCGAAGGGTTCGCAGGTCTTCAGAGTTATTTCTATGGATGAGTCGACAGCTGTTCATCCCGCACAGTCGTCCGCTGGTCGTACGCATGTTCAGGTGAAAGCGACTGGCGGTTACGAAATTGCGATTGTCAAATGGTTCAATCGCGTCAAGGGTTTTGGCTTTCTGACCCGCGGCGAGGGCACTGAGGATATTTTCCTCCATATGGAGACGGTTCGTCGCTACGGGATGACCGAACTCAAACCGGGCGATAGCGTGTTGGTTCGTTATGGCGATGGAGAGAAAGGCTTGATGGCCGCCGAAGTGCGCCCTCTCGAAGCCAAAGCGCCTTCCTCGCATTGATCTTTCCTATGTCTCCCGTCAACCTTCAAATCTTCGTTCGCCTGCGGTCAGTGCTTGCGGCTTTCGCGATTGCGGGATTGACGGTTGTTGCGCATGGGGCCGAGGAAGCCTGCCGACCTGCTCCGGAGCGTCCCCGCGAAAATTTGCAGATCCTAACCGCCAGCGGTCATCATCCCTTCAAGGTCGAAGTCGCCCGCACAACGGAACAACGCGCAAAAGGCCTGATGTGCCGTCGATCGATGTCGCGCGATCACGGCATGATCTTCACTTTCGAGATGGAAACGCCGATTTTGATGTGGATGAAAAACACCTATATTCCGCTTGATATGGTGTTCGTGTCACGCGCGGGCGCCGTCACCGCTGTGGCCGCGAACACCAAGCCTTTTTCGGAGGAACTGATCACCTCTGGCGGACCCGCCTACGCGGTAATTGAGCTTAATGCCGGCGTGGCGGCTGAAATGGGGATTACGGAAGGCTCCAAAGTTGAATATTCCGCTTTTCGTCATTAGGCCAGTTCTGGCGCACATGGCTTGTGAGGCGCCGTTTCGCATGTTAGCCACTGTGCTTCTGTTATTCGGGGTATAGCGCAGCCTGGTAGCGCGGAAGTTTTGGGTACTTCAGGTCGCAGGTTCAAATCCTGCTGCCCCGACCAAACATCATAAACCCTGGCCAGTTTTGCCTGCGCTGACGACCCTCTTGGCGGGGTATCAGGGGCGTGAGGGGAGATGACGAATCGGAGGTGAACCGCATGAGAGGTTTGAGGGCTTTGGCCTATGGCCTGCCTCTCCTGGCGGTCCTGACGATGGCCGTTCTTGGGATCGCCGACTGGCCTCTTTGGGGGGCCGCGCCCCGTCAAGCAGCGCCTTTGCTTTGGCGGGGGATAGACTGGTTGCTCTCCCCATTCGTCATGGCTGGTCTGCCGTTGCTGGCGCCGACGACGTGGATCTGGTCGTGGCTTTCCCCGTTCCTGTCCCGCCTGTTCGGTCCAGAGTCCACGCAAAATGGCGCTTTTTTCGCTCTGACCTCCGGTCTGCTTTTCACCCTCTACCTCGTTATCAGAGGGCGCTCTTTGGCGTCAGGCGCCATCATGCGGGCGAGTTTCGCGGGGTCCTTCGCTCTCATTCTTTTTGGCCTCCTTTCGGCGCTCACGGTCAAGGGCTCCGGCGACGGGCAGGCGGCGATAAGCCTGGTGATGGGACAAAACGGCGGTCTGGCGGCCGCCGTGCTGGTTACTGAATGGATCCTGCGGCGAGCCAGAAAGCCAAAGGCGCCGTGACGCTGCATAACCAGCTTCTTTGACTTTTTACGCTTGACCTGTCTCGCTTGTTTCGGGGCCTGAAACCTTTTAATGAAACCTTCGTCGCGGCTGCGGGAAACTGGTGGTGACTCCGGCGCCAGCCGTTGGACGCATAAAAGAATCTGTCCGTCAGAGGCTCAATGACCGCACGCATTTACCGTCCCGCGCCCAGCGCAACTCAATCAGGTCCCGGCGCCGTCAAACCGTGGAAGCTGGAATATGACCCTGAGACCCCCCGCGCCATCGATCCGCTGATGGGCTGGACCAGTTCAGGCGACATGAAACAGCAAATCCGTCTGCGTTTCGAGACGAAGGAGGAGGCGATCGCCTACGCCGAGCGCAATGGCGTGCCCTATCGAGTAGAAGAGCCTGGCCCCAATCTGGCTCCCAGCCGAAAGGCCTCCTACGCCGATAATTTCAAAACCACCCGTATCGGTCTCTGGACGCACTAAAACAGCCGAATTACTAAAACGCCGCGCAAAGCACGCACGGCGGATGTTAGGCCCCGTAGCTCAGCTGGATAGAGCAACTGCCTTCTAAGCCGTAGGTCGCAGGTTCGAATCCTGCCGGGGTCGCCATCTTTTGCGCGGGAGAAATTTAATATTCCCGATCTGATTGAGTCACTCAGTATCTCTGATATTTTTTGAGTTTTACGTCGCCGAACCGGTTTCCACTTCGGCGGAAAGCTTACTAAAGCAAAGCAGTCCGAGATATTTCCAGCGCCGGGGCAGGGTCGCGATCCTGGCATAGGTCTTTCTAAGTCGGCCGACCACGCGGCTTACGTTTTGCCCGATAGGCTGCAAAATCGATCACCGCCGCAGGACGGGCGTTGCCGTCCACTTCGACCACCGACCACCGCTCACCCGGCGGAATGGCGATGGCCGCGAGCTTTTCGGCGGCGCTTTTGGTGTCGTAGGAGCCGAGGACGATATCCCCATCAGGCGTGTGGACGATCAGTTCGTAGGCCATGCCGGCACCATAGCGGAGAGACGAGCATGGCGCCATGCCGTCGTGGAGGCGTGATTTACATTCATGCCGCCAGCCGTCATCGACTATTCTATGACGGCAGACGCGGGATTTATAATCGATGGGCTTTTGTCCGCGCCCAGATTAATTTTGATCGATCCGACAACCCTTGCCTCGCACCAGTTCGAATAAGGGTTGCCCCAGAGGGCCGCGGAGTAGTTGCCGGCCGGATTTGCGACGTTAACGAAGCATCCCCTCTGAGTGAGGTTCGTGTCCCAATATCGGATGTCGAAAACCGCGCCATTCCAGTCGTAGGAGGCGCCGATATTCCATGTGTTGTATGTAGATAGTTTGAAGCCCTGTATGCCCTTAATACCGGGTTGAATGTATGTCGGCCCGAAGGCGGCGGAGCCCATGCCCAGGAAATAATGACCGAACGCCCCGGAAAGCGACACGCCCGCGCCGGGCAGCGACAGGCGCGCATTGCCTCCAGAATACAACGCATGCGCCTCATAACCGGCCCAGTTGGGCGTGTAGTAATTTTCGGATCCGATCGTCAGATAATCGTTTATCGTCCAGGTCGATTTACCG
>JBBARD010000026.1:11997-31230 GCA_040399965.1 Methylocystis sp. | reverse complement strand
AGATCTGCGCCTATTGCGGCTGTCACACCAAGGCCTTGCAGCAGGATGCGCCGCTCACCGCCACAAAGAGACCTTGCTGCGCGAAGTGGAGCTGACCGCTGCGGCGACCCCCGCGCGCCGGGTCGAAAGCATTCAGTGGGGCGGCGGCGCGCCAGGCATTCTCGGACCGGCGCTTTTTTGCGGAAATCGCCGAACGGGCAGGAAATCTCTTCGTGCTGTCGCGTAACATTGAACATTCGATCGAACTCGATCCCCGCCTGCTGACTCCCGAATTTGTCGATATGCTGTGGCGGGCGGGAGTCAATCGCGCCTCATTGAGCGTTCAGGACCTCAACGAGCATGTGCAGCAGGCTTCCGGACGAGTGCAGCTCCTTCGAGACGGTCGCGCGCGCCGTCGAAATGCTGCGCGCCGTCGGCGTTTCGGTAATCAACCTCGATCTGATGTATGGCTTGCCCAGGCAAAGCGTCGCCAAGGTCGTTGGAACGGCGAATCTGGCCGCCAGCCTCTCGCCCTGGAGGCTCGCGGTTTTCGGCTATGCTCATGTGCCATGGTTTAAAACCCACCAGAAGCTGATAGACGCCGCTGATTTGCCAGGCGCAGCCGAGCGACTGACGTAGGCTGCGGCGGTGCGGACGGCTCTGGAGGAGGAGGGTTTCGTCGCTATCGGCCTCGATCACTTCGCCCATCCCGACGACCCACTGGCGATTGCGGCGCGCACTGGTCATTTGCGGCGCAATTTTCAGGGCTACACCATCGATCAGGCGGACGCCCTGCTGCCCCTTGGCGAGTCATCGATCGGCCTTTTGCCGCAGGGATTTGTCGGCAACGCTGCCGATCTCGCCGGTTGGCGACGCGCGATCGAGGCCGACCTGTTTCCAGTTACGCGCGGGCTGTTGTTTTCACGGGAGGACCGTGCGCGAGGGGAAATCATCGAAAGATTGATGTGTGATGTCGCCGTCGATTACTGAGCGCTGGCGCTCGACCATGGCTTTGCGCTCGACGCCTTCGACTCAGCGCAGGCGGCGCTGGCCGATCTCGCCGCTGATGGCGTTGTCGAATTATCCGAATGGCGCGTGACGGTGATGACGCGCGGACAGCCGTTTTTGCGGCTCGCCGCCGCCGCCTTCGACGCCTGTCTGGCCGCAGCCCCGGCGCATCACACGGCGGCGGCCTGAAACATTCGGGCGGGGAACTCTTGTCGCCGGACGTCGCCTCCGGCATCGTCAAGGCGTCCGACTCACCAGCTTGCCCGGAACTCATGCCCGAATGGACCCCGGAACAGGATCAGGCTCTTACCGCCGTCGCCCGTTGGCTCAAGACGGGGAGCGGGCCGCAGGTCTTTCGTCTTTTTGGCTTCGCGGGCGCCGGGAAATCCACTCTGGCCCGTCACCTCGCTGAACATGTCGATGGCGATGTCGCTTTCGCCGCTTTTACCGGCAAGGCGGCGCTGGTCATGCGCTCGAAAGGCTGTCGCGACGCCCGCACCCTGCATAGCCTGATCTATCGCGCCACCGACACGGAAACAGAAGAGCCGTCGTTTGTGCTTAATGAGGACAGCGACGCCGCCCATGCGAAGCTGATCATCGTTGATGAATGTTCGATGGTGGACGAGGAGCTTGGCCGCGATCTTCTGTCCTTCGGCAAGAAAGTTCTGGTGTTGGGCGATCCGGCGCAATTGCCCCCGGTCAAGGGCGGCGGATTTTTCACCGAAGCCGAACCCGATGTCATGCTGACGCAGGTGCATCGTCAGGCGGCGGATAATCCGATCATCCGTCTCTCGATGATGGTGCGCGAAGGGCGGCCGCTTTCTCGTGGAACCTTCGGCGACACGCGGATCATTTCTCGTGACGAACTCAAACCCGACTTCGTCACCGGCGCCGATCAGGTTCTTGTCGGCATGAACAAAACCCGCCGCGCCTATAATGGCCGGCTACGTCAACTGCGCGGCTTCTCCGGCGCTTTGCCGCAATCGGGCGAGAAGCTGGTCTGCCTGCGCAACAATCGCAAGAAAGGCCTGCTCAATGGCGCCCTGTTTAGGGTGAAAAGCGCGGGGTCCTTGCGACGCGGCAAGGTGCGGATGTTGGTGGCGCAGGAGGAGGGCGAGGCCGGAAAATTTCAGCGTGTCGCCGTGATCCCGCAATTTTTCGATGGCGGCGAAGGCGAGATCCCTTACGCTTTGCGGAAGGACTCGGACGAATTCGATTATGGTTACGCCCTGACGGTTCATAAGGCGCAGGGCTCGCAATGGGATCATGTGACCCTGTTCGATGAGTCCTTCGCCTTTCGCGAACATCGTGCGCGCTGGCTCTACACCGGCGTGACCCGCGCCGCGAAGCGACTGACTCTTGTGATGTGAGACGCCGGAATGAGCCTTGATAAAACGCCTGCGGGCGAGCGGATCGAAATGCGTCGTCTTTGCGACGGCGCTGTCTATGCTTTCGTGCGCGTGAACGATGAAAACGGGATGCGACGCTATCGCCGCGCGGACAAGAATATCTGGATGCTGCGTCATCCTGATTTTGGTTGGGTGGTCTGGGACGCGGACGCGGATTGTCTGATGGGGCGTCCCTGGGCCGTGGCGATCGCGCAACAGGGGAGTCTGCCGCCCGAGGGGGATTGGGTCAGTCGAAAGGACGAAAATTCTTTTGTCTATCGTCTGACGTTCGTCGCCTGATCGATCGTCGCCCAGTTATCGACGCCTTCGGCGAAGATACGGTCGCCGGTGGGCCCCTTTAGCAGATTGATGGTGGCGAGACGGCCGTCGGCGAATTGCAAAGGGAGGTCGATTACCGACAGGGAACGCAACACCTGAATGTTTCGTTTTTCGGGATCGCCGCGCATCAGTCCGATGAGGAAGTAATTCGTGCTGATCGGAACCGGAATGCCAACAAGTTTTTCGCCCGACTGGGCGTCAGCGCGCCGCATCTGTATCGGGCCGATCGCTTTGACGCTCCCGACCGGACTGCCGGATTCGGGTTTGAATGAAATATTGATCGTATGCGAAGCGGAGAGCGTCGGGTCGCTGTTCTTGCGGAAGATGAGAGTGGCTTTCAGCTTCGCGTCGGGAATATCGACATCGCCGCGGATCGCCGACCCCACCGTCTCGCCGGGGCCGCCGCCGACATTCTCCAGACGCCAGACGACGTTGGCGGCGTAAATGCGCTCGACTTTTTCAGGCTCATTGAGCGCAGCGACCCACATCTCCGCCTTTTGAGCAACCGGCAGGCGGGCGTTTTTGTCAGCGTCGGCGGACTCCAGCCGATCTCCGAATTTGCCGCCCACCTCTGTCGAAGTCTCGCCGCCTGACGACTTGAGAGCAGCCTGCTCATCGGGTCGTTCGTGAAACTGCCAGGCGAGCAGGCCAAGCGTTCCCAGCAGGGCGATCAATACGCCCATCACCGCCAGGATTTGTCCGCGCCGCCGCTGTGGCCGGGGCGGCAAGGGCAGGGGGGCCGCCGGGCGCAAGGTTTCCCGACCGGCGGAGGAGATTGGGGCTGGCGACGCCTGACGTGTTTCCACGCTCTCGAGAGTTTGTCGGAAACTGGACTCCGCGGGCGTGTTCCTGGCCGGGGTCGCGGCGACGGCGGCCTCAGCGACATCCGAACTGGCGGTTTGGGGCGCTCCTTTGGCCTGGGCGGCGCGTTCGCGCAACCGCGCCAGAGCCGCCGAAGGGACGGGGGCCGTTTTGCTGGCCTTGATCTCCGCAGGCGGCTGAGACGGCTCGACCGTTTCGTTGGACCCGGTTGTTGAAACGGGCGCTGAGACTTTTGCCGCGATCTCGAGTTCGATGCGGGCGATTGCTTCCTCCAGGGCCCGACTTTCTGCGCGAATATCCGCTTCGCCGACCGGAGGTTGAATGTTTTTGAGTTGAGTGACGAGCGCCGTGCGCGCGCGACCGTAAAGCGCCTCGCGGGCCTCAATGGAGGAAAGCGGAAGCGCCGAGACTGCCCGCGAAATTAATGAGTAATAATCGGCCATGAAAGGTTAAGAACATGTTCCATCTGGAGCGTCAATATTCCCCCCTTGATATCGCCCGAAAAACAGGGGATTCCCGTTGGCTCCGGGTGAATGCGCCGCTCAAGGCGCTCTGGATGAGGAGAGTGGCGATGCATTTGTCCAGTTCGTTCGCAAGGCGCAGCATCCTCGCCCTCGCTTCAGGTTTTATCGCCCTGCTTGCCCCTGGCCTCGACGCCTTTGCGATCAGCATGGACAAAAGCTCCACCATTCGCGACCAGTGCGAACTTTCCATCGGTCCCGATCTGATTTCCGTCGTCGCCTACATGCCGGATCGCTCGCGTGATCGTTTCTGCGACGATTTTCCGGCGCCCGGCCGCATCATCCTCACGGTCGACCTGATCGCTGAACGCTTGCGGGAACTGCCTATTGAGGCGCGGGTCGTGCGCGAGGCCGGTGGCCCGCTGGACGAAAATGACGATCTTGCCGCTTCGACAGTCGCCCTCGCGCCGGCGCGGGTCTATTCCGGCGGCGCCGTCGTCATCGATCATGACTACGCCGAGAGCGGACGCTATGCCGCCTTCCTCACAGTGATTGAGCCCTCGGGCGCCCGGCGCACGACCCGTTTCGCTTTTGTCGTCGGGAGCAAGCTGACGTTTTTCACCCCCGCCATGCTGGCCGGAGTTTTTCTTGCCGGTCTCGTCTACGCCTACTGGCTGCATAGCGGCGACCGGCGCGGCATGCGCAAGAAATATTAATCCCGGGTCGCCGGAGCTTTTGGAACGGCGATCAACCAGTAAAGCCCGCCGGTAAAAGCGCCGGTCAGGAAAAACAGCAGCGCAATCCGCGTCTCGATCGGGCTCGCCTCTCGCGCCTGATCCAGCCCCAGCGCGGCGCGCGCAATCCAGGGCGAGGCTCCGGCAAGCACGCCGCAGACGCCAGAATACCAGGCGATCTCGCGCAGACCCATCGCCGCGCCGATCACGGCGGCGAAGACCAGGGGCGCGACGCAGACGGCGATGGCGATGGCGCGCGTCCCGGCCAAGAACCCCTCGATGAGGTTGGCGGGGTCGCCATCCTGCATCGCCGCGTCGAGGATGTGAAAAATCCCGCTCAACGCAACAACGAAACCCGTTTCGCGCGTCGTTGGGTCGAGCAGGACCAGGAGCGCGAGCGCCAGAACCCCGGAACACGAAGCCGTCAGAAAAGCGAAGACCATCACCAGCAGACGGCGCAGCATCTTGTCTCCGGGCGCGGGGCTTTAGGGATCAAGCACCGTATCCCAGTATAGATAGTCCATCCAGCTTTCGTGGAGATAATTGGGCGGGAACATCCGGCCGTTGCGATGCAGATCGGTAACGCTCGGCTGAAAAGGCTTCTGCGACGGCGTCATGTGCGCTTCGTGAGGCAGACGGTCGCCCTTGCGCAGATTGCAGGGCGAGCAGGCGGCGACGACATTGTTCCATGTTGTCGCGCCGCCCTTGGAGCGCGGCACGACATGATCGAAGGTCAACTCGTCCTGCGCGCCGCAATACTGACAGGTGAAACGATCGCGCAAGAAGACATTGAAGCGGGTAAACGCCGGGTGCCGCACCGGGCGCACATATTCCTTCAGGCAGACGACCGAGGGCAGTCGGATTTCGAAGCTCGGGCTTTTGACGGTGCGGTCGTATTCAGAAACGATATGCACCCGGTCGAGCACCACCGCCTTGATCGCATCCTGCCAGCCCCACAAGGACAAAGGGTAATAGCTCAGAGGGCGATAGTCGGCGTTAAGGACGAGCGCGGGACAAGACTGGGGCGAAACGGTCTGGCGAAAGTGAACGGTCACGCTGCCTGCCTCTCTTTTTCTTCGAGAAGGGCCCCATAGACCGCGAGGTCCATGAAGGCCTCCTGCGACGTCAATACAATTTATAGGCAGTATGACGCGCTTGTGAAGGCGCCGGGCGCGTCACGGGTCGAAGCGTCCGTCGCCCGCGCCCGTCGCGCTGTCGACGAGCGCCTGTAAAACCGCCGGATCGCGTGGGAAACCGGCGCGGATCCAGGCTTTTTGCAAGGCTTTGAGGGTCGCGCCAAGGTTCTTTCCCGGCGACAGACCGCGCGCGATCAGATCTGTTCCCTTCAGCGGAAAAACCGGCGCGGGCGTGTTCTCCAGATAATCGGCGGCCTCGCGCCAGCGCGAATCGGCCGGCGTCGCTCCGCTGGCGGCGAAGGCCAGCGCCAGCGCGTCTCGGGCGGCGCGGGCGCCGCAGAGGAATAGCATTTCTCGCAAATGGGATACCGGCGGCGGGAACTCGATCCCGTGCAGCGCTTCCATGGCGCGCGCCGCTGCAGCCAGTCGCGCGGCTTCGTCATTCGAGAGCCTCAAACGGTCGCGCAGTCGTTCGGCGTCCTCTACCGTCAGAACGGCAAAGGCGGCCAGCCTGAGGATCGCGTCGGGCTTTTTCCCCTGCGTCGCCTCGAATGCGGCGAGTCGCTCCAGTCGCGCTGGATTGCCCATGCCGAGAATGACCTCGATGACCCCGACTTGAGACATAACGCGCATGACTTCGGGCGCCCGCCGCGCAATCAGCAGTTTCAGCAGTTCGGCGCGGACCCGCTCGCGCGACAATCGCGTCAGTTGCGCGCGCGCAAGGATGGACTGGCGCAAACCCTCACGGTCGAAGTCCCCGGCGCCATGCGAGGCGTTGAAGCGAAAGAAACGCAGCACCCGCAGATAGTCCTCGCGGATGCGGGTCGCGGCGTCGCCAATGAACCGGATGCGACGCGCGGCGAGATCGTCAAGGCCGCCGACGTAATCGTGAAGTTGTCCGTCCGGCGTCAGCGAGAGGGCGTTGACGGTGAAGTCGCGGCGACGCGCGTCCTGTTCGAAATCGCCGCCGAAGCGCACTTTGGCGTAACGGCCGTCGGTTTCGACATCCTCGCGCAGCGTCGTTACCTCATAGGGCGCGCCGGCCACGACGAGCGTGACGGTGCCATGTTCGATCCCTGTCGGCACGGCCTTGACGCCGGCGGCGGCGGCGGCGCGCATCACGGCGTCGGGCAGGGCGGTGGTGGCGAGGTCGATTTCATGCGGCGGCAGACCATAGAGCGCGTCGCGCACGGCGCCGCCAATGACTCGCGTCTCCGCGCCGGTCGTCGCCAGTGCGGCAAAGAGGGTTGCGAGGCGCGGATCGTCGAGCAGGCGTGCGGCGTCGTTCATTCGAACCGACCAGGCTGCAACCTGCCGCTCTCGACATGGGCCGGCGTCCAGGGGCCCTGTCGCAGCCGCATCTGACCTAGCGCGACAACGCCAGCAATGGCGGCGAGAAGCCCGGCCAATACGAGCCAGGAGACGACACGTCCCCGCCAAAGTTCGGCGACAAAGGGCCAGCGCCATCGCAGCAGATAAAACAGGGCATAGGCGACGAAGGGCGCCAGAAAGAGCAGGGCGGTTTCGATCATCGCGCGCCACATTGGCGGTCAGCCTCCGGAGGTTTGGTCGTATCTAACACATTTCCATCCCCTCATCCGGTTCGTCTGCGGCCCCTCCCTTTTCACTTGAGGGGAGAGTGGGAGGGCGAGGGCCATGTGCGCAGGCGCACAGTCGCATCAATCGCCCGCAGCTAGTCTTTAACTATCGACGAGCGCCAGACAGGGAGACGGGAAATGAAAAACGAAGCCGAAATCGAAAACGTCACGGCAAATATCATTTGCGGCGTAATTGGCGTGGTTTCCTGGGGCCTGCTGGCCGCCGGCCCTCTGGGTTTTTTCGCCATCGGCCATTGAGTTGTCGTCAGTCGGCGCTGGGCAGCCGTCGGATGGTGAACTCGATACGGTCGTCGTCGAGTTCGCGCCAGAATTCGATTTCGGTCATATAGGCCGCCTTCGGATAGCGGTCGAACCACTCCCGGGCGCGAGCGCGGGCCTCCGGACGCGGTAATGTGAATGTCTCCCGGCGCCAGAAATCCCCGCGCACAGCGTTTTTAGCGCGGATGCGGCGGGCGATGTCGCCCGGCGTGGTAGTTTTGTCTGAGGCCCCTTTGACGCTCATGCCCGCGCTCCGGGTTCGATCCCGGCAACCTTAGGCTAACGAAGCACAGGGGAGAAGGGCAGGCCGGAAAAGAGGTTAAAAAAGAACTGGCCAATTATGCTGCGCGCCGCTTTTCCGAGCAGCGAAAGCGCGCTAGATCAAAAGCATGTCGAAACGCCCTGCCTACCTGATCACGACAGCCATTCCTTATGCGAACGGCGCGCCCCACATCGGTCACGCCTATGAGCGGATCGCCACCGACGCTTTCGCCCGCTGGAAGCGGCTCGACGGCCATGAAGTGCTGTTCGTTACCGGCATGGACGAACACGGCCAGAAAATGCAACGCACCGCAGAGAAGGAAGGGATCACCCCACAGGCGCTGGCCGACCGCACGGCTGCGCAATTCGCTCGCATGGGCGAGGCGCTGAACGCTCGCGCCGACGACATCGTGCGCACCACGCAGGCGCGTCACAAGGAAACAGTTCTGGAAATCTGGAGGCGGATGGCGGCGAACGGCGACCTTTACCTTTCCAAATATTCCGGATGGTATTCGGTTCGAGACGAAGCCTATTACGACGAAAGCGAACTCACCGAGCGCGAAGGCAAGAAATTCGCGCCCACCGGCACGCCGGTCGAATGGGTGGAGGAGGAAAGCTGGTTTTTCCGTCTCTCCGCCTACGCCGACAAATTGCTTGAGCTTTATGAGAAACATCCCGACTTCATAACGCCGGCTCATTACCGTAACGAGATCGTCGCCTTCGTGAAGCGGGGACTTTCCGATCTTTCGGTATCGCGGACGACCTTCGACTGGGGCATTCCGATCCCCGCCAATCCTGAAACAACTGCTAATCATGTAATGTATGTCTGGGTGGACGCGCTCGCCAATTACATCACCGCCACCGGCTGGCTTACTGATCCGGGGAGCGATCGGGCGCGTTTCTGGCCCGCTGACGCGCATGTCATTGGCAAGGACATTACCCGCTTTCACGCCATCTACTGGCCGGCGTTCCTGATGTCGGCCGGCGCGCCCTTGCCTCGCCAGATTGTCGTTCATGGATTTTTGTTCTCGCGCGGCGAGAAAATGTCGAAGTCCGTCGGCAATGTCGTCGATCCGCTGGATCTGGCCGAGCGCTATGGCGTCGATCCGTTGCGCTATTTTTTCCTGAGGGAAATTCCCTTCGGCCAGGACGGCAATTACTCTCACGAAGCGATTGTCAACAGACTCAACGCCGACCTCGCCAATGATCTTGGCAATCTTGCCCAGCGTTCGCTCTCCATGATCGCCAAAAACTGCGGCGGCGTTGTCCCGAAGCCTGGCTCGTTGCTCAACGCCGACCTCGAAATCCTCGATCTTGCCGCAGGCGCGTTGCAAGCGGCGCGCGCGGCGATGCAGGACTTCGCGCCCCATCAGGCGCTGGCCGAAATTTTCCGGGTCGTCGCCGACGCGAACCGTTATTTTGCCGGCGAGGAGCCCTGGGCGAAAAAGAAAACCGATCCGGCGCGGATGGAGACCGTGCTGTATGTCACTGCCGAAACCCTCCGGAGACTGGCGATCCCTCTGCAGCCCTTCATCCCGGAGGCCTCAGGCAAATTGCTCGACCTCCTCGGCGTGGGCCCTGATGAACGAGACTTCGGCCATGCCGCACCGTCGAACGCGCTCCAGCCGGGCGCGCCTCTGCCGACGCCGGCGCCGGTGTTTCCGCGCTATATTGATGAGGAGCTTTCTGCGAATTAGCGCAGGAGCGGTTCGGAAAAAACCATGGCCCAAACAGCCCTAGCTGCGCTTATCGCCATTACGACCCTCGCGCTCTTTACCGACGGCGTTGGGGCGCAACCGGCGCGCGCGGCCACAGCGCCCGCCGCCAATGACAAGGACGGCAACTGGGTTATCGAGGCGCGGTGTCACAGCTTTCTTTGCCCGGTGAAACATAGGCGACTCATCGCCCATGTCCGGGGCGGTCGACTTGAGCGACTGGAGGGGTTGCCCGGAACCGCGACAGGCGAGTTGGGGCCAGGCGGGTCAGTGACCATCACGATCCATGCTTTTGGCGCTGTCGGGCACATACAGGGCCGCGTCGATAATGGCGGCGGCGCGGGCGTCTGGTCGTCGAACAGCATGATTTGCTCTGGCGGCGACTGGCTTGCCTTTCCCCCGGCCCGGTAAGGAACCAAGATCCGATGTTGATCGATACCCACTGCCATCTCGACTTCCCTGATTTCGCTCCCGAACAGGCCGCAATCATTGCGCGCGCCTCGGCGCGCGGAGTCGGCCGGATGATCACGATCTCGACGCATCTCTCGCGCGTAAATCGCATCAAGTCTATTTCAGAAGAGTTTGAAAACGTTTATTTTACAGTTGGAACTCATCCTCATCATTCACATGAAGAAGAGGAGCCGACCGTCGAGCAAATCGTCGCTCTTTCCGTTCATCCGAAATGCGTCGGGCTTGGTGAAGCCGGGCTCGATTACCATTACGACAAGGCGCCGCGGTCGGTGTCGCAGCGGGTTTTTCGCACCCATATTGACGCTGCCCGGGTGACCCAGTTGCCACTGGTTATTCACACGCGCGACGCTGACGACGATTGCGCGACAATCCTGAAAGAAGAGATGGGGAAGGGGAGCTTCCCAGCCCTGTTGCATTGTTTCACGAGCGGAAAGGCGCTCGCCGAAACCGCTGTTGAACTGGGACTATACATCTCCTTCTCCGGCGTGCTGACATTCAAAAATTCCTCCGAGTTGCGAGAGACAGCCCGAGCTTTGCCATTATCGCGGCTTCTGGTCGAGACCGATGCGCCGTTCCTGGCGCCGGTTCCGCACCGCGGCAAGCGCAATGAGCCGGCCTTTGTCGCCGACACTGCGCGGGTTCTTGCTGAAATCAAGGGCGTCAGCGAGGCGGAGATCGCGCGGATCACCACCGAAAACGCTATGCGATTATTCACAAAAATGCCGCCGCTGGAGACGGCGGCATGACCTATGAAGTCACCATTCTTGGCTGCGGCTCCTCCGGCGGCGTGCCCCGGGTCGGGCAGGGTTGGGGCAAATGTAATCCTGACAATCCAAAAAATCGTCGCCGTCGCTGCTCGATCCTCCTGCGCAGCAGTCAGACGGGCGCGCCAGAAGCTGGCGCCACCCAGATACTTGTTGACACTGGTCCTGATCTTCGCGAGCAATTGATTGACGCGCAGGTGACGCGCATCGACGCCGTCCTCTACACTCATCCGCATGCTGATCACACTCACGGAATCGACGATCTGAGGGGTCTGGTGATCCAGCACGGGAGGCGCATCCCCGCCTATATGGACGAGCCGACCTCCCGGCGCATGGCGCACAAGTTTGATTATATTTTTGAAACGCCGCCGGGGAGTTTTTACCCTCCGCTGATGGTTGAGCATCGGCTGCGCCCGGGTCGACCTGTAACCATCGAGGGGCCGGGGGGCACTGTCGAGGCGATGCCATTCCGTCTTGATCATGGCGATATGGACGCGCTCGGCTTCCGTTTCGGCAATATCGCCTACACGCCCGATCTGAACGCCATCCCGCCAGAAAGCACTCAGTTTCTCGAAAATCTCGATCTCTGGATTATTGACGCGTTGCGCTATCAAAGACACGGCACGCATTTGAACGTCGAACAGGCTCTGGAGTTTGTCGCAGCCTTTGGAGCGAAACGGGCGATCCTGACGGACCTGCATGTGGATCTCGATTACGAAGCGCTTGCTTCAATATTGCCTGAGAATGTGATTCCGGCCCATGACGGCCTCAGGATAGAGATATAGGTTCCATAATATCGATTATGCGAAACGCCTGTGCACTCTCTCCCTGTCAAGTGGTCAAGTCGCGCCTTTCGCCTTTGGGGCTCTGCCAGTGAACAAAATTTTGGCGTGGCCGACGAAAATTTCCCGATACAAGATTCAAAATTCTGCTATGTTCTTGCCGTTCGCGCGGGACTGAATGGCATTCAAAAAGCAAATCTCATCCTATTAGACCGGACGCGGTTGCGCAGTCCGAGCTTTTGCATGAGCGTAAGCGATTGGGGCATGGAGGTCTTGCCGTTAATGGCTGAGACGAGCAGGTAAAATGAGCAAAGGTAAAGATTTCCGGGGTCCCCGCAAGCGCGGCTTTGACGATGACGCCCCGTTTGGATACGACGCACCCCGGCAGAATCGCGCCCCCAGATCGCCCTTCGGCGGCGGCGGTTTTGATTCCCCCCCGTCCTTTCCCCAGGTGGAAGGTCCTTCCGTCGACGCCATCGTAAAATGGTTCAAAAACGACAAAGGCTTCGGCTTCGTCGAACTCAGCAACGGCACAGGGGACGCCTTTCTGCACATTGGCGCTGTTCAGGCTGCGGGCTATGACTCGCTCCCGCCCGGCGCCAAGCTTGAGGTGCAGGTTACAAATTCGGTCAAGGGTCAACAGGTTGCGCGTGTTTTGAGCGTCGATCTGGAAGGCGCCGCTGAGCGCGCTCCGCCCCCACCGCCTCGCGGCGGAGGCTTTGGCGGCGGCGGTGGAGGCGGCGGCTATGATAGCCCTCGCCCGCGTCGTCAGGCGCCCGATCCGTCGACCGCCGTGCCCGTCTCCGGCACTGTGAAATGGTTTGACGAAACGAAGGGCTTCGGTTTCGTTCAGTCGAACGATGGCGGCAAGGATGTCTTCGTCCATATCTCCATCCTCGCGCCCTCGGGCGTCAGCCGGCTTGTCGAAGGCCAGCCGGTGACCATGCAGGTTGTCGATACGCCGAAGGGCCGCGAAGCGCTGTCGATCGCCACAAACTAGGCGATCATGCTCATTTAAAACGCCGCGCTCCACGAAGGAACGCGGCGTTTTTTATTGCTTTAAGAGGCGGCGTATCAATGTCTGGCGAAATCGATCGATTGATCGCCATTATGGCGGCGTTGAGAACGCCAAAAATCGGGTGTCCCTGGGATCTTGAGCAGGATTTTCGCTCGATCGCGCCCTACACGATCGAAGAAGCCTACGAAGTCGTCGACGCCATCGAACGCGGCGATCTCGACGATCTGCGCGATGAGCTTGGCGATTTGCTGTTGCAGGTGGTTTTTCATGCGCGCCTCGCGGAGGAATCTGGCGTTTTCTCCTTTACGGAAATCGTAAAATCAATCTGTGACAAGCTTGTGCGCCGGCATCCGCATGTGTTTGGCGAAGGTTCAAAGCTGACGAGCGATGACGTCGCCCTGCAATGGGAGGCGATCAAGGCTCAGGAAAAAAAGCAGCGTAAGAACGCCGAGACGTACGGTCTTCTAGAGGGGGTTCCCCTGCCCCTGCCCGCCCTGACGCGAGCAGTCAAACTTCAGAAAAAGGCGTCGACGGTTGGCTTCGACTGGAACGACGCGAGTCAGGTCCTGGCGAAAATTCGCGAGGAGACAGAAGAAGTCGCCGCCGAGCTTCAATCTCCCGGCGCCGAGGCGACCCCGGCGCTCGCCGAAGAAATCGGCGACCTGCTCTTTGTTATCGCCAATCTGGCGCGACATGCGAAGGTGGATCCAGAACAGGCGTTGCGCAGTGCGAACGCTAAATTCGAACGGCGATTCCGACATATCGAAAACGAACTTGTCGGACGCGGCGTAACCCTCGCCGCCTCCACTCTTGAGGAGATGGAGGCGCTATGGATCGACGCCAAGATGAAAGAAAAAAAATCGCAGGAATGAGTCAGACACAACATGTCTGACCTCAGAGCGCTGTGCGCCGAAGTTGAAAAAGCTTTGACAAAAAAAATCGCGAAAGACATCGACCCGATCCCTTGTCTGCTTCAATCAGACCGGGAAATGCGCCGAGCGGTTCCAGAATTTTCGGCCGGATCACAAGCCGAGCGGCTGTCTATCAGTCTGCCGGTCACGCGTTTCTCGATATGCGCATGATATCATGGACTGTGTTGCGCCGATCCTTGAGCTGGAGTTGATCGTTTCTTGCGTTTCTCATCCCAGTTTTGAAGAATGACAAAGAACGCAGGAACAAGCGCCACGGCGAGGCATGTCGATGAAATCATGCCGGTGAATACGCTCATGCCGAGCGAACGTCGGGCGTTGGCCCCTGCCCCCGTTGCAATCACCAAAGGCACAACGCCGAGGATGAAGGCGATCGATGTCATCAGGATCGGCCGGAAACGGGCGCGGGCCGCCTCAATCGCTGCGTCGACAATTGGCTTGCCATGCAACAGGCGTAACTCGCGCGCTACTTCGACGATCAAAATGCCGTTTTTCGCAGAAAGCGCGATCAATAGCATCAACCCGATTTGCACATAAAGATTATTATCGACGCCGATTGCGGTCAGGGTGAGCGCGGGTCCGACAAGACCGAGCGGCACCGCAGAGATGACCGCCAGGGGCAAAATCCAGCTTTCGTATTGCCCGGCGAGGACGAGGTAGACCAGAAATACCGAAAGCCCAAAGGCATAATAGAGAGAATTGCCCGTGATTTTCTCCTGATAGGCCATCGTCGTCCATTCATAGCCGACATCGCCAGGCATTGTTTTCGCTGCAATCGATTCCATTTCCTTTATGGCGTCGCCGGAACTGAAGCCTTTTGCCGGTCCGCCCACAATAATGGCTGAAGGATACAGATTGTACAGAGTGATCAGCGCCGGCGCGCTCGACGGAGCGAGATGCGCCAACGTCTCGATGGGAACCATTTTACCATCCTGGCTTCTGACATACAGTTTGAGGAGATCCTCTGGCTGCAAGCGGTGTTGCGAGTCCGCCTGCACGTAGACCTGAAGCACCTGACCGAACTTGTTGAATTGATTCACGTAGCTGGAGCCGACATAGGAAGTCAGCGTCGATAACACGTCGCCAACGGAAACCTTCAAAGACTCCGCCTGAACGCGATCAATCGTCATCTCGACATGCGGAGCGTAGGGTTTGTAAGTGGTGTTCACTCGTTGAAGTTTTGCATCGCCCTTGGCGTCAACCATAAGAGTGTCTGTTGCTCGCCCGAGTTTTGCGTAATCGAAACTCCCGCCAATCAAATTCACCTGCATCTGAAATCCGCCAGCATTGCCAATGCCTTGAATAGGCGGGGGCGGCATCATAATCCCACGGCCATCGGGAAGCGCGTCCATTTTTCTTTGCAGCGCTGTGATCATGCCGAGCAGATCTTGATCCCTGTGTTGATGACGGCTGGCGAATTCGTCGAAGATAACAAAATTGACGCCAACATTGGCGCGTATCGCGTTATTTTCGACCACCGAAATCCCGGCGATGGTGAGGACATCTTTTA
Source organism: Methylocystis sp. (assembly GCA_040399965.1). GTDB lineage: Bacteria > Pseudomonadota > Alphaproteobacteria > Rhizobiales > Beijerinckiaceae > Methylocystis. Next base: position 16,036 of record JBBARD010000026.1, on the reverse strand, counting down.
CGCCAGGCGTATGAAGGGAAAGTTCGGTGGCGCGACTCAGCGACTCGACGGTGCGACCGAGGGCGGCCCCTTCGGGTAATTGAACGGCGGCGATGGCGTATCCCTGATCCTCTATCGGGATAAAGGCGGTTGGCAACCGGGCGATCCCGTAAATTCCGCCCAGCGAGATAGCCAGTCCTGTCAAGACCACCAGGCCCGCATGGCTAACGGTCCAGTGGACAAGACTGATGTAATATTTTTCACTATAGTCATAGGCTTTGTTGAAGCCTCTGTAAAAGGCGTTTCTTTTTTCCAGCGCAACAGGCTTCTCAAGCCAGAGAGCGCATTGAGTTGGTTTCAAGGTTGCGGCATTGAGCGCGCTGATTAGCGCGGTGGTGGCGATAACGATAGCGAATTGCGCCAGCATTTTACCAGTCAATCCCGGCAGGAACGCCGCCGGCAAAAATACCGCCATCAAGACCAGCGTGATGCCAATGATAGGACCAAAAAGTTCTCCCATGGCGCGCACCGAGGCATCGTGGGGAGAGAGGCCCTCTTCAATATATTTGCTAACTGCTTCAACGATCACAATGGCGTCGTCGACGACAATTCCGATGGCGAGGACGATGCCGAACAAGGTCGAGAGGTTGACTGTATAACCCAGCGCATACATGCCGACGAATGTTCCGATGATTGTTACCGGCACGGTTGTCGCAGGCACCAGAGTCGCGCGGAAATTTTGCAGGAAAAAGAGGATCACGATCAATACGAGAAAGCCGGCTTCGTAGAGCGTATGATAGACCTCATTGATCGAGTCGTTGATGAATACGGTGGTGTCAAACGGAATGCGATGTTGAATGTCTCCGGGAAATCTCGCGGCTAATTCCGTCATTTTCTTTTCGACGGATGTAGCGACCTGAAGCGAGTTTGCTTCGGGGGTCTGGAAGATGGCGACGCATCCAGCCGGCCGATCATTGATCTTGCATTGCTGAGAGTAGTTCTGAGAGCCCAACTCGACGCGGGCGACGTCCTTTATCCTGACCAGTCGGCCTCCGTCGCTGTTTTGCGCCTTGACGATAATCTCGGAAAACTGCGCTGGATCATCGAAACGCGACAGAATATCGACAGTGTATTGAAAATTTTGATCGGCTGGCGCCGGCGGCATACCCGCCTGTCCAGCGGCCACGAGTTGGCTCTGCTGACTGATCGCCTTGATTACATCCTGCGGGACAAGTCCAAAGGAATAAAGTTTTCTTGGGTCCAGCCACACGCGCATGGCGTATTTGGCGGCGCCGAAAACTGTGACGTTAGCCACGCCGGGTAAACGCGCCAGTTCGTTGACGATATTGATCGTGGCGTAATTGCTCAAAAAAGAAGAATCATAGGTTCCGCCCTTCGACTCCAGCGTGATGACTTCGAGCATCGCTGTAGAGCGCTTCATAACCGTCACGCCCTGAGATTGCACGGGCATGGGCAACATGGCGAGAGCGTTGGAGATACGATTTTGCACCCTGACCTGCGCCTGATCTGGGTCGACGCCGATCTTGAAGGTGACGATCAACTGATAGGAGCCATCAGCAGCAGCCGTCGACTGCATGTATAACATGCCGTCAACGCCATTGACCTGCAACTCGATCGGCAGTGCGACCGTGTCAACGATCGTCTGCGGGCTGGCGCCGGGATAACGCGCTGTCACCATGACTGTTGGCGGAACGATATTGGGATATTGAGAGACAGGAAGACTAAAAACAGCGACGACGCCCAGAACCACGAGAACGATAGACAAAACGTTGGCCAGTACCGGACGCTCGATGAAGAATTTCGACAGCATCTGTCCGTTTCCTTACTCGCCGAGAGTGACGAGTTTGGGGTTAACCCTGGCGCCAGGCGCAGCCAGCCACAGGTCGCCAACGACGATTCTGTCTTCTGGACCGAGTCCAGTCGTGACGACTCTCAGATCGCCGACAAGATCCCCCAGACGAATGGCGCGTTTCTCGACGATGTTTTCTTCATTCAACACCAGAACATAACGACCGGTCTGGTCCGAGAGGATGGCGCGGTCAGGCGCAAGCAGTGCGCCGGGATTCTCCTTACCCTTGGGGATACGGATGCGCAGAAAAAAACCCGGTAGAATGGCGCGATCCGGATTATCCAAAACGCCTCTTAGAAACAGAGTGCCGGTTTTAGGGTCTATCGCCGGAGCCACATATTGCAGATGGCCGCGATATGGGAAGGACGCGTTGTCCGCGACGCCGACTTCAATCGGCGTGCTCATAAGCGTGGCGTAATTTATCGGGCCGATATTTTTCCTGATCGACAGCACTTCCTGTTCGCTGAGATTGGCGACGGCGTAGATCGGGTTAATTTGCTGTATTTCGGCCAGGACCGCGCGTTGTCCGGCGGCGCCGACTGTTGCGCCGGGATAAAGATAGGTGTTGCTCATCATGCCATCGAATGGCGCTCTCACCTCGGTGTAACTTAAATTGAGTTTGGCGATCTCTTCTTGCGCGCGTAAACCCGCGATATTGGCCTCGGATTTTTTCGTTTCGAATTGCCATCTGTCGACGATGACCTGCGAGGCGGCGCCTTTCTTGCGCAGCCCGGCGTAACGCGCCGCCTCCAGTCTCGCCAGTTCTAGCGCCGCCTGTTCGGCAAGAATTTGCGCCTGCGTCTGCGCCAGCTGGGCCTTGTATTGCTCTTGTTGGATGGTGAAAAGAAGGTCGCCTTTTTTGACGATTTGACCATCCTTAAAATGCACTTTCTCCAGAAAGCCCTCGACGCGCGCAACAAGATCAACATGGTTGGGCGATTGCGCATTGCCGGTCAGCTCGACAAACTCCCCGACCTTTTGCTTTCTTGGAAAGGCGACCTGAACGGTTGGGGTATCGGTTTTCACCGGTGCTGCAGGCGCGTCTTTGCCTGGGAGCGCCGTCCCGGCGATCTGCCGCCTTCGATCCGATTGGATGATGTCGTTCCGATTATCTTCGGCGGTTATCGTCGGCGCAGCGTTCCCCACCGAACCGGCGAAGAAAAGCGCTAGGCCCAGACATAACTCAATGATTAAACGCAGCAAAGCTGCCGAGCTTTCGGCTCTCTTGATCACGGTTATGGCTTTCATGCGCGACTGTCCTGCTTCATTCTCACCAATCCGGCCAGCGGATCAGAGGGCCGACATTTTCCGGAGCCGGCAATTCGCCCGTCGTTTGTGTTGGAGTCGCCCCGTCGGGAGCCAGAATGGCGCCCCAATCGGTGCGCGCGTTCATTTCCTGTGCGACTTTTTCGGGCACGAATGGCTTGCCTTCGCGAATTTGCCACCCGCCGCCGAGCGCTCGGTAAATCATGATGAGGCCGCTGGCGACGTTCCCGGCCGCAGTCGCATAGCTGTTCTCCGTATCGTAGACATATTGCTGCGCGTTCAGCATCGTATTGAAATCCCGCGTCCCTTGCTGATACTCCAGCAAGGCGATTTTTACTGCGCCCTCCGCCTCGCGGACGCCCTTTTGTAAAAAAGCGGCTTCGGTTTGAGACAATCGGAAGGTGTAGACGCCATTTTCGACTTCCTGCTGCGCCCGTAACACGGCATTCTGATAATCGATAAGGTATTGTTGAAGTTTAGCGTCCTGCAATCGCACATTATTGGTGATTTGTCCGTAATTCAGCACATTCCATTTGAAGGACGGGCCGAGCATGAAGGCCTGGCCTACCGGCGAAACCACCTCGCCGAGGTGGTGTCCGTTGGTGTCACTGGCGACCCCGCCAAAATTGCCGCTGATGCTGATAGCTGGCAGCAATTCGGCTTTGGCGACGCCAATCTGGGCGCTTTGCGCCATGGCGCGCATTTCCGCCGCCCTGATGTCTGGACGCCGCCGCAGCAGATCCGCTGGCGGCCCAAGCGACACTTTGCCGTGCGGCTGCGGGATTCGACCGTTCTCTCTGGAGAGTAAAAAGTCCAGCGACTGCGGCGGCATGCCCAAAAGCACGCGCAGGGCGTTGAGGCCCTTGTTGAGCTGAATCTGCAATCGCGGAACGGATGCTTCGGTATTGGCCAGAATGTTTTCGG
>JBBARD010000026.1:10234-11897 GCA_040399965.1 Methylocystis sp. | reverse complement strand
AGCTGAATCTGCAATCGCGGAACGGATGCTTCGGTATTGGCCAGAATGTTTTCGGCCTGATGCACGTCGAGAAGAGACTCCGCGCCACCCTCATAACGATCGCGCGCGACACGTGCGGCTTCCCGCTGACGCGTAACATTGGCCCTCGCGATGGCGATCTGCTTTTCAAGAACCCTAATCCCCACATAAGTCGAGGCGACGTCGCCCAGAAGGGTAACAAGCACATCGTCATAGGAAGCGATCGACGAGAGATAGGCGGCGTCGGCCGATTCGACGCCGCGCCTGAACTTGCCCCAAATATCGATTTCCCAGGCTGCCTGCATATTCAGCGCGTCGAGCCAGAAGTTTCTCAAAGCATTGGAGGCGCCGCCGGCGCCGAGCGGCACCGCCTGACTCATGCGCTGATATCTTAAGCCCCCCTGCCCTTGTTGCGATTGCGGAAAAAGTTCGCCCACAGCGACGCCCAATTGCGCCCGCGATTCGAGCACACGCGCTCCGGCGCTCATCAGCGTCAGATTTTGCTCGCTGGCGATGTCGATCAGTTTGTTCAGGACCGGATCGTGAAAGATGCGCCACCAGGCGCGAAGGTCGGGCGAGTTCTTGCCCGGCCTTTCACTCCAGCCCAGCCATTTCTCCGCAACAGGGGCCTCTGGGGTCTGATAGTCCGGTCCGACCATCATGCAGCCGCTCAGAGTCAATGAGAGAGCAAGGGTGACGCACAACGCCTGCCTGGCGCCCGTTATCGATAATGGCGTCAATGAATAATCAAGCCAGCGTTCGCCCGCCTGTGCGATGGCGTCGCAACACGCACGGCCAGCGCGCAAAACGAAACGCTCGACATCAAAATGCATGTTTGATCAGATCGCCTTGAAAAGCGTGTTCTTGCGAAAACAGAAAATGCAGTGATCCAGACCTGAACCTGTTTTTGCGGCGCATTGGCGTCAAACTCAACAGACGCAGGTTTACCCGGAGGGTCGATGGGGCAAGCAGTCTCAGCTGTTTCCTCAGGGAGCAGGCGAAGAATCAGTTAACTCGACGCAAGAGGCAGAATATCGAAGTTGGCGCAGGGGCGAATGCGAAATCCGCTTGCGGAATTTTTTTTCAACAGAGAATTGATATTGAAAACGTTCAAACCGCAGTAAGCTCACCGTCGCAGGTCATTGGCTGCATCTTCGAGACTATTCGAATTGGCGGATAATACGATCGCCCTCCTGATCTCTCACAGGGTCCTGTTCCCGGAAATTCTGCTGTTGCCTGAAGTAACGCGATCCGCCATCAGCCGAGGACGACGGCCCGGCGTCGAAGGGATCGCTGTTGTCAATCAGGTCCTTCGGAAGAGGGATCGCCGTGTCGTCAGTCGGGGTGCGGGGCTGGGAAGCGGCAGAAGGAGTTCGGCTATTGGCGGACTTCGCCAGTGCGCCCGGCGCGCCTGTGGACAGAGCCATGGCGCAGACAAAAACAAACCATCGCATCAAGGCCACGAGAAATCTCCAGTAAAGGGTTAGCGCTGTATACCCGTCTCGGCATCACTTGTCTCGGCGGCCTTCGCCATGTCGCTGGCTTTGGTCCCGAATGATTGAAATGATATCAGGACCGCCTTGTCAGATAAACAAGCATCGGAGTCTGGAGTTGGCGAGCGCTGAAAAGGACGAGGACGAAGCCT